>NZ_JBWKNI010000044.1:0-797 GCF_059415485.1 Caulobacter sp. GW821-FHT10C03 | reverse complement strand
CGGCCCAGGTCGTAGGAGACGAAGGTCGAGCCGCCCCACTTCGGCACGCCCAACTGGCGGGTGCCCGTGGTGGTCGGGGTGCCACTGTTGGTGGCCGTGGCCGCGATGGCCGGCGCGCCCTGGGTGATGATCGCGTCGGTGTAGCTGAGCGCGGCAACCACGTTCAGGCCGCGCGAGACCTCGCCCCGGCCCTCCAGCTCGACTCCGCGCACGCGAACCTCGCCGATCTGGATCTGCGAATTGGCCGGGACGCCGTTCGTGCCGGCCTGCGGGTCGGCGACCGGAACCTTGCGTCGCTCCAGTTGGTAGGCGGCCAGGGTGAATAGCGCCGAGGTGCCCTTGGGTTGGTACTTCAGGCCACCCTCCAGCTGGCGGCCGGTGACGGGCACGAAGGCTTCGCCCTGCCAGGTCGTGCCGGCCTGGGGCTCGAAGGATTCCGAATAGCTGACATAGGACGCCAGGCCCGCGCCCAGGTCGTAGAGCCCGCCCAGCCGCATGGTGAAGGCGTTCTGCTCCAGCGTGCTGGAGGTGTTGTTCTTCTTGTTGTCGGTGACCTGCTCGTACCAGTCGTAGCGACCGCTGGCGATCAGTTGCAGCCGGCCGATGGTCATCTGGTCCTGGGCGTAGAGGCCCTTCTGCTCGCGGCGACTGTAGGTGTTCACATAGGCCGTCGACAGGACGGTAAGGTCCATGCTGGGCAGCGTGCCGCCATAGGTTGGCGCGAACAGCGACAGGTTGGGGATGCTTGTCAGCGGATTGCTGGTCTGGCCGGTGTTGAACTGCTGGAAGTTCTCGCC
>NZ_JBWKNI010000043.1:0-904 GCF_059415485.1 Caulobacter sp. GW821-FHT10C03 | reverse complement strand
TCGACCACGTCCTGGCGCGCCTTGGCAGCGGCGTTAAGGTCGTTAGCCTGGGCCTGCTGCGTCGAGATCAGCCGGACCTTGCCGCTCGGCTGCTGGCCGGTCAGCCAGCTGGCCTTTTCCGAGGCGCTCATCTTCGTCCAGCGCTGGGCGATGGTCGCGTCGACGCGGTCGTGATCGCTGAAGTCCAGCTGGGCGGCGGCCTTGACCTCGTTGTAGCTGGCTCCGATCGCGTCCAGCAGGCCCTTGCGGGCCCTGATCCGCGCGGCCTTGGCCGCCGTCTTCGGATCATTGGCCAGTTGGCCAAGCTCGCCGTCTTCGTCGGCCGCGCCCCACTCGGCCTGGTAGTCGCCAGCGTAGAGCCCCTCCGAGCCCAGCACCCGCCGCGCCAGGGCCACGTCGTAGCCCTCGCCCGTGCGGCCGTCGGCCCAGATGAAGCTGATCGTGTTCTGCACGAAGCTTTCAGTGGTCTGGTCGCGGGTCTGGCCGGTGGCCAGGCCGCCCAGGTTGATGGCCGCGATCCCGGCCTGTTCAAGCGTGCGCAGTTCCTTGGCCGTCGAGCGGCCGTTCTGGTTGGCGTCGACGAACAGCAGGATCCTGGAGAAGTCCTTGTCGTTCTTGTCGAGCAAGCCGTCGCCGTTGCTGTCCCAGGTGCGCAGGCCTTCCAGGTCGCTGGTCGCGCCCGGCTTGTCCTGCACGAACGAAAGTTCCGACAGCTGGTTGATCGCCCCGTCGCCGTTACGGTCGACCGCCAGGAAGCCGTCGCTCGGGCCCACCCAGCCGATCCGCGAAATCCCGCCGCCGGCCGTCTTGACCACCACGCTGGAGCTGTCGACCGCCGACAGGTCCAGCCCGTCGCCGTCCAGGTCCAGCGCGATCGGATAGGCGTAGTCGTAGTTGTAGGTGA
>NZ_JBWKNI010000042.1:0-1055 GCF_059415485.1 Caulobacter sp. GW821-FHT10C03 | reverse complement strand
CCGGTGTAGCGGGCCGCCAGCTTGGTCGGCAGGGTGTGGTTGGTGCCGATCACCTTGTCGCCGAACGAGACGTTGGTGCGCGGCCCCAGGAACAGCGCCCCATAGTTGGTCATGTGCTTGAGGAAATAGTCCGGATCCCTGGTCATCACCTGCACGTGCTCGGAGGCGATTTTGTCGGCGATCTCGACCATCTCCTCGTCGCTACCCGCGAGGATCACCTGGCCGAAGCTCTCCCAGGCCCGGCGGGCGATGGCGGCTGTGGGCAGGATCTGGAGCAGGCGCTCGACCCAGGCGATGGTGTCCTCGGCCAGCTTCTGCGAGGTGGTCAGCAGGATGGCCGGGCTGTCGGGGCCGTGCTCGGCCTGGCCCAGCAGGTCGGTGGCGCAGAGCTCGCCGTCCACGCTGTCATCGGCGATGACCAGGGTCTCGGTGGGGCCGGCGAAGAGGTCGATGCCGACCCGGCCGAACAGCTGGCGCTTGGCCTCGGCGACATAGGCGTTGCCGGGACCAACCAGCATGTCGACCGGCGCGATGGTCTGCGTGCCCAGGGCCATGGCCGCCACGGCCTGCACCCCGCCCAGGGTGTAGATCTCATCGGCCCCTGCAAGAGCCTGGGCCGCGACGATGGCCGGGGCCGGCTTGCCGCCGAACGGCGGGGCGCAGGTCACCACGCGCGGCACGCCCGCCACCTTGGCCGTCAGCACCGACATGTGGGCCGAGGCCAGCAGCGGATACTTGCCGCCGGGCACGTAGCAGCCGGCCGCGTTCACCGGCAGGTTCTTGTGGCCCAGGATCACGCCGGGCAGGGTCTCGACCTCGACGTCCTTCATAGAGTCGCGCTGGATCTGGGCGAAGTTGCGCACCTGGGTCTGGGCGAACTCGATGTCCTTCAGGTCGCGATCCGACAGCTGGTCCAGGCAGCCTTGAATCTCGGCCGGCGACAGGCGGTAGCTCTCGCGGTCCCAGCCGTCGAACTTGGCCGACAGCTCGCGCACCGCCGCATCGCCCCGCGCCGCCACGTCGGCGAGGATCCCCTCCACCGTCTCGCGCACCGC
>NZ_JBWKNI010000041.1:0-1843 GCF_059415485.1 Caulobacter sp. GW821-FHT10C03 | reverse complement strand
GCGAACAGCGACAGGTTGGGGATGCTTGTCAGCGGATTGCTGGTCTGGCCGGTGTTGAACTGCTGGAAGTTCTCGCCGGTGATTTTCTGGTAGTCGAAGCCGGCCAGCACCTGGTGCTTGACCGCGCCGGTCTGGAAGCGGGCGCTGATCTGGTTGTCGAGCGTCAGGGTGTCGAAGTCCTCGTCGGCGCCGCCACCGCCCCGGATGATCGTCGAATAGTCGGTGTTGCGGGCCGCGCCAACGCCCGTGGTGGCGAAGCCGCCGACATAAAGCTGGCGGTAGGACAGCTTGTTGTTCTGGAAGCGGGCGTTCGACCGGAAGGTCAGGTGCTCGTTGAAGTCGTGGCGGAAGAAGGCCGCCACCGACCCGGCCTTGTGATCGTAGCGCTCGTAGCCCGGATCGCCGGTGTTGATATCGCGCGGCAGTTTTCCGAACGGGTTGGGCAGCACCGATCCGAAGGCCGGAACGCCCGAATAGCCACCGCCGCTGGGCGAGCGCTGGTAGGCCGCCGCCAGGGTCAGGCTGGTGTCGGCGGTCGGTTCGAACGTCAACATCGGGCTGACGTGATAGCGCTCGCTGAAGGTGCCCTCGGTCATGCCGTCGCCCTTCTGCCAGCCCGCCAGGACGCGGCCCAGCCACTTGCCCTGGCTGTCGAGCGGGGCGTTGACGTCGACGGCCGCGCGGCGGGTGTCGAAGTTGCCGAGCTGGCCTTCGATGCGTCCGAAGCTGCCCTCTTCCGGCAACTTGCTGGCCAGGTTCACGAGGCCGCCGGGCGTGGAGTTGCCGTAGAGCACCGAGGCCGGGCCCTTGACGATGTCGATATGGTCGATGCGGTTGAAGTCGATCTGCGGCGTCGAATAGGGGCCAGCGATCAGGCGCATGCCGTCCAGGAAGACGCCTGGCGCGAAGCCGCGCACGACCAGCTGATCATAGCGCGTGACCATGCCGCCGCGCTGGTTGGGCGAAACGCCCGCGACGAAGCCCAGGGCCTGGTTGATCGACTGCACATTGCGGCGCGAAAGCTCGTCGCCGTCGATGACGGTGATGCTCTGGGGAGTCTCGATCAGGGCGGTCTCGGTCTTGGTGCCGGCGGCCGCGCGGCGCGCCTTCAGGCCGGTCACCTCGACCCGCTCGACAGTGTTGGAGTCGTTATCGGCGTCATCGGCCCAGGCGGCGGTCGCGCCCAGCCCCTGCATCGCCGCCGCGGCGGCGACGGTCACGGCCAGCCCTCGCAAGACCCCGGCGTTGGCGTTCGCGCCACGCGCGGTTTTGGAACGGATGACCATGCAGACCCTCGTCAAGATTGTCGATAAGATTGATAATGAGTTGCAACTATCGAAACGAGTTGTTAGGCGCAAGCCAACTTTCGGAGGGTGCGTGAACAACGATCGATCAGCGAAACAGGCGGCCGCGTGGCCCGGCGTGGCGCGGATGACCGCCCGTACCCTCACCGCCCTGTTCGGCGGCTATGCGGCCGCCGCGGCGCTGGCCTCGCTGCTGGCCCGCCTGCTGCCGATCGCTCCGGCCGAGGCCTCGGCCTGGGGCATGATCCTGTCGTTCCTGGTCTTCGCAGGTCTTGGCCTGTGGGCCTTCCATGAGCGCCGACTGGCCATCGTGGCGGCCGCGATCTGGGGCTCGGCGCTGGTCGCCGGCGCGGCGGTGCTGCTGCTGGGAGCCCGAGCGTGAACGTTCGGTCGACCTTCCCCGCCCCTGCCCCGCCGGCTCGAGCCCTGCGCCAGTCCATGGCCTGGATCCACGCGTGGCTCGGCCTGCTGGCCGGCTGGATCCTGTTCGCCATGTTCCTGACCGGCACGGCCAGCTACTTCCGCCCCGAGATCACCCA
>NZ_JBWKNI010000040.1:0-3606 GCF_059415485.1 Caulobacter sp. GW821-FHT10C03 | reverse complement strand
AGCTTGGACGGATCGACCAGTTCAAGCCGCAGACGGCTGGAGCAGGCGGTGACGGCGAGGATGTTGGCCGCGCCGCCAAGGCCCGGCAGCAGGGCCTGAGCCGTGGCCGGGTCAGCGGCCTTGGCCGAAGCCACGGCCACGACAGCCGGAGCCTGTACCCCCGCTCCCGCCGCCTGGCGGATTTCGCCGGCGACGGTGTCGGCGATGGGGCCCAGCACCACCTGCAGGGCCTTGTCGGAGGGACGGACGATCCCGCGTGCGCCCAGGGCCTTGAGACGGGCCTCATCGATGATCTTTTGGTCGGCGACGATCAGGCGCAGGCGGGTGGTGCAGGCGTCGACGCTGACGAGGTTGGCCGAGCCGCCCAGCGCGATAACGAAGTCAGCCCCGCGGCCGCCGGCGCTGGGGGCCGGGGCGGCGTTGAGGGCGGCGGCTTCCTCCTCCGGCTCACGGCCGGGGGTCTTGAGGTCGAAGCGGACGATGAAGAACCGGAAGAGGCCGTAATAGACGGCGAAATAGACCGCCCCGATCGGCAGCAGGAAGAGCGGGTGCGTGGCCTTGCCGAAGTTGAGGATGTAGTCGAAGAGCCCCGCCGAGAAGGTGAAGCCCAGCTTCACGTCCAAGAGGTTCATCAGCGCCATGGAGACGCCGGTCAGGATGGCGTGCACGGCGTAGAGGGCCGGGGCCAGGAACATGAAGGAAAACTCGATCGGCTCGGTCACCCCGGTCAGGAACGAGGTCAGGGCCAGGGAGACGAGCATGCCGCCAACCGCCTTGCGGCGCTCGGGACGGGCGGTGTGCAGCATGGCGAGGCACGCGGCCGGCAGGCCAAACATCATCACCGGGAAGAAGCCGCTCATGAAGCCGCCGGCGGTCGGATCGTCGGCGAAGAAGCGTCGCAGATCACCCGTGGCCCCATGGAAGTCGCCGATCACGAACCAGGCGATGTTGTTGAGGATGTGGTGCAGGCCGGTGACGATCAGGATGCGGTTGAGGAAACCGTAGACCAGCAGCCCCCACTGCCCCGAGCCGACGATGGCCCGGCTGGCGGCGTCCACCCCGCCGTTGATGGCGTCGTAGCCCAGGCCCACCAGCCCAGCCATCACCAGGCCCGCAAGGCCGGCCACGATCGGCACGAACCGCCGGCCGCTGAAGAAGGCCAGGTACTCGGGCAGCTTGAAGCCCGAGAAGCGGTTGTAGAACAGCCCGCCGATCACCCCCGACAGGATGCCGATCGGCACGCTGAGCTTGGACAGCGCCTTGGCCTTGTAGGCCGCCCCGGCCAGGGCGGCGTGGGCTTCGGCCAGACCCGCCGTCGCCTCGGCGGGCACATGCAGCAGGGCCTTGCCGCCTTCGGTGGCGATCAGGAAGCAGACGACGCCCGCCAGCCCGGCCGCGCCGTTGTTTTCCTTGGCCAGACCCACGGCGACGCCGATGGCGAACAGCAAACCCAGGTTGGCGAAGATCGCATCGCCGGCGGCGGCGATGAAGGGAATGTTCAGGAGATCGGGCTGGCCCAGGCGCAGCAGGAGGCCCGCCACCGGCAACACCGCGATCGGCAGCATCAGGGCCCGGCCGAGCGGCTGGAGGATTTCGAGCGGCGATTTCATCGGCGTCAGGCTCCAGCCTGCTGGAAGGATTTGGTCAGGTCACGGACCGCCTCGGGCGAGGTCAGGTCCAGGGCTTGGGCGGCAAGGTCGCGGCAGGCGGCCAGATCCAGGGTGCGCACCAGGGCCTTCACCTCCGGCACGATCGACGCCGTCGCGGAGAGTTCGCTGACGCCCAGGCCCAGCAGCACCGGCACGGCGGCCAGGTCCGAGGCCAGCCCGCCGCAGACGCCGACCCAGCGGCCGTGTTTGCTCGCCCCCTGGCAGGTCTGGTCGATCATCCGCAGCACGGCCGGGTGCAGGGCGTCGATGCGGGCGGCCAACTCCGGATTGCCCCGGTCCATGGCCAGGACGTATTGGGTCAGGTCGTTGGTGCCGATGGACAGGAAGTCGGCCTCGGCGGCGATCAGGTCGGCGGTGACGGCGGCGGCCGGGGTCTCGATCATGACGCCCAGCTCGACGCGGTCGGTGATCCCCAGCTCCTTCTTGGCCTCCTCCAGCACGGCGCGGACGGCGCGCAGTTCGGAGAGGCTGCCCACCATCGGGACCATGATCTTGCATTGGCCCAGGGGCGCCACGCGCAGGATGGCCCGCAGCTGGGTCTTCAGCAGGTGCGGCCGCCACAGGCTGACGCGCACGCCGCGCAGGCCGAGCGCCGGGTTCTCCTCGGCCGGGATCGGCAGATAGGGCGCGGCCTTGTCGCCGCCGACGTCCAGGGTGCGCACGATCAGCGGCCTGCCTTCGAGGGCGGTAGCGACAGCCTGGTACTGGGCCGCCTGCTCGTCCTCGCTGGGCGGGGTCTCGCGATCGAGGAACAGGAACTCGGTGCGCAGCAGGCCGCAGCCTTCGGCGCCGTTCGCCGTCGCGGCCTTGGCGTCCTTCTCCGAGCCGACATTGGCGAAGACCTCGATCCGGGTCCCGCAAGACGTGGTGCTCTCTTCATGAGCGGCGGCCTTGGCGGCGGCGCGGCGCTCGTGGCGGGCGGCGATGGCGCTTTGCGCCTGGGCCAGGGCGTCGGCCCCGGGGGCGACGCGCAGGCGCCCGCCCTCGGCGTCGAGGATCAGGGCGGTCCCGTCGGCGATCTCCAGGGCGCCGGGACCAACGGCGACCAGGGCCGGCAGGCCCATGGCCGCGGCCAGGATGGCCACGTGCGAGGTGGGGCCGCCGCGAGCGGTGGCGAAGCCGGCCACGCGGGTCGGATCCACGCCCATCAGCTGCGAGGGCAAAAGCTCGTCGGCCAGCAGGATGGCCCCGGCCGGCAGGGCGCGCACGCCCTCCTCCTCCAGGCCCAGCAGGGCCCGCAGCACCTGGCGCTCCAGGTCGATCAGATCATCGACCCGCTCGGCCAGCCGCCGGTCGCCCAGACCTTTGAGCGCCTCGACATAGCCGCCGACGGCGCGCCGCCAGCCAAAGCCGGCGCTCTTGCCTTCGCCGATCAGCTTGCGGGCGGCGGCGGTGAGTTCGGGGTCTTCGAGGAAGGCCAGGTGCGCGGCCAGGATCGCCTTGCGGGCGGCCTCGCCGGTTTCGGCGGCCTGGGCGATGCGGGCCCGGACGGTGTCCAGGGCCGTATCCAGGGCCGCCAGCTCGGCGGCGACGCCGGCGCCGGCTTCGGCGACGGCGATCGCCTCGACCGCCAGCCGCACGGCCTGGCCGATCGCCAGTCCCGGCGCGGCCATCACCCCGCGCAGCACGCCCGGCTCTGCGGGCTCGGAAGGCGCCAGAACGACGGGCGGTTCTTCGATCTTGGCCGCGACCTCGCCGGCCTTCTCGCCCATGCCGCTCTCGATCAGGGCGGCGACGGCGTCCACGGCGGCGGCAGCGTCCGCGCCGGAGGCGACGATCGAGATGTGGTCGCCCAGCTTGACGGCCAGGGCCATCACCCCAACCGGGCTCCTGGCGCCGGCTCGGCGGCCGCCGGCCACGATGGCGACCTCGGCGGCGAAACCCCGCGCCGTCTCGGCGATCCGCGCCGCCGGACGGGCGTGGATCCCGTGCGCCA
>NZ_JBWKNI010000039.1:0-5361 GCF_059415485.1 Caulobacter sp. GW821-FHT10C03 | reverse complement strand
GGCTTGGTCATTGTGTGATGGGAACTCGTCAAGAAACTATGCAAACCAGATACGCGACTGAGGTTTTCCCCTCGGTCAAATAGCTGGAGTCAATGTCAACTCAACCTGAGAGTTTGATCCTGGCTCAGAGCGAACGCTGGCGGCAGGCCTAACACATGCAAGTCGAACGGATCCTTCGGGATTAGTGGCGGACGGGTGAGTAACACGTGGGAACGTGCCCTTTGGTTCGGAACAACTCAGGGAAACTTGAGCTAATACCGGATGTGCCCTTCGGGGGAAAGATTTATCGCCATTGGAGCGGCCCGCGTCTGATTAGCTAGTTGGTGAGGTAAAGGCTCACCAAGGCTACGATCAGTAGCTGGTCTGAGAGGATGATCAGCCACATTGGGACTGAGACACGGCCCAAACTCCTACGGGAGGCAGCAGTGGGGAATCTTGCGCAATGGGCGAAAGCCTGACGCAGCCATGCCGCGTGAATGATGAAGGTCTTAGGATTGTAAAATTCTTTCACCGGGGACGATAATGACGGTACCCGGAGAAGAAGCCCCGGCTAACTTCGTGCCAGCAGCCGCGGTAATACGAAGGGGGCTAGCGTTGCTCGGAATTACTGGGCGTAAAGGGAGCGTAGGCGGACTGTTTAGTCAGAGGTGAAAGCCCAGGGCTCAACCTTGGAATTGCCTTTGATACTGGCAGTCTTGAGTACGGAAGAGGTATGTGGAACTCCGAGTGTAGAGGTGAAATTCGTAGATATTCGGAAGAACACCAGTGGCGAAGGCGACATACTGGTCCGTTACTGACGCTGAGGCTCGAAAGCGTGGGGAGCAAACAGGATTAGATACCCTGGTAGTCCACGCTGTAAACGATGAGTGCTAGTTGTCGGCAGGCATGCCTGTCGGTGACGCAGCTAACGCATTAAGCACTCCGCCTGGGGAGTACGGTCGCAAGATTAAAACTCAAAGGAATTGACGGGGGCCCGCACAAGCGGTGGAGCATGTGGTTTAATTCGAAGCAACGCGCAGAACCTTACCACCTTTTGACATGCCTGGACATCCGGAGAGATCCGGCCTTCCCTTCGGGGACTGGGACACAGGTGCTGCATGGCTGTCGTCAGCTCGTGTCGTGAGATGTTGGGTTAAGTCCCGCAACGAGCGCAACCCTCGCTGTTAGTTGCCATCATTAAGTTGGGCACTCTAACAGGACTGCCGGAGTTAATCCGGAGGAAGGCGGGGATGACGTCAAGTCCTCATGGCCCTTACAAGGTGGGCTACACACGTGCTACAATGGCGACTACAGAGGGCTGCAATCCCGCGAGGGGGAGCCAATCCCTAAAAGTCGTCTCAGTTCGGATTGTTCTCTGCAACTCGAGAGCATGAAGTTGGAATCGCTAGTAATCGCGGATCAGCATGCCGCGGTGAATACGTTCCCGGGCCTTGTACACACCGCCCGTCACACCATGGGAGTTGGCTTTACCCGAAGGCGCTGCGCTAACTCGCAAGAGAGGCAGGCGACCACGGTAGGGTCAGCGACTGGGGTGAAGTCGTAACAAGGTAGCCGTAGGGGAACCTGCGGCTGGATCACCTCCTTTCTAAGGATGCCTCTCCAGCTTCGGCTATTGAGGCTCCGATTAGTGCGCTAGACGCACACAAATGAGCGGATCGCCGCCGTCTTCGTTTCTCTTTCCACTTGTTCTGGACCGTCGAGGTTCAGAGCACGATCGCGAGCCCTGGAGCGGGTCCTCCTCTAAGAATGTTTAGAGCGGATCTGATCTGAGCGGCCTATGGGCCCGTAGCTCAGTTGGTTAGAGCGCACGCTTGATAAGCGTGAGGTCATAAGTTCAAGTCTTATCGGGCCTACCACTCTTTCCAAACATACGGACGCAACCGACCGCTCTCCTGGCTACACCCTTTCGGGGCCATAGCTCAGTTGGTAGAGCGCCTGCTTTGCAAGCAGGATGTCGTCGGTTCGAATCCGTCTGGCTCCACCATCCTTGTTGGCTGTTCTCGCTAACGCTTCGCTTCTTGAGCGAGGCCAGCTGGAGAACACGCAAGGACATCGCGATCGAGGATATCAAGTTTGCAACTGGCTTTGGCCAGTCTGCGAAGTGACATCGTGAAGGCAGGGTTCAGCCGCTTAGGTTGGACTTAAGAAGACATCATTGTCTGACAAATTGTAAAGCGCATGCGAACCGTCCCTAGACGGTAAGCGCATGGGTTTTGCTGAGAACGATCAAGCGCATAAGGGCTTCTGACGGATGCCTTGGCATTGAGAGGCGATGAAGGACGTGGCACGCTGCGATAAGAGCCGGGGAGGCGCGAGCACCCTTTGATCCGGCTATCTCCGAATGGGGAAACCCACCTTTACGGTCACCCGACTTAGTTTTGCTTCGGCAAAATCAAGATCGGTTGGTCGGAAGAGGTATAATGATCTGAATACATAGGGTCATTAAGCAAACCCGGGGAACTGAAACATCTCAGTACCCGGAGGAAAGGACATCAACCGAGACTCCCGTAGTAGTGGCGAGCGAACCGGGACCAGGCCAGTGCTGTCGTGACATAAAGCTGAACGAGCTGGGAAGCTCGGCCATAGTGGGTGATAGCCCCGTAAGCGTCAAATAGCGACAGACTCGAGTAGGGCGGGACACGTGAAATCCTGTCTGAACATGGGGGGACCACCCTCCAAGCCTAAGTACTCCTCAATGACCGATAGCGAACAAGTACCGTGAGGGAAAGGTGAAAAGCACCCCGACAAGGGGAGTGAAACAGATCCTGAAATCGGAAGCCTACAAGCAGTCGGAGCCACCGCGCGTGGTGACGGCGTACCTTTTGTATAATGGGTCAGCGACTTCATGTGCCGTGCAAGCTTAAGCCGTTAGGTGTAGGCGCAGCGAAAGCGAGTCTGAATAGGGCGAATAAGTACGTCGCATGACGACCCGAAACCAGGTGATCTATCCATGAGCAGGTTGAAGGTTGGGTAACACCAACTGGAGGACCGAACCGGTGAATGTTGAAAAATTCTCGGATGACTTGTGGATAGGGGTGAAAGGCCAATCAAACCTGGACATAGCTGGTTCTCCGCGAAAACTATTTAGGTAGTGCCTCAGACGGACTCCTCGGGGGGTAGAGCACTGAATGGATGCGGGCGGCGCGAGCTGTACCAATTCTAATCAAACTCCGAATACCCGAGAGAGATATCTGGGAGACACACGGCGGGTGCTAACGTCCGTCGTGAAAAGGGAAACAACCCTAACCATCATCTAAGGCCCCCAAGTACTGGCTAAGTGGGAAACGATGTGGGTTTGCTTTGACAACCAGGATGTTGGCTTAGAAGCAGCCATCATTTAAAGAAAGCGTAACAGCTCACTGGTCAAGCGAACCTGCGCGGAAAATGTAACGGGGCTCAAGCCAGTCGCCGAAGGTATGGGTTTGCACTTTGTGCAAGCGGTAGCGGAGCGTTCCGTAAGCCGATGAAGGTGAGGCGTGAGCCTTGCTGGAGGTATCGGAAGTGAGAATGCTGACATGAGTAGCGATAAAGAGGGTGAGAGACCCTCTCGCCGAAAACCCAAGGGTTCCTGCGTAAAGCTAATCTGCGCAGGGTTAGCCGGCCCCTAAGGCGAGGCGGAAACGCGTAGTCGATGGGAACCAGGTAAATATTCCTGGGCCAGTTGGAAGTGACGGATCTGGTAAATTGTCAGTCCTTATTGGATTGGTTCTGGCAGTGAACAGGTCCCTGGAAATAACTCCAACGGAGACCGTACCCGAAACCGACACAGGTGGGTAGGTAGAGTATACCAAGGCGCTTGAGAGAACTGTGCTGAAGGAACTCGGCAAATTGCACGCGTAACTTCGGGATAAGCGTGACTCTTCTTTGGGCAACCAGAAAAGAGTGGCACAAGCCAGGGGGTAGCGACTGTTTATCAAAAACACAGGGCTCTGCGAAGCCGCAAGGCGACGTATAGGGTCTGACGCCTGCCCGGTGCCTGAAGGTTAAAAGGAGGGGTGCAAGCTCTGAATTGAAGCCCAGGTAAACGGCGGCCGTAACTATAACGGTCCTAAGGTAGCGAAATTCCTTGTCGGGTAAGTTCCGACCTGCACGAATGGCGTAACGACTTCCCCACTGTCTCCAGCACAGGCTCAGCGAAATTGAATTCCCCGTGAAGATGCGGGGTTCCCGCGGTCAGACGGAAAGACCCTATGAACCTTTACTGCAGCTTCGCCTTGGCGTTAGCAATAACATGTGTAGGATAGGTGGGAGGCTATGAAACTTGGGCGCCAGTCCGAGTGGAGCCATCCTTGAAATACCACCCTTATTGTTGTTGACGTCTAACCGCGGCCCGTTATCCGGGTCCGGGACATGGCGTGGCGGGCAGTTTGACTGGGGCGGTCGCCTCCCAAAGTGTAACGGAGGCGCGCGATGGTGGGCTCAGACCGGTCGGAAATCGGTCGTCGAGTGCAATGGCATAAGCCCGCCTGACTGCGAGACTGACAAGTCGAGCAGAGACGAAAGTCGGCCATAGTGATCCGGTGGTCCTGCGTGGAAGGGCCATCGCTCAACGAATAAAAGGTACTCTAGGGATAACAGGCTGATTTTGCCCAAGAGTCCATATCGACGGCAAAGTTTGGCACCTCGATGTCGGCTCATCACATCCTGGGGCTGGAGCAGGTCCCAAGGGTTCGGCTGTTCGCCGATTAAAGTGGTACGTGAGCTGGGTTCAGAACGTCGTGAGACAGTTTGGTCCCTATCTGCCGTGGGTGTACGAGACTTGAGAGGATCTGTCCCTAGTACGAGAGGACCGGGATGGACACACCTCTGGTGGACCTGTCATGGCGCCAGCTGTGCAGCAGGGTAGCTAAGTGTGGAATAGATAACCGCTGAAAGCATCTAAGCGGGAAACTAACCTCAAAACAAGGTCTCGCTGAGAGCCGTGGAAGACCACCACGTTGATAGGCCGGGTGTGGAAGTGCGGCGACGCATGGAGCTTACCGGTACTAATAGCTCGATAGGCTTGATCGTTCTTCAGTCAAACCCATGAAGCTCTACAAAGCCTCATACAATGATGTCTTCTTCAAATCTCTGCCTGAACCAATCTCAGGCAGACAGCATCCTTTTCGCTGACCTGGTGGCTATGCCGGGGGTTCCCCACCCGATCCCATTCCGAACTCGGTCGTTAAGTCCCCCAGGGCCAATGGTACTTCGTCTCAAGGCGCGGGAGAGTAGGTCGCCGCCAGGTCCGCTAAAAGGATGCACACCCAAAAGTCCAAGAACCCTGCACACGATATTCCCCTGCCGCGGGGTGGAGCAGCCCGGTAGCTCGTCAGGCTCATAACCTGAAGGTCACAGGTTCAAATCCTGTCCCCGCACCCA
>NZ_JBWKNI010000038.1:0-12012 GCF_059415485.1 Caulobacter sp. GW821-FHT10C03 | reverse complement strand
GCCGGCGCGGGCGCGGCGGCGGGAGCCGCGGCAGCGGCGGCCTTCGGGGCCTCGGCGACAGCGGCGGCGGGCGCGGCGGTCGGAGCCGGCGCGGGGCTCTCGCCCTCACCCGCCAGCTTGGCGATCAGCGCGTTGACCTTGACGTTCTCGGTCCCGGCGTCGACCAGGATGGCTTCGATCACGCCCTCATCGACGGCTTCGACTTCCATGGTCGCCTTGTCGGTCTCGATCTCGGCGATGACGTCGCCGGCCTTGACGGTGTCGCCGACCTTGACGTGCCACTTGGCGAGGGTGCCCTCTTCCATGGTGGGCGACAGGGCGGGCATCAGGATGTCGATCGACATTTGAGCTCTTTCCTCAAGCGTTCGGAACGATGTCGGCCCCGATGGTGTGCCGGGCCGTCGTCCTCGATACCCCGCCCTGGGGCGGGATGAATTCGTTGACCGAGACGATGCGGCCCCCGCCCGTCAGGAGCGGGGGCCGCGCCGGTCTCAGCGGTAGCAGACCGTCTTGGCCGCCTTGACGATCTTGTCGACCGACGGCAGCGACAGGGCTTCCAGGTTGGCCGCATAGGGCAGCGGCACGTCTTCCTGGCAAACCCGCAGCGGCGGGGCGTCCAGGTAGTCGAAGCCGAACTCCGTGATGCGGGCGACGATCTCGGCGCCGACGCCCATCGGGCCCCAGCCTTCCTCGACCGTGACCAGGCGGTTGGTCTTCTTGACGCTTTCCAGGACCGTGGCGTGGTCCATCGGACGGATCGTCCGCAGGTCGACGACCTCGGCCGAGATGCCTTCGGCGGCCAGCGCTTCAGCAGCCTGGAGAGCGAAGCCCACCATGCGGCTGTAGGCGACCAGGGTCACGTCCGTGCCCTGACGGCGAACCTTGGCCTTGCCGATCGGCACGACGTAGTCCTCGACGTCCGGGATGTCGAACTCGTGCCCGTACATCATCTCGTGCTCGAGGAAGACGATCGGGTTCGGGTCGCGGATGGCGGCCTTCAGCAGGCCCTTGGCGTCGGCCGCGTCGTACGGCGCGATGACCTTCAGGCCCGGGATGTTGCCGTACCAGGCCGCGTAGTCCTGGCTGTGCTGGGCGCCGACGCGCGAGGCCGCGCCGTTCGGGCCGCGGAACACGATCGACGACTTGATCTGGCCGCCCGACATGTACAGCGTCTTGGCCGCCGAGTTGATGATGTGGTCGATCGCCTGCATGGCGAAGTTCCAGGTCATGAACTCGACGATGGGCTTCAGGCCCGCCATCGCCGCGCCGACGCCCATGCCGGCGAAGCCGTGCTCGGTGATAGGGGTGTCGATGACGCGCTTGTCGCCGAACTCCTGCAGGAGTTCGCGGCTGACCTTGTAGGCGCCCTGGTACTGGGCGACTTCCTCGCCCATCAGGAACACGCGGTCGTCGCGGCGCATCTCTTCGGCCATGGCGTCGCGCAGGGCGTCGCGCACGGTGATCTTCTTGGTCGGCGTGCCTTCCGGCAGTTCCGGGTCCGCGAAGTTCGAGGCGGCGGCGATCGGGGCCGGAGCCGTCGAGGCCACCGGGGCGGCTTCGGCGACGACCGGGGCGGCGGCGGGAGCGGCCGACGCCGAGGCGCCGTCTTCACCGGCCAGCTTGGCGATCAGGGTGTTGACCTTGACGTTCTCCGAGCCGGCGGGAACGAGGATAGCCTCGATCACGCCCTCGTCGACGGCTTCGACTTCCATCGTCGCCTTGTCGGTCTCGATTTCGGCGATCACGTCGCCGGCCTTGATGGTGTCGCCTTCCTTGACGAGCCATTTGGCCAGGGTGCCTTCCTCCATGGTGGGGGAAAGCGCGGGCATCAGGATGTCCGTCACTCGGCGGCCTCCAGGTATACGTCGGTGTAGAGTTCGGAGGGATCCGGCTCGGGGCTGGTGCGGGCGAACTCGGCCGCTTCGGCCACGATGCGCTTCACTTCGCCATCGACGGTCTTCAGATCGTCCTCGGTGACGCCGGCCGCGGCCAGGCGTTCCTTGATGTGGTCGATCGGATCGCGGGTCGTCTTGACCTCGTCGACCTCTTCCTTGGTGCGGTACTTGGCCGGGTCGGACATCGAGTGGCCGCGATAGCGGTAGGTCTTCATCTCGAGGATGTAGGGACCCTGGCCGCTGCGGGCGTGCTCGCTGGCGCGGGCGCCGGCTTCACGCACGGCCACCACGTCCATGCCGTCGACTTCCTCGCCCGGGATCCGGAACGAGACGCCGCGCTTGTGGAAGGCGGTTTCCGACGCCGAACGCTCGACGCTGGTGCCCATGGCGTACTGGTTGTTCTCGATCACGTACACGACCGGCAGCTTCCACAGCTGGGCCATGTTGAAGCTCTCGTAGACCTGGCCCTGGTTGGCCGCGCCGTCGCCGAAGTAGGCGTACGAGACGTTGCCGTTGTTCTTGTAGTGGTTGGCCAGCGCCAGGCCGGTGCCGAGCGCCACCTGGGCGCCGACGATGCCGTGGCCGCCGTAGAAGCCGGTCTCGATGTCGAACATGTGCATCGAACCGCCCTTGCCGCGCGACGAACCGCCAGCGCGACCGGTCAGCTCGGCCATGACTTCCTTGGGATCCATGCCGGCGGCCAGCATGTGGCCGTGGTCACGGTAGCCCGTGATGATCTGGTCGCCCTTGTGCTGGATCGACTGCATGCCGACCGCGATGGCTTCCTGACCGATGTAGAGGTGGCAGAACCCGCCGATCAGGCCCATGCCGTACAGCTGGCCGGCGCGCTCTTCAAAGCGGCGGATCAGCAGCATGTCCTGATAGAATTTGAGAAGCTCTTCCTTGCCGACGAAGGCGTTGACACCGGTGTCGGCGCCCTTCTCCGTCGAGGCTTCACCCTTGCGCGTTCGCGCCATTAAACTCTCCCTGGCCAATCACCATAACGGCCTTCATCTCAGAGGCTTCCGTCGCCGCCGCTGTGCGGCTTTCCGGCGCAGGATAGCGCTCATGTTGACGCCGAGACCGCCCTCCAGGTCGCAACCTGAAGTGTGGTCTACAAGACAGCCTCGGACCGGTGTGAACCGACCCAGCTCAGCGCTTGGTGCGGATCACGTAGTCCTTGGGATCGGCGTATCCAAGGAGGGAACGCGCACGTTCCTCCAGGAGATCGGCCGACAGGCTGCCGCTGCGTAATAGACGAGCCCGAGCCTCCAGGTCCATCCTCTCAGCGCGGATCTTCTTAAGTTCCATCGTCTTGGCGGCCAAGTCCGCGTTGCGTTGAGACGAGGAAAGCAGGCCTCTCTCGCCCGTCAGAGCGTGAAAGACGAAGTACGTGATCAGGAGAAGGAGCGCCGCGGTCGGCAGGTAGGGTTGCAGTCGAGCGAACATCGGCGAATCCCGGACAGGGAGGTTCAGGCTGCCAGAACGTGCTTAACACGGTCTAAATCCCCAACCCTGCAAGGGGCTTGCAAATAGCTCGCGAGCAGGCTCAAAATACTTTCAAATGAGACCGTTTCAGGGGCATCGAGATACCGCATCGCGGCATTTCGTTCGCAGCCGCGAGAACGGTTAAAACCTCTGTTTTTCTAAAGGCGGCCGAGCTTTTAGAAAAAATGTGGTCGGTCTTTTTTGATCGAACACCGGTCACGCCTGTTTTGAGGGCGCCCTCGCCTCAGAATCGCCGCTGTGACGCTTTTGACTTGCCACTTAAGATTGATCAGCCGCGCGCGCCGCGTGTGAAATCAGCGTCGGCAATGCGTCTCGAGGGGGAGAGAAACGACATGCTTCGCAGACACGCTCTGGCGGGCCTCGCCATCACCGCCCTGGCGCTGCCGGCGGCGGCCCGACAGCGCAGCGACGACGGCGTCGTGAAGGGCCGCAAGGGCGGACCCAACATGATCAAGGGCGACCCGCCCAGGCTCGACTTCGGCGGCGGGCTGTTGATCCCGATGAACGCCTCGATCTTCAAGACCCTGTGGGAGGGCGAGGACCGCTGGGTGACCTATGGCCGATCGGTGGCTCGCCAGGAAACACGAGCCATGCAGCAGGCCGAAGTCGCCGCCACCGGCACGATGAAGCTGATGCTGCTGACCCAGGCCTTCGCGCCCGAACGCCTGGTGCGGTTCGAGACCTGCGGCTGGCGCGGCAGGACGGGCGACGCCAAGGACCTGGTGCTGGGCGAGATCGCCCTGCCCGGCCGTCCGGTGATGCCGACCACCGACCGCGTCAGCGGCGCGGCGACCGGCGCCGAGACCGACGGCCTGGGCGAGGACGCCTGGCACGCGGTGACCGGCTACATGGTCATGAAGAAGGACGTCACCCTGGCCGATGTGAAGGCCCGGGCGCAGCTGATCGAGGGCTGAGACGCTCGCCCTATCCCATGGTTGGAGACGCCTTGATGGACCGCGACTGGAATCGCCGCCGGTTGATGGCGGCCGGCGGCGCGCTGGCTTTCGGCGCGGCAGGCGCGGCCAGAGCCGAGACCGCCCCGGCAGTCCTGCCCCTGTGGCCCGGCCCGGCGCCGGGTGGAGAGCGCGTGACGGGCGAAGAGCGGCGCGTGGCCTACAACTGGCCCGACGGCCGCGTCGACTACAGCATCGAGGGCGTCACGAACCCGACGCTGACGCTCTATCCGCCGGCCGGGACCGCCAAGCCGAAGGCGGCGGTGCTGGTCATTCCCGGCGGCGGGTTCAGCAAGGTCGTGGCCGACAAGGAAGGGCACGAGGTCGCCCGCTGGCTGGCCGCCAACGGCGTTTACGCCGGCGTACTGGTCTATCGGCTGCCGAAGGATCCGTGGGCGGCCCGTTTCGACGCCCCGTTGCAGGACGCCCAGCGCGCGCTGCGGCTGCTGAGAAGCCGGACCAGCGCTCCCATGGTCGGCGCGCTGGGCTTCTCGGCCGGCGGGACCCTGGCCGCGGCCCTGGCCTCGCGCGGAGCCGCCGCCCTCTATCCGCCGATCGATGGCCTGGACGCGGCCCCTTCCCTGCCCGACTTCATCGGCCTGGGCTATCCGTGGCTGACCCGGCCCAAGGCTCCGCCGCAAGCGACGCCCTTCCACGGCTTCGACGGCCCCACGAGGGCCTTCCTGTTCCACGCCGAGGACGATCCCAAGGTCTCGGCGGACAACAGCCGGGACGCGGCGCGCGACATCGTCGCCCAGGGCGGGACCGCCGAACTGCACGTCTTCCCGACCGGCGGCCACGGCTTCGCCCTGCGCTCGCGCCCGCCGGCGCCGGAGACCGCCTGGAGCGGGCTGTTCCTGGCCTGGTTGGGCCGCCTGCCCGCCTGAGGATCGGACACGAAAAAGCGCGCCGGGCGGACCCGGCGCGCTCTTCTCGTTCAGCTTGGACCGCGGTCCGCCCGATCAGCGGCCCTTGAGGGCGGCGCGACCGGCGTAGACGCCTTGGTCTTCCAGCTGCTGCTCGATGCGCAGGAGCTGGTTGTACTTGGCCAGCCGGTCCGAACGGGCCAGCGAGCCGGTCTTGATCTGACCGCAGTTCAGGGCCACGGCCAGGTCGGCGATGGTGCTGTCCTCGGTCTCGCCCGAGCGGTGGCTCATGACGCTGGTGTAGCCGTGGCGGTGGGCCAGATCGACGGCGTCGATGGTTTCCGACAGGGTGCCGATCTGGTTGACCTTGACCAGGATCGAGTTGGCCAGGCCCTGGTCGAGGCCGATCTGCAGGCGCTTGGGGTTGGTCACGAACAGGTCGTCGCCGACCAGCTGGACCTTCTTGCCCAGGGTGTCGGTCAGCAGCTTCCAGCCGGCGAAATCGTCTTCGGCCATGCCGTCCTCGATCGAGGCGATCGGGAACTTGGAAACGAGGTCGGCCAGGTAGTCGACCATCTGCGACGGGTCGAGCGACTTGCCCTCGCCTTCCAGCTCGTACTTGCCGTTCTTGAAGAACTCGGTCGAGGCGACGTCGAGGCCCAGCAGGAAGTCGTCGCCGGCCTTGTAGCCCGCGGCTTCACCGGCCTTGACGATGAAGTCGAGCGCGGCTTCGGCCGAGGCGAGGTTCGGGGCGAAGCCGCCTTCGTCGCCGACGTTGGTGTTGTGGCCGGCGTCCTTCAGAGCCTTCTTCAGGCCGTGGAAGATCTCGGCGCCCATGCGCAGGGCTTCGGAGAAGCTGGCCGCGCCGGTGGGCAGGATCATGAATTCCTGGATGTCGATCGGATTGTCGGCGTGGGCGCCGCCGTTGATGATGTTCATCATCGGGGTCGGCAGGACGCGGGCGTTCACGCCGCCGATGTAGCGGTGCAGCGGCAGGCCGGCCGACTCGGCGGCGGCCTTGGCCACGGCGAGCGAGACGCCGAGGATGGCGTTGGCGCCCAGGCGGGCCTTGTTCGGCGTGCCGTCCAGGCCGATCAGCAGGCTGTCGATGCGGCGCTGGTCTTCGGCGTCGACGCCCGACAGGGCGTCGAAGATCTCGCCGTTGACGGCTTCCACGGCCTGGCGGACGCCCTTGCCGAGGTAGCGCGACTTGTCGCCGTCACGCTTTTCGACGGCTTCGTGAGCGCCGGTCGAGGCGCCCGACGGCACCGCGGCGCGACCAAAGGCGCCGTCCTCGAGGACGACGTCGACCTCGACCGTCGGATTGCCGCGGCTATCGAGGATTTCGCGGGCGATGATGTCGACGATCTCGGTCATGGGAGCTCCCGAAAGAAAAGGCGCTTCCCCTTAGCCGCGCCGCCGCTTCGCCGCAACCAAGACCGGCGTTCGGCAGGATCGAAGTTCCGTTGCGTCAGCGCTTTGTCGTCACGCCCGCAGGACCGGCGGCCCGCCCGAACCGAGGCGGAACAGCAGTTGCTCGGCGCCGAAGTCGAGCTCGACCCGGGCGAACAGCTTCAGCACGTCCACGCCCAGCAGGAGCGCCGGCTTCTCGTTGATCTTCCAGTGATCGAAGATGTGCAGCTCGGCGAAGACCACGGCCAGGTTGGTCATCCGCAGGTCGCCCATGTTCATCGACCGCAGGACCCGGTACTCGCCGATCGTCTCGCCGCCCGCCACGCCCAGCAGGCGCACGGCTAGGGCCGGATCGGCGCCGCGCCGCTGCCTAGCCTGGATCGCCCGGGACAGGGCCATGTTGCCGATCGACGAGCCGGCGCCGGAATCGATGAAGGCCAGCGTTCGGATGTTGTTGACCCGGCAGTTGACCACGGTGAGCCGCCCGAAGCGCTGATCGGCCTCGATCTGCACCTCCTGGTTCCGTCTGGAGAACCGATATTCCGGCGTGCTGTGACGGACCTCCAGGCGCTTTCGCTTGAAGTCCATGACCACCGAGCGGTCCTGCAGGATGTCGATCCCCAGCAGGCCGTCTCCGCCGACTCGCTCGGCCGCCAGCACCGGCAGTTCGACATCGGCCAGGCGCGCGTCGCCGGTGGACAGGTGAGCGATGCGGGCCGTCGGGGTGATCGCCGAGCCGCCGATGCCGTGGACGATGACGTCGCGACCACGCGGCAGGTCCAGGCGGGCGGCGAGCGTTTCGGAGATCACCGAGCGGTCGGCGCCGGAATCGACCACGAAGCGGTACTGGCCCTGGCCGTTGATCTGGGTTTCGACGGTCATCCGTTCCGATTCGTCGATGCCGGTGTCGATGACGTAGAGCGGCAAGGCGGGCGTCGCCGGGGGCGGGACGACGGTCGGAGAAGCCAGCGAAACGGCCTGCGGCGCCTGGCCGGGGGAGAAGGCGTGGACGAGCGAGGGCGCGGCGGCGAACGATGCGCCGAGGCCGCACGCAAGGGTGCGACGCGTGAACATGGCGAACCTCCCAGTCCGCCGGAGTCTGATCACGCCATTCTCGGCGCTGACCGCGCTCCTGGCTTTTTTGGGATCGTCCCAGTGGCGATCCGAAGCCCACTCTAGCACCGCTTGGTGCGCCCCACGACGAAAAGCGCCGCCCAGGCGAGCTGGGCGGCGCTTTCGAAGCGTCAGACGCTAAATCCTGGAGCGCTCGCCGGTTCGGCGGGCGCGTCCGAGAAAGACCTTAGTCTTCCTTCGGGGTCAGGATCTGCTTGCCGTTGTACAGGCCGGTCTTCAGATCGACGTGGTGCGGACGACGCAGCTCGCCGGTGTCCTTGTCCTCGATGAACGAGTTAGCGCCCAGGGCGTGGTGCGACCGGCGCATGTTCCGGCGAGAAGGCGAAGTTTTTCTTTTGGGAACGGCCATCGAAGTGACTCTGCTCGCTGAGCGTGAAAATCGGAAGCGGCGACTCGGGAAAGCCCAGGTCGCCGCGTGAGGGCGCGCTTATGCCTGAATGTCGCTTTCAACGCAACAGGGTTAGAGCCGAGGTCCGTAATCGCTGCGTTCATCGAGAATTCTGACGATCACGACGCGTCCTGGCTCGTCGCGATAGAAGACGATGTGAGGCCCCGATTTCACCCGTCTCATGCCCGGCCGAGACGCGCCGACCAGCGGGTGACGCTCGGGGTTCCTGCCGATGGCCAGCACCCGCCGCATGAGGTCGTCGAGATAGCGTCGATGGCGCTCCGGGCTCCAATCGGCGCCGCTCGCGCTTCGGACCGATTCGAGATCCGACCGCGCCAGGGCCGAGACGATGACCGGTTTCACGGGGCCTTGAAGAAGGCTTCGACCTCTTCGGCCGTCTTCAGCTCGGTGAAGCGGCCGTCGCGGATGTCGGCCTCGCCGGCGTCGAGCGCTCGCTGGACGTCTTCGGAAAGACCGCCGGAGCGCTCGTCCAGCAGGCTGATCGCGTCGGCGACCAGCTCGTTGGCGTCACGATAGCCGCGCTCGGCGACCTTCTCGCGGATCAGCGTTTCCAGCTCGGGCGACAGGGAAAGGCTCATGAGGTGATGCTACCCCCTCGCCTTTCCCAAGCCAATGGCTGGCGCCCGAGGGGGCTCAGACCAGTCGACCGTGCTCCTTGGCCGCCGCGATGAAGCTGGCGAACAGAGGGTGCGGGGCGAACGGACGGCTCTTCAGTTCCGGGTGGAACTGAACGCCGATGAACCACGGATGGTCGTCGCGCTCGACGATCTCGGGCAGCACGCCGTCCGGAGAACGGCCGGTGAGCTTGAGACCCGCCTCCTCCATCTTGTGGCTGTAGCCGATGTTGACCTCGTAGCGGTGACGATGGCGCTCGACGATGTCGGTCTCGCCATAGATCTCGGCGACCTTGGAGCCCTGCTGCAGGACGGCGTCATAGGCGCCCAGGCGCATGGTGCCGCCCAGGTCGTCGCCGGCCTTGCGCGAGACCATCTCGTTGCCCTTGATCCACTCGGTCATCAGGCCGACGACCGGGCGCTCGGTGGGACCGAATTCGCTGGAGCTGGCGTCGGTGATGCCCGCGACGTTGCGCAGGGTCTCGATGACGGCCATCTGCATGCCAAAGCAGATGCCGAAGTATGGCACCTTGCGCTCGCGGGCGAACTGGGCCGCCCGGATCTTGCCTTCCGCGCCGCGCTCGCCGAAGCCGCCGGGCACCATGATGGCGTGGGCGTTCTCGAGACGGGCCGCGGCCGCGTTCTCGTCGCCCTCGAAGGTCTCGCTCTCGACCCAGTCGAGGTTGACCTTGACCTTGTTGGCCAGACCGCCGTGGTGCAGGGCCTCGATGAGGGACTTATAGGCGTCCTTCAGCACGGTGTACTTGCCGACGACGGCGATGGTCACCTCGCCGTCCGGATGCTGGACGGTGTGGTCGATGGCTTCCCAGCGCGACAGGTCGGGCTTGGGCGCGTCGTGCATGCCGAAGACGTCGAGCACTTCGGCGTCGAGGCCTTCCTTGTGATAGTCGATCGGCACCGCGTAGATCGAGGCGCTGTCCATGGCCTGGATCACGGCGCTGGGGCGCACGTTACAGAACTGGGCGATCTTGCGCTTTTCCTCGACCGGGATGTCCTGCTCGCAGCGGCAGAGCAGGATGTCCGGCTGGATGCCGATCGAGCGCAGTTCCTTGACCGAGTGCTGGGTCGGCTTGGTCTTCATCTCGCCGGCCGTCTTGATGAACGGCAGCAGGGTGAGGTGCACGTAGCAGCTCTGGCCGCGCGGCAGGTCCTGGCGCAACTGGCGGATGGCCTCGAAGAACGGCAGGCCCTCGATGTCGCCGACCGTGCCGCCGATCTCGACGAGCACGAAGTCGACGGCCTTCTGGCCGGTCTCGTCCATGGCGGGCGAGAGAACGAAGTCCTTGATCTCGTTGGTGACGTGCGGAATCACCTGGACGGTCGCGCCCAGATAGTCGCCGCGGCGCTCCTTCTCGATGATCGTCTTGTAGATCTGGCCGGTCGTGATGTTGTCGGCCTTCTTGGCCGACACGCCGGTGAAGCGCTCGTAGTGCCCCAGATCCAGGTCCGTCTCGGCCCCGTCGTCGGTGACGAACACCTCGCCGTGCTGATACGGGCTCATGGTGCCCGGATCGACGTTCAGATAGGGGTCGAGCTTGCGCAGGCGGACGGTGTAGCCGCGAGCCTGCAGGAGAGCGCCGAGCGCTGCGGAGGCGAGGCCTTTTCCAAGGGAGGAAACCACGCCGCCGGTGATGAAAATGTACCGCGTCATGGGCGCTCAGATTACCCGCGATTCGGCGATCGCGGCGAAAAGACCGACGTTCATAAACAAGTTTCGCTTCCGAGCCTGAGCCCCGCCCTTATTGGGCGGGGGTCTGAGCCGGAGCCGGAGCAGTCGTGACCGGAGCCGCGGGCGCCGGAGCGCCGAGCTGCGGGGTCGGGGCCTGGATCGGCGCCGGCGCGGTCGTGGCGGGAGCGGCCGGGGTCGCGGGCGCGTTCAGGGTCTTGGTGTCGAGATTGTCGATCTTCAGCTTATCGACGACCGAATCAGCGCTGCCGATGCGACCGGTCAGAATGGTCAGCACCAGGCTGATGACCAGAAACACCGAGAACAGGATCCAGGTCATCCGGGTCATGAAGTCGCCGGCCCCGCGGGCGGTCATGAAGCTGCCCGCCCCACCGCCGCCCATGCCGAGCGCGCCGCCTTCCGAACGCTGGAGCAGCACGAAGCCGATCAGCGCGATGCAGACGATGATGTTGATGGCCAGCAGGATGGCGATGAGCATGACGAAACAGTTCTCGATTCAGTGCAGTCAGAGGACCGGCTGCGAAAAACGAAGCGGCCCCTCTACCACTACCGGCGCGCGCACGCCATAGGTGGGGCGACGGCCTGCCAACTCAAGTTCCCCAATCCAGTTTTAGGGCGCGCATGATTCTCGAGACCGAACGCCTCACCCTGAAGCCCCTGGTCGCCGAAGACGCCCCGCTGATCTATCCGTTCCTCAGCGATCCGGAACTGATGGCGCACTGGGACCGGGCCCCGCTGGAGGATCCCGACGAGGTCGCCGCCTGCGTGGTCGGCCAGGTCGAGGACATGCAGGCCGGGACCGCGCTCCACTGGACCATCCGCCTGACCGCGACCGGCGCCTTCGTCGGCGCCTGCGAGTTCGTCGAGATCGACGAGCGCCGCCACCGGGCCGAACTGCGCTTCATCGTTGCCCGCGAGGCCTGGGGCAACGGCTACGCCCAGGAGGCGGTCAGCGCCCTCCTCGCCCACGCCGCCGCCAGCGACCTCAAGCACGTGGTCGCCCGCACCCAGGTCGGCGACGCCCGCGCCGAGAAGCTGCTGGAACGCCTGGGCTTCAAGGGCGCGGCCTATCTGAAGGGCCAGGTGGATCGCGACGGCGAGCGCCGGGACGGAAGGCTTTACGGATTGGAACTGTAGGGTCCTTCTCCCCTTGCGGGAGAAGGTGGCGGCCGAAGGCGTCGGATGAGGGGTTTCTCGGATGGGAGACGCCTCCGTCCGGCCTGACCGCCATCCGCGGTGTTGAGATCTGAGAGACCCCTCACCCGACCTGCTTCGCAGGCCACCCTCTCCCGCAAGGGGAGAGGGAACGGGTGGACGATCTCACGCGGTGAACCGCTGAGCTGATGAAGGAGAGCGGAGCGCCCGGGCGACGCCCGGAGGTGCTTTGTATTGTTACCGTTTCGACGAAGCCGTGCGCTCCGCGCGGTCGTTGGACTGCCGGCTTCCCGGGCGGCGGCGCTCTTAACGCCTTACCAGGACCGCCTTCGAGGTTTCCCTTTCAGACGGCGACG
>NZ_JBWKNI010000037.1:0-20265 GCF_059415485.1 Caulobacter sp. GW821-FHT10C03 | reverse complement strand
CTCCGCGACAGCTCCCCCAGAGGGGGAGCATCTATTGCCTAAACCACCGTCAGCTTCGTCGCCTTCAGGTCCACCGAGTTCGGCCCCACGAGGATCGAGAAATCCCCCGGCTCGACCACCCGCTTCATCGCCAGGTTCCACATCCACAGATCCGACGGCCCCACCTCGAAGGTCACCGTCTTCTTCTCGCCCGGCGCCAGGGTCACGCGCCTGAAGTGCTTCAGTTCCAGCACCGGACGGGTCACCGAGGCGGCCTCGTCGTGGACGTAGAGCTGCACCACCTCGTCGCCGGCGACCTTGCCGGTGTTGGTCACGTCCACCGACACCGTCGTGCTCTCGCCCTGGCCGATGCTGGCCTTGGAGAGGCGCGGGGCAGCGATGTCGAAGCTCGTGTAGGACAGCCCGAAACCGAACGGATAGAGCGGGCTGGTCTCGCGGTCGAACAGGTAGCCGCGCCGGGCCGTGGGCTTGCGGTTGTAGTAGATCGGCAACTGGCCGACGTCGCGGGCGATGCTGACCGGCAGCTTGCCGCCCGGATTGGCCCGGCCGAACAGCACGTCGGCGGCGGCGTTGCCGGTCTCCTGGCCCAGGTACCAGCCCTCGACCAGGGCGTCGGCCTTCTGCGCCAGGAGGTTCACCGACAGCGGCCGGCCGTTGAGCAGGAACACCACGGTCGGCTTGCCCAGGGCGAAGATCGCCTGGGCCAGATCGTTCTGCTGGCCGACGAGATCCAGGCTGTCGCGGTCGCCCAGGTGATGGTCGGCCCAGGCCTCGCGGCTGGTCTGCTCGTTGTCGCCCAGCACGAGGACGACGACGTCGGCCTTCTTGGCCACTTCGACGGCTTCGGCGATCAGCCTGGCGTTCACGGCCGGATCGACCAGCTTGACCTCGTCGGCGGCCCAGACGCGCTTTTCGGTGATCCGCACGGCCTCGGCGTAGTCGAGGGCGAAGCCCTGGGCCTTGGCCTCGGCCGTCAGGCCCTCCAGCACCGAGACCACGTGGCGCGGTTCGTCGGAATAGCCGCCGATCGGGGTGTCCTTGGCGTGCGTGCCCAGCAGGGCCAGGCGCTTGATCTTCTTGCCGTCGAGCGGCAGCAGGCCCTTGTCGTTCTTCAGCAGCACCACCGCCTTGCGGGCGGCTTCGCGGGCCAGGGCGACGGCCTGCGGCGTCGCGGTCTTGGCGTCAGCCGTCTTTTCGTCCGCATACGGATTTTCGAAGAAGCCGCCCTCGAACTTGATCCGCAGCACCCGCGCCACGGCCGCGTCGACCTCGGCTTCGGGGATACGGCCGGCCCGCACCAGCTGCGGCAGCAGGACATAGGCCTCGCCGTCCGGCAGCTCGACGTCGACGCCGGCGTGCATGGCCATCACCGCCGTGTCGGCGACCTGGTCGGTCAGCTTGTGGCGGCTGATCAGTTCCTTGATGGCGAAATAGTCGCTCTGCACCGAGCCCTGATAGCCCCACTCGCCGCGCAGCACGTCGGTCAGCAGCCAGCGGTTGGCGTGCGAGGGCACGCCGTCGATCTCGTTGTAGCTGGGCATGACCGAGCGGACGGGAAGCTCCTTCACCGCCCGTTCGAACGGCGGGAAGAAGTTCTCGCGCAAGGTCCGCTCGGCGATCTGGGCCGGGCCGACATTGGTGCCGTTCTCGGGCTGGCCGTGACCGGTCATGTGCTTGAGGGTGACGAACACCTTGTCGGGGGCCAGCGGCAGGGTCTTGCCCTGGAAGCCGCGGATGGCGGCCAGGCCCATCTCGGCGCAGACGTGCGGATCCTCGCCATAGGTCTCCTCGATGCGGCCCCAGCGCGGGTCGCGAGCCACATCCACGACGGGCGCGAGCGCGATGTTGGAGCCGCGGGCGCGCATCTCCTTGGCGGCGGTCGAGAACACCTTCTCCACCAGCTCGGGATCGAAGGTCGAGGCCAGGGCGATGGCCTGCGGGAAGCTGGTCGCATCGCGAGCGACATAGCCGTGCAGGGCCTCGTCGTGCATCAGCATCGGGATGCCCAGGCGGGTCTTCTCCACCGCCCACTTCTGGGCGGCGTTGGTGTAGCGGGCGGTCTGTGGCGCGTTGCGGCCGACCGAGCCGTCGTCGGCCCCGGCGGCGGCGTTGACCTCCTTCGTGGGCTTCAGACCCTTGCGGTCGGTCGGACGCGAGATCTGGCCCAGGCCGTTGGGGAAGTTCTTCGACGCGGTCTCGGGCGAGAAGTCGCCTTCCGGCGTCTGGATCGCGGCCTTGGTCAGCCAGATGCCAATCAGCTGGGCGGCCTTCTCCTCCAGGGTCATGCGCCCCAGCAGGTCCTTGACCCGCGCCTCGACCGGCTGGGCGGGGTCCTTGTAGAGCGGCTTGTCGCCTACAGCCTTAGGCGCGGCGCGGACCACCGGGGCCATGGCGGCGCCGAGAGCCGCCAGGCTGACGCCCAGCGTGCGGCGGGTAAGGGTGGTGGTCATCCTTGCGTTTCCCCAGCATTTCGTCACGGCGGCTTCGCGCCGTCTTGCCTGACACTATGGGAGAGCTTGTCAGACCACTCAAGCCCAAATGTTACCGGTCACTTTCGTTTGCCCCTCTCCTTGAGGGAGAGGGAGGGGCCCGCGCCGTCAGGCGTGGGAGGGTGAGGGGTTTAGACGGCCGACGGCGTCCCCCCCCTCACCTCCCCGCCGCAAGCGGCGGGTCCCCTCCTCTCCCCATGGGAGAGGCGTCTTTCCGTCACCCCGACCAGGCGTCCACCACCCCCTCCAGCACGGTCAGCGGCGTCGGCCCCACGAGCAGCGCCGTATCGTGGTAGCGGCGGATGTCGAACCTGGCGCCGAGGCGGGCCTTGGTCCGCTCGCGCAGGGCCGCCCAGACGGTGTGGCCGACCTTGTAGGAGCAGGCCTGGGCGGGGTTGGCGCAGTAGCGCTCGACTTCGCGGGTGATGCGGCCTTCGTCGTCGCCGCCGGTCTCGACCATGTAGGCAATGGCCTTCTCGCGACTCCAGCCCTTGGCGTGGATGCCGGTGTCGACCACGCAGCGCGAGGCCCGGAAGAGGCGCGCCTGGTACATGCCCAAGAGGCCCAGGTCGTCGTTCTCGTAGAGGCCCATCTCCATGGCCACCTGCTCGGCGTAGAGCGCCCAGCCCTCGGTGTTGGCCGAGAAGAACATGTTCTGTCGCAGCTTCGGCAGGCTGCCCTCGGCGGTCAAAGCGAGCTGGAAGTGATGGCCCGGCGCGGCCTCGTGATAGGTCAGGGTCGGCAGGGCGTAGCGAGGGCGCTCGGCCGTGTCGCGCAGGTTGATGTAGAAGGCCCCGGGCCGCGAGCCGTCCAGCGGCGGGCGCTCGTAATAGCCGCCCGACGAGCCGGCCTCGGTGTAGGGCGGGATGCGGCGCACCTCGACCGGGATCTTCGGGGTGATCCCGAACCATTGCGGCAGCTTGGGCTGCATCTCTGCAATCAGGCGATTGCAGTAGGCCAGGATCTGGGCGCGGCCTTCGTCGGTGTTGGGATAGGCCTCGCCCGGCAGGTCCTTCAGCGCCGCCATGCGCTGGCCGACGCTGCCTTGCGTGAAGCCGCGCTTCTTCAGGATCTCGTCCATTCGCGCCTGGATCTGCGCGCCCTCCTCCAGGCCCAGGCGGTGGACCTCGTCGGGGGTCTTTTCGGTCGTCGTATAGATGCGCAGGAGGGCCGCATAGAAGGCTTCGCCGTCCTTGAAGCGGCTCATGCCGGCGTCGTGCACCGCCTTGGCGCGGACGGCGGTCAGGGTCTCGATCTGGCGGTCCAGGGCCGGGTGGATCTGGCTCGCCAGCAGGGCGGCGGCCTTGGCGTCGTAGTCGCCATAGGCCTTGGCGCGGCGGGCCAGCGAGGCGACCAGCACGTTCTTTTCCAGCGGCAGGGCGCGAAATTGCTTCAACTGGCCGATGGCCTTGTCGAGGATGAAGTCCGACGGGATCACGCCCTTGGCCGCATCCGCGCGCACCCGCTCGCTCTCCTGGTCGAGAACGGCGGCGAAGCCGGCCATGCGCTGCAGGTAGCTGTCGGCGTCGGCCGCCGAGGCCACCGCGTGCTTGCTGTCGAGGAAGCTCGGCACCGACGAATAGCCGCCGTAGAACTGGGTCACCACGAACGGCCGCGACACCGCCCCGTAGTCGAAGCCCGAGGCCTTGTCGCGCGCGCCGTAATAGTAGGCGGCGGTGTCGTAGTTGACGGCGTCGTCGCCGGAGAGCGCCTTGCGGTCGATCGCCTTGAGGCGCTTGAGCCGGGCGGCCGGTTCCTTGCGCTCCTTGATCCAGGCGGCGATCGAGCGATCGCCCAGCTTCGTGCGCGCGCCGGCGTGGGCTCCGGTGTCGAGGCCCAGATTGGTCGCCTGCTCGGGGCTCTCGCTCAGGTCCTCGTCGAAGAAGGCGTCGAACAGGGCGTAGAGCTTGCCGCGCTCGTCCTTCGGGGCGGCCATGGCCGGCAGAGCCGTGGAGACGGCGGCGGCGGTCGCGCCGGCCAGCATCTGACGGCGATCGAACTTGGTGGAATCGGACATGGGCACTTCCAGGACAGGCGCGGCCACGCGTCTTGGAAGCAAAGCCGTCCGGCGCCTCGCGGCCCCGGGCGCCGGACGGCTCTATGGGCTTACTTGCGGGCGGCCAGGATGTCGTCCAGGCGCGCCGGGGTGCCGGCCACGCGCTCCAGGCGCGGGTAGCGCAGGCCGCCGGTGTAGTCGAGCTTCACGGTGCGGTAGCGCGAGCCTTCCTTGACCAGCAGCTCGACCGGCTCGCCCTTGGCCGTGGCCTTGACGGCGGCCTTCAGCTTGTCGGCGTCATAGGCCTCGCCGTTGACGGCCACCAGGGTCAGGCCCTGGGTCAGGCCGGCCTTGAAGGCCGGACCATCCCACTGCACGTCGCTGAGCACGCCGTCCGAACCCACGGTCAGGCCGATCGAATAGGCCAGGTTGGTGACCTTGCCGCGCGTCTCGGAGACCTTGAAATAGTCGGTCGGCGCATCGGTATAGACCAGCTTGTAGCCGCCGCGCGTCAGGCCATCGAGCGGGGCCTTGGGGTTCACGCCCTCGATGCGGTCCTTCAGGAAGGTCGACCAGTCGTAGGCCACCACGCCGTTCAGCGCCGCCACCACGTCGTCGAAGGTGTAGGTGTGCGAGACGTACGAGCCGTCGGCCACGCCGAAGAAGGCCTTGGCGAAGTCGTCGAGCGACTTCTTGCCGCCGGTCTTCTCGCGGATCAGCGTGTCGGCGTCGAGCCAGACCAGCTGGCCTTCCGAATAGTAGTCCTCGCTGCGCTGGTAGGAGAGCCAGGATAGCGGCTTGCGGTTGGCGATGATCGGGTCGTTGGTGGTGTCCTGCACCGGCCGCCAGTCACGGCCGCGACGGCTGTCATAGGCGGCGGCCGTCATGGCGATGGCGTCCAGCGTCTGCTCCTTGTTGAGCAGGCCCGAGCGCGACGACAGCACGTAGCCCCAGTACTGGGTCTGGCCCTCATAGACCCACATCAGGCTGTCGCGCATCGGGGTGTTGAGGGTCGGGGTCCACAGGTCGGCCCCGCGGCGGAACTTGCCGTTCCACGAGTGGGTGTATTCGTGGGCCAGCAGGTCGCGGCCGACATAGGCCTTGTCCCAGTCGGTGAAGTACTTGGGCGCGACGCGGTTCTCGCTCGACTGGTGGTGCTCCAGGCCGATGCCGCCCAGCTGGTCGGACAGCGCCACCAGGAAGTCGTAGTGGTCGTAGTGGTGCGAGCCGTAGAGCTTGTAGGCCTGCTGGACCAGGTTCTTGTGGATCTGGATCTGCTCGGGCTTGAACTCCAGGAGCTCGGGCTTGTCGGCGATCATGTTCAGGCGCACCGGGACCTTGGCGCCCGGATCCAGGTCGACCGACTTGAAGTAGCGGCCGGCGAACATCGGCGAGTCGACCAGGGTCTCGACCGTGGTCGGCTTGAAGGCGGTGACCTGGCCCTCGGTCTTGGCGACCTCGAGGGCCGAGGCGAACTGGAAGCCTTCCGGCAGCTTGACGGTCGGCTCGACGGCGATGCGGCGGGTGAAGTGGCCGGCCGGGTACATGGTCATCTGCAGCCACTGCAGGTTCAGCATGTCCGGGGTCATGACCATGCGGCCGACCTTGGTCTCGACCGGCGACAGGAACTTGTAGGCGATGTTCAGCTCGGTGACGCCGGCCGGCACGTCGATGTGGAAGGCGTTGACCTCGACCACGTCACGCTTCCAGGGGATCACCTGGCCATTGGCGGTGATCACCAGGCCCGCCAGCTTGTCGATGTCGTTGCGCGGCGAGTGGCCGCCCGGCACCCACTCCGGATAATAGAGGGTCAGCGGGCCGGGCTTTGCGACCGGCAGGGTCAGCCTGATGTCGAAGATCTTGCGCTCAAGATCGGTGGCGTCGACGTAGAGCTTCAGCACCCCCGGATAGGCCACGTCCTGCGGGGCGACGATCGGCGGGGTCGGCGGGGCCGGCTGGGGCAGGTAGTCCTGGGCGAGCGCGGCGCCGCCCACGAGCGACAGAAGCGAAACCGAGAAGAAAAGCGCTTTCACGAAACGACCCCAATGCAGCCCGCGAAGTCCCCTCGCGGCAGGAAGCCTGGATGTTTCTTTTGTTGAGCCCCGCTTGTCGAGGCCAAGTTGGCCGCACGCTGTTATAATATAGCCCCAAACTGATCCCGGCCCGGGCGACGGCGCAAGGCGCCTGTTTCGTCGAGCGGGATGCGCCTTTCCGCAGCAGGATCGACGGCCCCGCATGCAGAGTTCCGCACCGCCTGCTTTCCGACCGTACGCAGAACCGATCACGGGCGCTTTGTTTCCAAGCGGCGCTGGAGCGATATCGGGTCTTGTAATTGCAAGTCGCTCTCAAGTATGGACGGCGACACCAAAGCTCGTCCGCCCTGGAATCCCGTGAAAGCCGCCGCCGAACAGAACCGCCGCTCCTTCTGGCTGAAGCAGTTGCACCAGTGGCACTGGATCAGCGCGGCGCTCAGCCTGGTGGGCATGCTGCTGTTCGCGATCACCGGCTTCACCCTCAACCACGCCGGCCAGATCGAGGCCGAGCCCAAGGTGGTCACCCGCAAGGCCACCCTGCCCGCCGACCTGCTGGCCGAGCTGGCCAAGGGGCCGGTGGAGGGCAAGCGCCCGCTGCCGATCAAGGTCGAGACCTGGCTCGACAAAGCCGTCGACGCCGACATCGCCCGCCGCGTGGGCGAATGGTCCGACGCCGAGGTCTATCTGGCCCTGGCCCGTCCCGGCGGCGACGCCTGGATCGCCATCGACCGCGAGACTGGCGCCGTCGAGCACGAAAAGACCACCCGCGGCGCGGTCAGCCTGCTCAACGACCTGCACAAGGGCCGCAACGCCGGCAAGGCCTGGGGCTGGTTCATCGACATCTTCGCCGGCGCCTGCGTGATCTTCACGGTCACCGGCCTGATCCTGCTGCAATTCCACGCCCGCGGGCGGCCGATGACCTGGCCGCTGACCGCCGCCGGGCTGGCCATACCGCTTCTCCTCGTGATCCTGTTCGTCCACCTCTAGAGAAAGGCCGCCTTCCGTGAAGCGCACCGTCTCCCTGCTGACCTTCGCCGGCGCCGCCGTCGGCGCTCCGGCGATGGCCGCCGACCTCAACGTCACCGTCGAGATTCCGCGCCTGACCGTGGCCGAGTACCACAAGCCCTACGTCGCCATCTGGGTCGAAGGCCCCGACGCCGGCGCCGCCGCGACCCTGGCCGTCTGGTACGACGCCGACTCCCGCGAGGACAAAGGCCAGAAGTGGCTGAAGGACATGCGCCAGTGGTGGCGCAAGGCCGGCCGCGCCATGAGCTTCCCGGCCGACGGCATCACCAGCGCCACCCGCGCCCCCGGCCCGCAGAAGCTGGTCTTCAGCGGCGCCAAGAGCGAGCTCTCCAAGCTGAAGCCGGGCGAATACACGCTGGTGGTCGAGGCCGCCCGCGAAGTCGGCGGCCACGAGGCCGTCCGCGTCCCGTTCACCTGGGGCAAGCCCGGCAAGACCGCCACCGCCAAGGGGACCGCCGAACTCGGCGCCGTCTCGGTCACCGTCAAGTAAGAGGGGATAACGCCATGAACATCCGCAAGCGCCTCCTGGCCCTCACCGCCGTCACGGCGGCCCTGGCCGCCCTGCCTCTCGCCGCCAACGCCCACCGCGGCTGGATCGTGCCCTCCGCCACCGTCCTGTCGGGCGACGGCGCCTGGGTGACGGTCGACGCGGCCGTCTCGAACGAGCTGTTCTACCCCGACCACCGCCCGATGCGCCTGGACGCCGTGGTCATCACCACGCCGGACGGCACGACCGAACCGCTGAAGAACGGCTCGACCGGCCAGTACCGCTCGGTGTTCGACGTCGAACTGGCCAAGCCCGGCACCTACCGGATCGGCACCGCCTCGGCCAACATCGTGGCCAGCTGGACCGAGAACGGCCAGGTCAAGCGCTTCCGCGGCACGCCCGAAGAGTTCGCCGCCCAGGTTCCGGCCGGCGCCGCCGACCTGAAGACCATCAAGAGTTTCAGCCGCAACGAGACCTTCGTCACCCGCGGCGCGCCGACGGCTGTGAAGCCGACCGGCAAGGGCCTGGAGCTGGTGTCCGTCACCCACCCCAACGACGTGGTGGCCGGTGAAGCCGCGACCTTCAAGTTCGTGATCGACGGCAAGCCCGCCGCCGACCTGGAAGTGACGATCGTGCCGGGTAACTCGCGCTATCGCGCCAACTCGGGCGAGATCAAGGTCAAGACCGGCCCCGACGGCGCGGTGAAGTTCACCCTGCCGGAAGCCGGCATGTACTGGCTGAACGCCAGCGTCCGCACCGGCGAGACCGGTCGCGGCGGCGGCATGGGCGGCCCGGGCGGCGGCGCTCCGGGCGGCCAAGGCGGCCCCGGTGGTCCCGGTGGTCAGGGCGGCCCGCAAGGCGGTCCTCCCGGTGGTGCGCCCCAAGGCGGCCCGGGTGGTCCGGGCGGCCCCGGCGGCGGCCAGACCGGCCCGCTGGCCGGCAACGGCTTCAGCGCCAGCTACACCGCGACGTTCGAAGCCCAGCGTCCGTAGCGCCTGACCTGCTCCTCCCCCGCTCGCGGGGGAGGGGGACCACGAAGTGGTGGAGGGGGCGGCGGCGCGCACCGCGCCTGAACTCGCCCCCTCCGTCACGCTGCGTATCCGCAGCGCGCCACCTCCCCCGCTTCGCGAGGGAGGAGCTTGGACACCGCCTCCCCCATGACCCGCGTCCTCGTCCCCCTGATCTCCGAACCGCCGGCCCGGCCGGTGGGCGGGGTCGTGCGCGGGTTCGACGGGGCGACCATGGGCACGACCTGGTCGGTCAAGGCCGTGCTGCCGGCCACCACCGATCTCGCGGCCATGACCGCCATGGTCCAGCGCGCCCTCGACCAGGTGGTCGCGCAGATGAGCGCCTGGGACCCGATGTCGGCGCTCTCGCGCTTCAACCGCTCGGCCGCCGGAACCTGGACCGCCCTGCCTCCCGGCTTCGCGACCGTGCTGCGCCGCGCGATCGAGGTCGCCGCCGACAGCGACGGCGCCTTCGACCCGACCCTGGGCGCGGTCACCGACCTCTGGGGCTTCGGCCCCCGCCCCTTCTCGGGCGAGCCGCCCAGCGCCGACGCCCTCGACGCCGCCCGCGCCCCTATGGGCTGGCGCCGCGTGACGCTGGATGGCGACGCGCTGTTTCAGCCGGGCGGGCTTCACATCGACCTCAACGGCATCGCCAAGGGCTTCGGCGTCGACGAGGCCGCCCGCGCGCTCGAACGCTCGGGCGTGCGCTCCTACTTGGTCGAGGTCGGCGGAGAGCTGCGCGGCACGGGCGCCAAGCCCGACGGCCAGCCCTGGTGGGTCGAGCTGGAGCGCCCGCCGGTCGCCAGCGCCAACGACGAGGCCGCCCCGCGCACGGTGCTGGCCCTGCACGGCCTGTCGGTGGCGACCTCGGGCGACTACCGCCGGTTCTTCGACCATGCCGGCAAGCGCTACGCCCACACCCTGGACCCCGCGTCGGGCGCGCCGTGCGACGCCGGGGTGGTCAGCGTCACCGTGCTGCATCCCGAGTGCATGACCGCCGACGCCCTGGCCACCGCCCTGACCGTGATGGGTCCGGACGCCGCCATGGCCTTCGCCACCGCGCGCGACCTGCCGGCCCTGATCGTCACGCGCGGCCCCAATGGCCTGTCCGAGCGCCTGTCGCCGGCCCTGCAGGCGATGCTCGACGAATGACCGATCTGCTTTCCAGCCTGCCACCGGGCTCGCGCCGCCTGGTCCTGGCCGCGATCGTCGTCGGCCTCTACCTGCTGCTGTGCGCCGGGATCGCCCTGAAGGTCGCGCTGCGCAAGGCCAAGGCCCGCCGCGAGGAAAAGGCCCTGGCCGCCGGCGCCGGCGAGCCGGTGCTCGTGGCCTTCGCCAGCCAGACCGGTTTCGCCGAGGAACTGGCCCTGGCCACCGCGAAAGCCCTGCAAGCCGCAAGCGTGCCGGTGCGCCTGCGCGAACTGGCCGCCGTCGAGCCGGCCGACCTGACCGGCCGCGCCCTCTTCATCGTCAGCACCACCGGCGAAGGCGACGCCCCCGACAACGCCCGCCGCTTCATTCGCGACGTCATGGCCACCGAGCCGGACCTGTCGGGCCTGACCTACGCCGTGCTGGCCCTGGGCGACAGCAGCTACGCCCACTACTGCGCCTTCGGTCACAGCCTGGACGCCTGGCTGGCCCGCAACGGCGGCGCGCGCCTGTTCGACACGGTCGAGGTCGACGACGGCGAGGCCGCCGCCCTGCGCCACTGGCAGTCGCAGCTTTCGGTGCTGACCGGCTCGACCGATGCTCCCGACTGGAGCCGCCCGGCCTATGGCCGCTGGAAACTGGCCGATCGCCGCCTGCTCAATCCCGGCTCGGCCGGCGAAGGCGCCTTCCATGTGCGCCTGGAACCGCTGGACGGCGACGTCGCCTGGCAGGCCGGCGACATCGTCGAGATCGGCCCCCGCAACGCACCGGCCGACGTGGCCGACCTGCTATCGCGCCTGTCGCTTTCCGCTGACGCACCGGTGAAGGCCGACGAGGCCCAGGCGCTGGGCGAGGTCCTGTCCTGGCGGCGGCTGCCGCACGAGGAGGCGGCCATCAAGGCGCTGGCCGGCGCCGCGCCCCAGGCCCTGGTCGACGCCCTGCCCGCCCTGCCCCACCGCGAATATTCGATCGCCTCGCTGCCGGCTGATGGCGGGGTCGAGCTGGTCGTGCGCCTGATGCGTCGCGCCGACGGCAAGCCGGGCCTGGGCTCGGGCTGGCTGGTCGAGCATGCGAGCGTCGGCGCCGAGATCGCCGGCCGCGTGCGCTCCAACCGCAGCTTCCACGCCCCGGCCGACGACCGGCCGATGATCCTGATCGGCGCCGGCACGGGCCTGGCTGGTCTGCGCAGCCACCTGAAGGCCCGCGCGGCGCTGGGCCGCAAGCGCAATTGGCTGGTGTTCGGCGAGCGCTCGGCCGCACACGACTTCTTCCACCGGGAAGAGATCGAGGCCTGGGTCGCCTCGGGCGTGCTGGCGCGGCTGGATCTCGCCTTCTCCCGCGACCAGGCCGAGAAGGTCTATGTGCAGCACCGCCTGCGGACGATGGCCGACGAGGTCCGGGCCTGGGTGGCGCGGGGCGCGGCGATCTATGTCTGCGGCTCGCTGGAAGGCATGTCGCGCGAGGTGCATGCCGCCCTGGCCGAGATCCTGGGCGCGGGCGCGCTGGAGGACCTGGCCGACCAGGGACGGTACCGGCGGGACGTCTACTGAAGGGCTACGGCTTCAGCCGCGCCCGCTCCTCCGGCGTATTGGCCCCAAGGATTCGCGCCCGCGCGCCCTCCGGACATTCCAAAACCACGAGCCCCGCCCGCTCCACCAGCCGCCGCAGCGGCCAGCCCGGCAGCGCCCCTGCCGGCACGGCCCCGAGCGGCAGCACCATCGGCACCGGTGAGACGTCGAAGGTCGCGCCCGCTTCCGTCGCCAGCAGAGGCGCCAGGTCTTCCACGGTCAGGGTCGGGGCATCGACCGCGAGCACCAGAGCCCGCGAACAGCCCCGCGCCCGCAGCGCCTCGGCGCCGGCCAGCACCCCGCCAACGGGACCGGCCCCCTCCTCCGGATCGGGAACCCAGTCCAGCCCGTAGTCGCGTCCGGCGGTCAGCACCACGCTCGCCCCCGCCGCCCGGGCCAGGGCCGCGACGCGGTCGATGGCGCGCACGCCGTCCCAGTCCAGCAAGGCCTTGTCCCGCCCCATCCGGACAGAGCCGCCGCCGCAGAGAATGATGGCGCCAAACGCAGTCATGACGCCCTCCTTACGCCCGCCCGGAGACCGCTACCAAGGCCGCGCTTCCCCATGGCGCGAGAAACGGTCTAGACTCGCCCAAAAGGGACGGACTTCTCAGTCATGAACGAACGCACCGAGCGCACGCGGCGCCGCAGCAGCCAGAGCGCCACGATCCGCGACGTCGCCGCGCGGGCCGGGGTGTCGCCCATGACCGTCTCGCGGGTCATCAACCGCGAATCCACCGTCAAGGAAGAGACCCGGGCCCTGGTCGAGGCGGCCATCGCCGAACTCAACTACGCTCCCAACCCGGCCGCCCGCAGCCTGGCCGGCAGCGCGCCGTTCCGCATCGGCCTGCTCTACGACAACCCCTCGACCGGCTATCTGTCGGAGTTCCTGGTCGGGGCGCTGGACGAGAGCAGCCGCACCGGCTCGCAGATCGTCATCGAGAAATGCGCCGAGCCCGAACTGGCCGGCGCAACCCTGGCCCGTCTGCTGAAGACCGGCGTCGATGGCCTGATCCTGCCCCCGCCCCTGTGCGAATCCCAGACCGTGCTGGCCGAGGTGAAGGCCGCCGGCGCGGCCGCCGTGGCCGTCGCCCCCGGCATGGCCAGCAGCGACATGGCCACCATCCGCATCGACAACGAAGCCGCCGCCTTCGAGCTGACCCAGCACCTGCTGAGCCTGGGCCACAAGCGCTTCGGCTTCATCAAGGGCCACCCCAACCAGACGGTCAGCCAGCAGCGGATGGACGGCTTCATGACCGCCCTCAAGGCCGCCGGCATCCCGCAGGAGGACGTCCGCATCGAGCAGGGCTACTTCACCTATCGCTCGGGCCTGGAGGCGGCCGAGCGGCTGCTGAACGTCAAGGACCGGCCGACCGCCATCTTCGCCGCCAACGACGACATGGCCGCCGCCACCGCCGGCCTGGCTCACCGCCTGGGCCTGGACGTGCCGGGCGACGTCTCGATCGTCGGCTTCGACGACACCTCGATCGCCGCCAACATCTGGCCGGCCCTGACCACCGTCCACCAGCCCATCGCCGCCATGGCCCGCGCCGCCGTCGACCTGGTGCTGGAAGAGATCCGCCGCCACCGCGACGGCACGGGCGAGCCCCGGCAGCTGATGCATCCGCACACGCTGATCGTGCGGGACTCGGCGGGGCCTGCGCCGACCTAGAAACACCTCTCCCAGAGGGAGAGGGAGGGGCCCAGGCGATAGCCTGGGAGGGTGAGGGGTTACGCGGCCGGCCGCCCTTCCCCTCGCCAAAACCTCCAACGTCTTACCCCCTCACCCTCCCACGCCTGCGGCGCGGGCCCCTCCCTCTCCCCATGGGAGAGGTGGACTCAGTGCGGCGCGACCAGCGTCCGGCAGACGTGAGTTTTGAGTTGTCAGACAACTCCCTTGCGCCCCTCCACATGTTAGCGCTAACAAGTCGGGGAGTTACGAAGCGTAGCGGGCGTTCGCAAAGATCCGCTCGCGCGACAGGGAGAAAACGCGGTGGGCGTGACGCAATACCTTCCCGAGGACTGGCGGGAAGCGACCCTTCTGGGCCGCATCGATTTCGGCCAGGGCCCGACCCCCGTCCTGATCCGCGGCGGCCACGTCGAGGACATCAGCAAGATCGCCCCCACCGTCGCCGACCTGATGAACGCCTACGCCCCCGGCGACGCGATCCCGCGCGGCGAGGACAAGGGTCCGCTGGAAAAGCTCGACCTGCGCCCGGTCTGGGACGACCGTGAAGGCAACGCCGCCGCCAAGCTGCTGGCCCCCGTCGATCTGCAATGCCTGAAGGCCGCCGGCGTCACCTTCGCCGTCTCGACCCTGGAGCGGGTGATCGAGGAGCGCGCCCGCGGCGACGCCGCCGCCGCCCTGAAGATCCGCGAACAGCTGTCCGAGAGCATGGGCGGCGACCTGCGCAGCGTGAACCCGGGGTCCGAAGGCGCCGAGCGCCTGAAGCAGACCCTGATCAAGGACGGCCTGTGGTCGCAATACCTTGAGGTCGCCATCGGCCCCGACGCCGAGATCTTCACCAAGGGCCCGACGCTGTCGTCGATGGGCTGGGGCGACCAGGTCGGCGTCCGTTCCGACAGCCACTGGAACAACCCCGAGCCGGAAGTCGTGCTGCTGTGCGACGGTCAGGGCGAGATCCGCGGCGCGTCGCTGGGCAACGACGTCAACCTGCGCGACTTCGAAGGCCGCTCGGCCCTGCTGCTCAGCAAGGCCAAGGACAACAACGCCTCCTGCTCGATCGGCCCGTTCTTCCGCCTGTTCGACGCCTCGTTCTCGCTGGACGACGTGCGCAGCGCCGAGGTCGAGCTGAAGATCACCGGCCGCGACAACTTTGTGCTCGACGGCAAGTCGAACATGAGCCTGATCAGCCGCGACCCGGCCGTGCTGGCGAGCCAGGCCTACAGCCGGCAGCACCAGTATCCGGACGGCTTCGCCTTGTTCCTGGGCACCATGTTCGCCCCGATCCAGGACCGCGACACCGCCGGCCAGGGCTTCACCCATAAAGTCGGCGACCGCGTCCGCGTCTCGACCCCCAAGCTCGGCGTGCTCGAGAACGAGGTGACCACCTGCGACCAGGCCAAGCCCTGGACCTTCGGCATCTCGGCCCTGATCCGCAATCTGGCCGGCCGCGGCCTGCTGTGACCCTCGTTTCCTCTTTCCAGGCTTAAGCGCATGTCCTCCGCCATCTATCCCAGCCTCCAGGGCAAGCGCGTCGTCATCACCGGCGGCGGCTCCGGCATCGGCGCGGGCATCACCATCGCCTTCGCCCGCCAAGGCGCCGAAGTGATCTTCGTCGACATCGCCGTCGAGGATTCCGAGGCCCTGGTCGCTGACCTGGCCGACGCCCCGATCAAGCCGGCCTTCAAGGCCGTAGACCTGACCGACCTGGAGGCCGTGAAGGCCTTCTTCGCCGAAATCGGTCCCATCGACGTGCTGGTCAACAACGCCGGCAACGACGACCGTCACAGCCTGGCCGACGTGACCCCGGCCTACTGGGACAACCGCATGAACGTGAACCTGCGTCACATGCTGTTCTGCGCCCAGGCCGCGGCCCCGGGCATGAAGGCGCGCGGCGGCGGCGCGATCATCAATTTCGGCTCGATCAGCTGGCACCTGGGCCTGGAGGACCTGGTCCTCTACGAAACCGCCAAGGCCGGCATCGAGGGCATGACCCGCGCGCTCGCCCGTGAGCTTGGCCCCGACGACATCCGCGTCACCTGCGTGGTGCCGGGCAACGTCAAGACCAAGCGCCAGGAGAAGTGGTACACCCCGGAAGGCGAGGCCGAGATCGTCAAGGCCCAGGCCGTCAAGGGCCGGATCCTGCCGGCCAACGTCGCCTCGCTGGTGCTGTTCCTGGCCTCGGACGACGGCAGCCTGTGCACGGGCCACGAGTACTGGATCGACGCCGGCTGGCGATAAGATAGGTCGGCGACGACCCCCTCCGGCCCTCCGGGCCACCTCCCCCAGAGGGGGAGGATTTGAAGCGCTAGATGCTCCCCCTCTGGGGGAGCTGTCGCGGAGCGACTGAGGGGGTCTAGCGCCGTAGGAGGAGACGAAGCGCTATGACTGCCCCCACCTGCGTCTGGGACCTGAAGGCCACGCTCGGCGAAGGGCCGATCTGGCATGGCGACGCCGTCTGGTTCGTCGACATCAAGGGCCACCGGGTCCACCGCTACACCCCCGCCACCGGCGAGACCGCCAGCTGGGACGCCCCCGACCAGGTGACCTTCGTCGCCCCGCGCGTCGGCGGCGGCTTCGTGGCGGGCCTGAAGAGCGGCCTGCACCATTTCACGCCCGAGCTGGGCTTCACCTTCATTTCCGAGATCGAGGACGCCGGCCTCGACAACCGCCCCAACGACTCCACGGTCGACGCGGAAGGCCGCCTGTGGTTCGGCACCATGCACGACGGCGAAGAGGCCGACAGCGGCGCGCTCTACCGGCTCGAAGCCGACGGTTCGCTGACCCAGCACGACGCCGGCATCTGCATCACCAACGGCCCGGCGGTCTCGCCCGACGGCAAGACCTTCTATCACACCGACACCCTCGCAAAGGTGATCTGGGCCTTCGACGTCACGCCCGAAGGCGCGCTCTCCAACAAGCGCGAGTTCTTCCGCCTCGAGATCGAGAACGCCTGGCCCGACGGCTCGGTGGTCGACGCCGAGGGCTACGTCTGGACGGCCCTGTGGGGCGGTCAGGGCGCCCTGCGCATTACGCGGACCGGCGAGATCGAACGCCGGGTCCTGCTCGACGCCATCAACGTCACCAAGCCGTGCTTTGGCGGCCCCGACCTGAAGACCCTCTATTTCACCACGGCCCGCAAGGGCCTCAGCGACGAACAGCTGGCCGCGGCCCCGCTGTGCGGCGGCTTGTTCGCCCTGCCCGTCGACGTCGCCGGCCAGCCGCAATACGAGGTGCGCCTTGACCTCCGCTAATCGCACGCCCCGCCGGTTCCGCTCGCGCGACTGGTTCGACAATCCCGACCATATCGACATGACCGCGCTCTATCTGGAGCGGTTCATGAACTACGGGATCACCCCGGAAGAGCTGCGCAGCGGCAAGCCGATCATCGGCATCGCCCAGACCGGCAGCGACATCTCGCCGTGCAACCGCATCCATCTGGACCTGGTCACCCGCGTGCGCGACGGCATTCGCGACGCCGGCGGCATTCCGATGGAATTCCCGGTCCACCCGATCTTCGAGAACTGCCGTCGCCCGACGGCGGCCCTGGACCGGAACCTGTCGTACCTGGGCCTCGTCGAGACCCTGCACGGCTATCCGATCGACGCCGTGGTCCTGACCACCGGCTGCGACAAGACCACCCCGGCCGGCATCATGGCCGCCACCACGGTCAACATTCCGGCCATCGTGCTGTCCGGCGGACCGATGCTGGACGGCTGGCACGAGGGCGAACTGGTCGGGTCGGGCACGGTGATCTGGCGCTCGCGCCGCAAGCTGGCGGCCGGCGAGATCGACGAGGCCGAGTTCATCGAGCGCGCGGCGTCATCCGCCCCCTCGGCCGGCCACTGCAACACCATGGGCACGGCCTCGACCATGAACGCGGTCGCAGAAGCCCTGGGCCTGTCGCTGACCGGCTGCGCGGCGATCCCCGCCCCGTACCGCGAGCGCGGCCAGATGGCCTACAAGACCGGCCAGCGCATCGTCGACCTGGCCTATGAGGACATCAAGCCCAAGGACATCCTGACCAAGAAGGCCTTCGAGAACGCCATCGCCCTAGTGGCGGCGGCCGGCGGCTCGACCAACGCCCAGCCGCACATCGCCGCCATGGCGCGGCATGCGGGGCTCGAAGTCACCGCCGACGACTGGCGGGCGGCCTATGACATCCCGCTGATCGTCAACATGCAGCCGGCTGGCAAGTATCTGGGCGAGCGCTTCCACCGGGCCGGCGGCGCGCCGGCGGTGCTGTGGGAGCTGCTGCAGCAGGGCCGCCTGCACGGCGACGTCCTGACCGTCACCGGCAAGACCATGGCCGAGAACCTGCAGGGCCGCGAAACCGGCGACCGCGAGGTGATCTTCCCCTATGCCGAACCGTTGGCTGAAAAGGCGGGTTTCCTTGTTTTGCGCGGCAATCTGTTCGACTTCGCGATCATGAAGGCCAGCGTCATCGGCGCCGACTTCCGCGAGCGCTACCTGTCCAAGCCGGGCCAGGAAGGCGTGTTCGAGGCCCGGGCCATCGTCTTCGACGGCTCGGACGACTACCACGCCCGCATCAACGACCCGGCCCTGAACATCGACGAGAGCTGCATCCTGGTGATCCGGGGCGCGGGTCCGATCGGCTGGCCTGGCTCGGCCGAGGTGGTCAACATGCAGCCGCCCGATCACCTGCTGAAGAAGGGGATCATGAGCCTGCCGACCCTGGGCGACGGCCGCCAGTCGGGCACGGCCGACAGCCCCTCGATCCTCAACGCCTCGCCCGAAAGCGCGATCGGCGGCGGGCTGTCGTGGCTGCGGACGGGCGACGTGATCCGCATCGACATCAACACCGGCCGCTGCGACGCCCTGGTGGACGAGGCCGTGATCGCCGAGCGCCGCAAGGAGGGCATCCCCGCCGTGCCGGAGACCATGACCCCCTGGCAGGAGATCTACCGCGCCCACACCGGCCAGCTCGACACCGGCGGGGTGCTGGAATTCGCTGTGAAGTACCAGGACCTGGCGGCCAAGCTGCCCAGGCATAATCACTGAGCCAATAGACACCCCCAAAGCTCGTCATCCCGGCCGCAGCGAAGCGGAGAGCCGGGACCCAGGGGGAGCCGCAGTGCGCCGGCCCCTGGGTCCCGGATAAGCCCTTCGGGCTTTCCGGGATGACGACTTGAGGGGGAGCAAGCAGGAAGAGGAAACGAAGCCATGTTCTCGCGCCGCCGCCTGATGGCCGCCGCCGCCAGCCTGACAGCGCTGCCGGTCCTGCCCGCCTTCGCCGCCGACAAGCGCGTCATCGCGCTGGACGTCGCCAAGGCGACGAGCCCGGTCGACCGCTTCTTCGACCTCTCCATCGGCTCGGACTATCCCGGCACCCTGCTGCGCGACGACAGCCTGGCCCAGCTGAAGACGGCGTCCGACGAGCTGAAGTTCCGCTACATCCGCTTCCACGCCATCTTCCACGACGTGCTGGGCACCGTGAAGAAAGGTCCAGACGGGGCGATCACCTACGACTGGACGAAGATCGACCAGCTCTACGACCGCCTGCTGGCCATGGGCCTCAAGCCCTTCATCGAGCTTGGCTTCACGCCCGAGGCCATGAAGACCTCGGACCTGACGATCTTCTGGTGGAAGGGCAACACCTCGCACCCGCAGTTCGAGCCCTGGGCGCACCTGATCGACGCCTTCGTCAAGCACCTGCGCGGCCGCTACGGCGAAGCCGAGGTGCGCACCTGGTTCTTCGAGGTCTGGAACGAGCCCAATCTCGACGGCTTCTGGGAAAAGGCGGATCAGAAGGTCTATTTCGACCTCTACGCCCTGACCGCCAAGACCATCAAGGCGATCGACCCGACCTTGCGGGTCGGCGGCCCGTCGACGGCCGGCGCGGCCTGGGTTCCGGAATTCCTGGCCTACTGCAAGGCCAACGACGCGGCGGTCGACTTCGTCACCACACACACCTACGGCGTCGACGGCGGCTTCCTCGACGAGAACGGCAAGGACGACACCAAGCTGTCGCCCTCCCCCGACGCCATCATCGGCGACGTGCGCAAGGTGCGCCGCGAGATCGAGGCCTCGGCCTATCCGGGCCTGCCGCTCTACTTCACCGAATGGAGCACCAGCTACACGCCGCGCGATCCGGTGCACGACAGCTATCACAGCGCCGCCTACATCCTGGCCAAGCTGAAGGGCGTCAAGGGCGTGGTCCAGGGCATGAGCTACTGGACCTACAGCGACCTCTTCGAAGAGCCCGGCCCGCCGACCGCGCCGTTCCAGGGCGGGTTTGGCCTGATGAACCCGGAGGGGATTCGCAAGCCCTCGTGGTTCGCCTACAAGTACCTGGCGGCCCTGCGCGGCAAGGAAATTCCGTCTACGGACGATAGTGTTCTGGCCTCGGCGGACGGCGGCAAGGTCGCGGCCCTGGTCTGGGACTTCACCCAGCCGGTTCAGCCGACCAGCAACCGCTCGTTCTACACCAAGGTGCAACCGACGACCGACGCCCCGGCGGCGGCGCTCAGCGTCGCGGGCCTGAAACCCGGTCGCTACCGCCTGAAGGCCCAGCGCACCGGCTTCCGCGCCAACGACGCCTACACGGCCTATGTCGAGCTGGGCCTGCCGCAGAAGCTTTCGGCCGATCAGGTGGGCAAGCTCCAGGCCCTGACGACCGACAAGCCGGAGGTCGAGAAGACCATCACCGTCGGCAAGGACGGGGTGGCGACGATCGACTTCGCGATGCGCCGGAATGATCTGGTGCTGGTGACCCTGGAGCGGGCGTAGCGATCGGGCGGCATAGATGCTCCCCCTCTGGGGGAGCTGTCGGCAAAGCCGACTGAGGGGGCCGGCGCCGCACTTT
>NZ_JBWKNI010000036.1:0-20476 GCF_059415485.1 Caulobacter sp. GW821-FHT10C03 | reverse complement strand
GCGGAGCGGTCAGACGAAGCCGAAACGCTAAACCACATCACGGTCTCCGGGCTCCGCCCGGCCGCTCCGCGCCTCCCTGCCAACTTTCGTGGATCGCCACGGGAGGCCGAAAAGCCGTGCGCAAAACCCCCTCAGTCGCTCCGCGACAGCTCCCCCAGAGGGGGAGCATCTTGGCGCTTAGATCCTCCCCCTTTGGGGGAGGTGGCCCGGAGGGCCGGAGGGGGTCCGCGAAGCGGCTACCTGCACACCGCCACGCACCGCTGCGCCAACGCCTGCGTCGCGTCCACGAAAGGCACGGTCAGATCGTCCTGCCCCATCACCAGCGGAACCTCGGTGCAGCCGGCCACCACGGCCTGGGCGCCCAGCCCGACCAGCCGGTGGGCCAGGGCCGCCATGGTCTGGTGCGAGGCCTCCGAGAGGTCGCCGCGCTTTATCCGATAGAGCAGGGCCATGAACTCGACCTGCTCGTGGTCGCCCAGGCTCACCGCCTCCAGCCCCAGGTGCGAAAGGCGGTCGCGGTAGATGGCCAGGGCCGAGCCGGTGCCCAGCACGCCGATCCGTGTCGCGCCGTGAACCCGGGCCGCCTCGACCGCCGTCTCCGGCAGGTCGATCAGCGGCAGGCCGCTGGCCTTAACCTGTTCGGCGAAGGCGTGGGCGGTATTGCAGGCGATAGCCAGCACTTCGGCGCCTGCGTCGCGCAGCCCCGCCGCCATGGCCGCCAGCACCGGCCCGGCCGCATCGCCGTCGGTGTTGCGGTCGGGAACCTTGGGATTGATGTCGACCAGCACCCGGATGTGGTCCTGCTCGCGGACCACGGGCGTGGCCGCCTGCAGCTTGGCCAGGAAGTCGAGGGTGGCGGCCGGACCCATGCCGCCCAGCACGCCGAGGACCTTGCTCATCGCGATCTCCTAACCCAGCGCCGGCTCCAGCACCGACTGGTAGCCGAACAGGCCCTGCGCCCCGCCGGTATGCAGGAACACCACGCGCTGGTTCTTGAACGCGCCCTTGCGGGCTTGATCGATCAGCCCCTTCATCGCCTTGCCCGAATAGACCGGGTCCAGCAGCAGCCCTTCCGTCCGCGCCGCCAGGGCCAGGGCGTCGACCACCCCCTGGTCGACCAGGCCATAGCCCTCGCCGACATAGTCGCAGTCGGCGACCACGGCCTCGCGCCGGACCCGGCCCGCCGCGCCGATCGTCTGCGCCGTGGCGACCGCCAGGTTGAAGACGTTCTCCTCCTGCTTGGCCTTGGGCGCGCGCACGCCGAAGCCGAGGATCGGGATGTCGACCGACAGGGCCGCGAAGCCCGCGACCAGGCCCGCATGGGTGCCGGCGCTGCCGGTGGCGGTGACCAGGCGGTCGATCTTCAGGTCCAGGCCGTCGGCCTGCACCACCAGCTCGCGGGCGCAGTCGACATAGCCCAGGGCCCCGACGGTGTTCGACCCGCCGCCGGGGATCACATAGGGCTTGCCGCCGCGCCGGCGGACGAGCTCGGCGGTCGCCTCCAGCTCTTCGTTCATGTCGGTCCCGCCCGGCACGAAGCGGATCGAAGCGCCCATCAGCCGGTCGAGTAGCACATTGCCATTGCCGACATAGTCGCTGGCCTTCGAGCCCGTGCGTTCTTCGAGGATCACCTCGGTCGCAAGGCCGTAGCGAGCGCCGGCCGCGATCGTCTGGCGCACGTGGTTGGACTGCACGGCGCCCTGCGTGACCAGGGTGTCGGCGCCCAGCGCCAGGGCTTCGCCGAGCAGGAACTCCAGCTTGCGGGTCTTGTTGCCGCCGCCGGCCAGGCCCGTGCAATCGTCGCGCTTGACCCAAAGGTCGATCCCCAGTTCCGCGCCCAGCCGCGGCAGCGGCTCCAGCGGCGTCGGCAGGTGGGCGAAGCGGGCGCGGGGAAAGCGGGCCAGGTGCATGCGAAACTCCTATCCGGACGCTTGGAGATAGGCCGCGCCGCGCGGGCTGGCAAAGCGTTTCGCGGCGTTTTGGCGGGTCTTCGGAAGCCGGCGGTGCTATGCTGGCGCTCGCCGGCCGGCCTCGACGCCGCCCGGCTCGAAAAGCCCGTCCCCGCGCGTCCGCGGCTTGGGTTCTCCCATCCCCGCGGGCCTGCCGGAAGGCCGGGTGAACGTTGGGAGAAACGCATGGAAGCCAAGACCATCTCGTCTCGGCCGCGCGCTCGCGGCTGGATGCTTTCTTTGCCGCGCACGCGCGGCTGGATTCTGGGCGTCGCCGCCCTGGCCCTCATGGCCCCCGCAGGCGGGGCGAGCGCCTCGGTGCTCATCATCGGCGGGGGCATGGCCAAGGACTGCTCCGAGGCCGTCATCAAGGGCCGCTCCGACGACCCGACGCTGCGCCTGTGCACCACGGCCCTCGAGGTCGAGAGCCTGAAGGCCGGCGACCGCGCCCGCACCTTCGTCAATCGCGGGGTGATCCAGCTGCGCCGCAAGGCCTATGTCCTGGCCCGCGAGGACTTCGACGCCGCCGGCCGCATCGACCCGACCCTGGGCGAGGCCTATGTCAATCGCGGCGCGGCCTATGTGGCCGAGGAGCGCTTCGCCGACGGCCTGGCCGAGATCGACCGGGGCCTGGCCCTGGGCGTCAAGGATCCGGAGCGGGCCTTCTACAATCGCGGCCTGGCGCACGAGAACATGGGCGACCTGCCCGCGGCCTATCGCGACTACAGCCGGGCGGCCGAACTCGATCCCACCTGGGCGGCGCCGAAGGCCGAGTTGGCGCGTTTCACCGTCGAGAGCCGATGACGACAGCGACGGAGACGGCATGAGGCGAAGGTCTGGAAGGATCCTCCTGGCGGCGGGAGCGGCCGTTTCGGCGCTCGCCTGGGCGGCGGGGGCCGCTGCTCAGGCCGATCCGGGCCTGCTGCGCGAGCGGCAGGCCGCCCGGATGGAGGCCGATAGCCTGCGCCAGGACCAGCTGGCCGCCGCCCGCCGCGCCCAGGCGGCCCGCGATCGTGCCGACGCGGCCGCGGCCTTGCGCGCGACCCAGCCGCCGGCCGATCCGGGATCCCTCCGGCCCGCGCCGCCCCAGGTTCTGCCCGAGCGCGGCGATCCGGCGGCGGCCCTGTCGCTGCGCCTCGACGAACTCGACCGCTTGACCGACGCCCGCCTGGCGCGGAGCAATGCCGCCATCCGGGCCGTCAAGCCCGCTTCGGAACGCTGAAAGGGAGCCTTGCGCGCATGGAATGGGGAGGCGGCCGGCGCTCCGGCAACATCGAGGACCGACGCGGCCTGGGTCCGGTCGGCATCGCGGGCGGCGGCATCGGCGCGGTGGCCTTGGCCGTGGTGGGCTATCTGGTGTTCGGCATCAGTCCCGAGACCACGCTTAGCGTCGTCAACGGCGTGCAGCAGCCTGCCGCCCAGCAGGAAGGCCAGCGCGGCTCGGTGCAGGACGAGGGCGGCCGCTTCGTCGACGTCATCGAGACCTCGAACGCCGACGTCTGGGGGCCGATCTTCGCCCGCTCGGGCGGCAAGTACGTCCCGCCGGCGGCCGTGGTGTTGTACGACGCCTCGACCGGCACCGGCTGCGGCGCGGGCCAGGCGGCGATGGGGCCGTTCTATTGCCCGGCCGACCGCAAGGTCTATCTCGACCTCAGCTTCTGGAACGAGCTGGAGACCAAGTTCGGGGCCAAGGGTGAGTTCGCCCGGGCCTATGTCATCAGCCACGAGATCGGCCACCACATCCAGAACCAGCTGGGCGCCAACCGCCAGGCCGACCGCCTGGGCCGGCAGGGCGCGCAGAGCGGCTCGGTGCGGCTGGAGCTGCAGGCCGACTGTTACGCCGGCGTCTGGGCGCGGCACGCGCCGGAGGTCTCGAACATCCAGATCACCCGCGCCGACATCGAGGACGGCCTGGGGGCCGCGGCCTCGGTCGGCGACGACGCCATCCAGGAAAAGGCCCAGGGGCGCGTCATGCCCGACAGCTTCACCCACGGCACCAGCGCACAGCGCATGCGCTGGTTCGGCAAGGGCTATGACGCGGGCAAGCCGGCCGCCTGCGACACCTTCTCGGCGAGCGCGCTTTAGGCCTATTCGGCCGGCACGGCGGCCGGCTGGGGCGCGGACTGGGGTGCGGGCTCGGGCGGCGACTTCGGCTCGGGCTTGCGCTTGAGGTTGTCGCCCAGCACCTCGCGGGCCCGCTTCCAGATGTCCTCGGCGAACACCGCGCCGATGAAGCCCATGGCCAGCATGCCGATCGGGTTGGTCTGGCCGCCCTCGTTGAACAGCCGCGCGCCGCACTCGCTGAGCAGGAAGATCGTGAAGGCCGCGCCCATGCCGTGGACCAGCACCCGGGCCGGGGCCCCGCTGACCGCCACGCGCTCGCCCACCCGCACCAGCCCGTCGTCGTCGACGACGTAGTTGGCGCGGAAATAGACGATGTTGTTGCTGCCGGCGTGGTCGCTGCGGGAAGCCGCGTTGATCCGCAGCGCCAGGGCCTTCAGGGCCAGGATCTCCTGCCGGCGGATCTGGCGCTGGCGCTCGGCCGGCGGCGAGGCGTCGTTGTCGGCCGGCGGCGGGGTCTGGGTCAGGACTTCGCTGCGGGCGAACAGGTCTTCGATCCGGGCGCGGGCGGCGGCGTCGACCGGCTGGTCGGGCTCGTTGGCGGCTTCGGGCCGATCGGGCCGGCCCAGCATGCGGATCGCCGCGCCGAACAGGCCAAAGCCGATCAGGCCCAGGATCAGCAGGGTCGAGGCCGGCACCCCGATCAGCCAGCGGTACAGCACCCGCTCGATCAGGTTGCCCAGCCGCAGGTTGCGATCGGCCTCCACCTCGTCGGAAGTCGTCTGCAGCGTCGTCTCGGTCGGCGCCTTGCAGGTCTTCTTGATCTCCTCGGTATAGGGCGCGGCGGCGGCCAGGTTGCGCAGGTTCATCCGGCGGTCAACGATCGACACGGTCTGCACGCCGGCCAGCGCGCCCAGGCACTGGCGCAACTGCAGGCGGCGGGAGACCACCTGCTCGCGATAACGCTCGACCAGGATGTCGACATAGCCGGGCAGCTGGCTGGGCGGGAACCGGCCGACCGCCTCGTTGTAGGCGGCGACGATCTCCAGCTTGCGCGACACCCGGTACTGCTCGAAGCGCTGGCTGAGCTTCTGATAGTCGTTCACGCCCTGAACGATGATCCGCAGCTGCTCGGCCTGGTCCACCGCCGGCGTGACGGGCAGGGCGGCCGCTCCGACGGCGGCCGGCGCGGGTTCTCCGCCCACCTCGGGCCCTCGCACGGTCGCGGCGGGCGGCGAGGGCGGCACGGCGTTGGCGGCGTTGACGGCCTGGCCCAGCAAGAGGCCGGTGTTCACCGTCAGCGGCTCCATGCTCTGGTTCGACATCGCCTTGGCCTCGACCTCGTCGAGCCGCCGATTCAGCTCGGCCTGGTCGACCGCCGTGGTCTCCTGGGTCAGCAGCAGCAGCGAGCCGATGGCCAGATACGAGGCCGGGATCAGGATCGCCGTATAGACGACGGCGGCGATCCACTTCGGATAGGCGATGATCGGCTCGCGCGAGCCGTCGCCCGGGTACCATTGCAGTCGCGCCTCGGCCAAGGCGCGGGCCAGGACGAGGCAGAGGCCGAACACGATCAGGAACCAGATCCAGGCCCCGCCGGTCACCGCCGTCGCGCTCGTCGCCGAGAGGCCGGCGGGGATCAGGTCGGCCGGTGTGCAGGCGCGGTCGCCACGGCTGATGAAGCCGTGCAGCACGCCGGTGATCCGGCCCTTCAGCACCGCCTGCCGACGCTGCTCGGGCTTGGTCAGGGCGTCGCCCGAGCAGGGGTCGATGCCGCTGACCGCCTGCGAGACCAGGGCCGGCGTCCAGGCCAGGGCGGCTTCGACCACTCGGCCGGTCTTCTGGGCCAGCGAGCCGATGGCCGGCGGCGAGGCGACCGAGGCTATGGCCAGCGACATGGCCACGGCCACCACCGAGGCGCTGGTCAGCGCCTGCTGCTGCGGGGTCACGGCGACGGCCAGTCCCCAGAAGATCGTCGCCCAGACCAGCGCCGCCAGCGACAGCAGCGCCAGCCAGCCGCCGAAGAAGGCCAGGTCCAGCGGCAGGTCCGGCAGATAGAATAGCAGAAGGCCGATGATCGCCCCAGGAACCGCCGCGGCGGCCAGCAGCGGCAGGCCCAGCGGCATCTTGGACCGCGCGAAGAAAGCCAGAAGATCGAAACGCTCGCCCATGTCGGCTCCCCTCGCCACGGCGTTGTGTCGCTTGAGATGTATCCGCCTGATCGTGCAACCTGTAAATGCGTTGGCGAAACGGCGTTCTTGCGCCCTTGACCCGCGCGTCAATCACCCTAGTGTCCGCCCTGTTCACCGGGGGGTCGCTGTCGCGGCTGAGATTGGGCTTGAGCCCTGACCCGTCGAACCTGATCCGGGTCATGCCGGCGAAGGGAGGGAACGCGGTCCGGAGGCGTACAGTCCAGGCCGTACAACCGACTTAGCTCGACACGTCCGGGTCTCTTCAATGCTTGAGGAGCCCGCAACATGAACGCCCAAACCCCCATCATCCCGGCGACGAGCGACGTCGCCACCGGCCCCATTCCCGGGTCGCGCAAGGTCCATCAGGTCGGCGAGCTGTTTCCCGACATCCGCGTGCCGTTCCGCGAGGTGGCCGTCCACCCTTCGGCCAACGAGCCGCCGGTGACGATCTACGACCCGTCCGGCCCCTACACCGACCCGACCGCGACCATCGACATCGAGAAGGGCCTGGAACGGGCCCGCGAAGCCTGGGTCGTCGCTCGCGGCGACGTCGAGATCGTCTCCAATCCGCGCGAAGTGAAGCCCGAGGACAACGGCTTCGCCCAGGGCAAGCATCTGGCTCCGCAGTTTCCCGACAACGGCCGCAAGATCTATCGCGGCGCGACCGGCAAGCTGGTCACCCAGCTGGAATACGCCCGCGCCGGGATCATCACCGCCGAGATGGAATATGTCGCCATCCGCGAGAACCTGCGCCGCGAGCAATCGGCGCCCTGCGTGCGCGACGGCGAGGACTTCGGGGCCAGCGTCCCCGACTTCGTGACGCCCGAGTTCGTGCGCCAGGAAGTGGCCCGCGGCCGGGCCATCATCCCGGCCAACATCAACCACGGCGAACTGGAGCCGATGGCCATCGGCCGCAACTTCCTGGTCAAGATCAACGCCAACATCGGCAACTCGGCCGTGCTCGGCACCGTCGCCGACGAGGTCGACAAGATGGTCTGGGCCACCCGCTGGGGCGCCGACACGGTCATGGACCTGTCGACGGGCCGCAACATCCACAACATCCGCGACTGGATCATCCGCAACAGCGCCGTGCCCATCGGCACCGTGCCGATCTACCAGGCGCTGGAGAAGGTCAACGGCGTGGCCGAGGACCTGAACTGGGAAGTCTTCCGCGACACCCTGATCGAGCAGGCCGAACAGGGCGTCGACTACTTCACGATCCATGCCGGTGTGCGCCTGCCCTTCGTGCCGATGACCGCCAAGCGCGTCACCGGCATCGTCAGCCGTGGCGGCTCGATCATGGCCAAGTGGTGCCTGGCCCACCACAAGGAGAACTTCCTCTACGAGCGCTTCGAAGAGATCTGCGAGATCATGCGCGCCTACGACGTGTCGTTCTCGCTGGGCGACGGCCTGCGTCCCGGCTCGACCGCCGACGCCAACGACGAGGCCCAGTTCTCGGAGCTGCGCACCCTGGGCGAGCTGACCAAGGTGGCCTGGAAGCACGGCGTGCAAGTGATGATCGAGGGGCCGGGCCACGTGGCCATGCACAAGATCAAGGCCAACATGGACGAGCAGCTGAAGCACTGCCACGAGGCCCCCTTCTACACCCTCGGTCCGTTGACCACCGACATCGCCCCTGGCTACGACCACATCACCTCGGCGATCGGTGCGGCGATGATCGGCTGGTTCGGTACGGCCATGCTCTGCTACGTCACGCCCAAGGAGCACCTGGGCCTGCCCGACCGCAACGACGTCAAGACCGGCGTCATCACCTACAAGCTGGCGGCCCACGCCGCCGACCTCGCCAAGGGCCATCCCGGCGCGGCCATGTGGGACGACGCTATCAGCCGGGCTCGGTTCGAGTTCCGCTGGGAGGACCAGTTCAACCTCGGCCTCGATCCCGAGACCGCCCGGGCCTTCCACGACGAGACCCTGCCCAAGGAGGCGCACAAGACCGCGCACTTCTGCTCGATGTGCGGTCCGAAGTTCTGCTCGATGAAGATCAGCCAGGAAGTCCGCGACTTCGCCGCCGCACAGGCGCCGAACACGGCCGAGCTGGGCATGGCGCAGATGAGCGAGAAGTTCAAAGAACAGGGCTCGGAGATCTATCTGAAGGCCGAGTGAGTCGGCGCGCGACGGGTCTTCACGCTCCGGTGAAGACCCGTCGCGCGCGCTTAAAAATTGCCCTCATGGGTGTATCGTTGTGGAGTTGCAACTCATGAGGTTACCGCTATGGCGCTCCGCCCCATCGTCCTCGCGCATGCCAACGATCCGCACTGGATCATCGAACTCTGGCTCAAGATCCACGGCGGCGACCCCGCGCCCGACGTTCGGGTGGTCAACAAGGCCACGATCGACATCGTCAAGGCCCTGGTCCCGCACCTGGACGCCGCCAAGCAGAAGGCCGTCCTGGCCGCGCTGGGCTGATCCGCGCGCGGCCGTGAACGCCGCCTGCCGTGGAATATCGATGGGCCCGGTTCGCAGAGCCGGGCCTTTTCGCGTGGCGGAACCGGCTCTGTGGCGAAGAAGGCCGGCAGTTGCTAGCCTCGCATCCGTCATGAGCCAGCGATCCGATATCAGGCGCGTCGAAGGGGCCTCCGGGAAGGCGCGCCGTGCGGCTGTCCAGCCCTGACCGAGCCCTCATGAAAACCTTAACCTGCGTAGCCCTGATCGCGGGACTGTCCGTCGGCGCGCCGTCCCTGGCGGCCGAAGGGGCGCGCCCGGTGATCGAGAACGGCGTCGTAGCCCCAGCGTTGCAAGGCGTCTGGCGGTCGCGGGGTTATGGCTGGATCGTGCGGTTCGACGCTACGGGGCCGAGCCTCTACCACGTCGCCGGGGCTGGCTGCTGGCGTGACCCCCGGCCGGAAGCCGATCCCGACGGCGTGCTGAAACTGTGGCGGCCGGCAGGGAAGGAAACGGTCGAGATCGCCGGCGAGGCGGATGGCACGGTCTATCGCTTTGATCGCTTGAAAGCTCTGCCGAAGGCCTGCTCGGACCAGCGGCCCTGGACGCCGCAGCGGACCCTGGCCGCCGTCGCCGACGCTTTCGCGGCCTACTATCCCTTGTCGGCCGAGCGCGGCTTCGACTGGACCGCCCGCCGCCGCGAGGCCTTCGTGGCGCTGGGCCCGGCGCCGGACGAGGTGGCCCTATGGAAGGCGCTGGGTGTCCTGCTGCGCGGGATTTCCGACCCGCACGTCCAGCTCGACGGCGTCATCGCCGGCGAGCCGCGATCCCGCCGGTTCGGCGAAGCGCCGGTGCTGCTGAGCGCGCAGGGCGGACCCGGCGGCGAGGCGGCCTGGCGCAAGGCCTGGCGCGACGGCGTGCTGGCCGCGCCGTTTCACGCCCGTCAGGTCGCCAACGGTCGGATCTTCTGGGGACGCGACGACGATGTCGGCTACCTGGCGATCGTCAGCATGGGCGGGTTCGACCCCGCGGCCGGCGATGACGACACCGTTGCGCTGGACGCGGTCCTGGACGAGGCCATGACCGCTTTTTCTGGCGCCTCGGCGGTGATCGTCGACGTCTCCAACAATCGTGGCGGCTACGACACCATCAGCCGGCGAATCGCGGCGCGGTTCGCAGCCGGGCGCGTCGTCGTCGGCTCCAAGATCCCGACCGGCGTGGCCGGGCTGTCGCAGGACCTGGTCGTCGAGCCGTCGGTCCGCCCGCGTTATCTCGGACCGGTCTGGCTGCTGACCAGCCGCATCACCGTCAGCGCCGGCGAGACCTTCACCCTGATGATGCGCGGCCTGCCCAATGTGCGCCAGATCGGGGAAACCACGCGCGGCGCGCTGTCGGACCAGGTTCCCGTGCCGCTTCCGAACGGCTGGCGCTTCGCCCTGCCGGCCGAAATCCATCGCGACGCCGAAGGGCGGGTGGTCGAGGGCGTGGGGATCGCCCCGCAGGTCCCGCTGACCGTCCATCCGCCCGAGGATCCGGGCGCTGGCCACGCCAAGGCGCTGGCCCGTCTCCTGGAAATGATCCGCGCCCGCTGAACTTTTTCCTCGCCGTTGTCGGCCTTCCGGGCGTTCGATCGTCCTGGGGGAACGACAACATCCAGGGAGGATACCCCATGACCTATGTCGATGGTTTCGTGGTCGCCGTGCCGAAGGCCAATGTCGAGGCCTACAAGGAGATGGCGACTCTGGCGGGCTCGATATGGATGGAGCTCGGCGCGCTGTCCTATGTCGAGGCCATCGCCGACGACGTGCCCTACGGCGAACTGACCTCGTTCCCTCGCGCCGTCCAGTTGAAGGACGACGAGGTGACGGTCTTTTCGTGGATCACCTACGAGAGCAAGGCCAAGCGCAACGAGGTGATGGCCCAGGTCATGGCCGACGAGCGCCTCAAGCCGTACATGGAGAACATGCCGTTCGACGGCAAACGCATGATCTTCGGCGGCTTCGAGGCGATCGTGGAGCGTTGAGGCCTATTTGAGGGCCTTGGACTCCTCGCCGTTGACCAACTGCATGCCGCGTTGCTCGGCGCCGGCGCGAAGCTGGGCGATGTAGGCCAGTTCGTGCTTGGCGCCGCCGTGGTCGGGCTCGATCTCCCGCGAGGCCTTGTAGGCGGCTTCGGCCTCGTCCAGGCGATTGAGCTCGATCAGCGTGAAGCCCTTGGCCCGCAGCAGGCGCGCCTTGCCCTGCTGGTCGCCGAGCAGCATGCCGCTGGCGTTTTCGAAGGTCGCTTCGTAGAGCGCCAGCGCCTCGGCGTGCCGCTTCTGGAGCGTCAGCACCATGCCCTTCTCGGTGACGAGCATCAGGTTGTCGGGTTGCAGGGCCAGGCCCTTGTCCAGCCAGAACGTGGCCTTCCTCATGTCGCGGGCCTCGACGGCGGCCGAACCCAGCAGGAAGATCGCCTGGCCGTAGGTGTTGTACTCGATGTCGACCCGCGTTGGTCCGCCGGCGTCTTTTCCCGTCGCGCCGGCGATCAGGGCGGGGATCATGCCCTGGTCGAGACCGGACGCGCGGACGATGACGAGATCGCTTTTCCGCTCGATCAGGGGGTAGGCATCGGGCGTGCGCGACGCAACGTCCTCCAGCGCGGGAACCATGGCCTGGATCTTCTTCAGATCCGACCCCATGGCCTTCTGGACGATCTGGCGATCCTTGTCGGTGCGGGCTTCGGCGGCGGTCGGCGCGGCGAGCGCACCGTTGGCGACGGGTGCGGCGGCGAGCAGCAGGGCGGCGAACGCGACGACGAAACGCATGACGAACCTCCGGTGAAGCTCGAAGGCTATTCTACAATCGTAAGATTGCAAGTCCTGCGGTTGTGGTGATTGGCGTTCTCCTTTTCGGGGAGCGGGAACGGCGCGAGCGTCCTTCGCATTCCATGCCCATGCTCGAACTGCTTCTCGACCTCTGCAACCTGCTCGGCGGCTTTATGCTGGCGATCGGCCTTCTGGCGCTGTTGCCGCGTGCGGGCGACGACCTCGCGCGGTTCGCGGGCAGGTTGGCGCCGTTCGGCTGGATCGTGGGGGTCGCGGCCCTGGTCTGCGGCGGCTACTTCCTGATCGTCCACCTGATCTCGGGGCCGCACGTCTTCCACTTCGAGATTGTCGGCCTGGCGGTCGGCGTCCTGCTGCTGTGGGATCGGCTGCGGGCTGGGGCGGTCGCCCGGCGGCTGGGCGGAAGCGGCGACCTGCCGGCCAGCGGCTCGCAGGGCGCGGGCCTGATCCTGGCGGTGTTCGGGATCATCGCCATGATCGTCGGGTTGCAGGGCCTGCTCACGCCCGATTGACGAGTAACGACCGCTTAAGGGCGAAGGCGCAGACTCCTGCCCAGTACGAGCGGTCAGGGAGGCCGTCATGTCGTCCACCGTCACCTCCAGCACGCGGCGATTCAGCGATCACTTCGAGCCGCAGGACATCGATCCGCAGGAGCAGCGCAGGCTGCGCGGCCACCTGGAGCAGATCGACTACACCGCCTTCGTCTCCAACCGCGAGATCATGGCCCAGACCCTGGGACGGCTCGACGCCGGGCATTTCCAGAAGCTGGCCGTGAGCACGGCCCAGTCCCGGGCGCGGTGGGCGGCGGCGGCCCTGGCGATCAGCCAGTCGGGCCGCCCGCCCGAACCGGCGGAAGTCGAGAAGCTGGCCGCCCTGCGCACGGCCTATGACGAACTGTCGGCCGCCTACGAGGCCCTGCGCCGGATGGTCGAGCGAGGCTATGTCGCCTACGGCCCCACCGTCGCGCCGGGGGACTAGGGGTTCGCGTCGGAAGAAGGTTGGGGGGAAGGGGCCTTCTCCCGACGCGTCCGCCATGGAGCGCCAAACCCTGCCGGAGGCTAAGCGCGGGCGGTTCGGGCGGTCGTCTAGGGGACGTCGCCCGAGCGAGTCGCCGATCCATCGGCGTCGAGCGCGAATGTGCTCTTTATAGTTGTGTGCGACAACCCATTTTTTCCACCGACGGTCGAACTTCCGTAAGGGAAGCTTCGCTGTGATCAGGGTAGCCGATCACCGCGATGCAGCGGGTCGGGCAGGGGCTCGCCGCTCGCCACGAATTGCAGCGACACCGAATTGATGCAGTAGCGCAGCCGCGTCGGGGCCGGACCGTCGGGGAAGACGTGGCCCTGGTGGCTGTCGCAGCGGGCGCAACGGGTCTCGATCCGGACCATGCCGTAGGAGGTGTCGCGCACGGCCTTGACGTGCTCCTCGTCGTACGGCGCGTAGAAGCTGGGCCAGCCGGTGCCGCTCTCGAACTTGGTCTCGTGCTTGAACAGCGGCAGGCCGCACAGCCGGCAGCCATAGACGCCGGGGTTCTTCTCGCCCAGCAGGCCGCCGCAGAACGGGGCTTCGGTGCCATGGTGCAGCAGGACGCGCGCCTCCTCGGCGGTGAGGTCGCCCTCCAGGCGCTCGCGCTCGGGCTCGGTCGGCGGGGTCAGGTCGAAACCTGTGGAAGACAGGGTGGCGGCTTGGGTCATGGATGCCAATCTAGGGTTTCGAGCGGCTCGCCGGTAGGGCGCGCGGCATCTAAGGGACGGAAACGCATGATCACCTCGACCACTCCGTACGTCGCCGAGCGAGAGACGGTGGCCACCCTGGGCGTCGTCTCCGGCGAGGCGATCATCGGCGCGCACATCTTCCGCGACCTGTTCGCCGGCATCACCAACATCATCGGCGGCCGCGCCGGCGGCTACGAGAAGGCCCTGCGCGAGGCGCGCGACATCGCCCTGCAGGAGATGATCGACGAGGCCCGCCGCCTGGGCGCCGACGCCGTGGTGGGCGTGGATCTCGACTACGAGGCCCTCGGCGCCGACAACGGCATGCTGATGGTCACCGCCGCCGGCACCGCCGTGAAGCTGCGCTGATGACCGTCGCCGTCGCCTTTCTCCAGCCCGGCTGGGCCGACTGGGAAGCTGGTCCCGTGCTGGCCTCGCTGCGCGAGTACTTCAAAGTCCAGATCGAGATCGCCACCCCGACCGGCGATCCGGAGACCTCGATCGGCGGCATCCTCGCCGCCGCCGACTATGGCTTCGACGACCCGGTGCTGTCCGACGCCGACGTCTTCCTGCTGATCGGCTCGGACGCCTGGCAGGACTACGAGAACCAGACCCTGTTCGCCCTGCTCAAGCAGGTGCACGCGGACGGCAAGATCGTCGCCGGCATCTGCGGCGCGACCATCGCCCTGGCCAAGGCCGGCCTGCTGGCGGGCAAGGCCCATACCTCGAACGGCAAGGACTGGCTGGCCGAGCAGGCGCCGGGCTACGCGGGCGCCGAGGGCTATGTCGAAACCCCGCGCGCGGTGGTCGACGGCAAGGTCGTCACCGCCTCCGGTTCTGCGCCGGTCACCTTCTCTGCCGAGGTCACCCGTCTGGTCGCGCCCGAGGCGTCCGAGCGGCTCGACGGCTATATCGCCATGTTCGCCAAGGAGTTTGGGGGCGGGGAGGGCTGAGGCCTACTTCACCGCCGCGGCGCCGGCGCGGGCGATGATCCCGTCCTGCTCCGGCGTGGCGCCCGAGACGCCGATCGCCCCGACGATCTTTCCGCCGGCGACCAGCAGTTCGCCGCCCTCGATGGCCAGGGCGCCGTTGGAGATGGCGTTGAGGTTGCCGGCCTTGACCGCGTCCTGGAACGCCTTGGTCGGGCGCTTGAAGCCGGCCGCGGTCTCGGCCTTGCGGCGCGCGACGCCCGGGGCGGCGTAGGACGCGCCGTCCATCTTCCACGACAGCACGGTCTGGCCGTTGGGCTCGACCACGGTGATGACGGCCGCCCAGCCGTTCTTCAGCGCCTCGGCCTCGGCGGCGCTGGCCGCCGTCTTGGCTTCCGCCAGCGTGACGTTGCGCCCGTACTCCAGGGCGTCGGCGGCGAGCGCGGCGGGGGCGGACATCGATAGAGCTCCAAGAATGGTCAGGACGGCGAGGCGGTGGCTCATGGCAGTTTCACCTCGTCGTTGAGGGCGGTGATTTGGGGCTGGGCGCTGACGATGCGCAAGCGCAGTTCCGACGGCTTGGCGCCCGCCGGGATCTTCAGCCGGGCCGTGGCGGTCTTGGGCAGCAGGTCCTTCGGCGCGGCCAGGGCGGGCACGGCCGTCGAGGTCAGCACCTTGCCGCCGGAGTCGACCAGTTCCAGCCGCGAGGCCGCCGCGTCCTGGGCGCCCAGGCTGTGGACCTTGGCGGTGATCGTCGACCCCTTCACCGTGACGTCGCCGCGCCCGATGCCGAGGTCGACGCGCTGGGCGGGATCATCGCCCGCCTGGGCCAGGGCCATCTCGACAATGCTCGTCTGGCCCGGCGGCAGGACCACCGTCACGGCCTTGGTGCGTTCGAAGGCGACCTGTCGGGTCTCGCCGCCGCCGTCGATCTTGTCGTCGCCGGTGCTGTCGATCCCTTGGGTCAGCGTCCACTGGCCAGGCGCGACGTTCCAGCCGGTCATCACCGCCGTCACCGGCTTGTCCGACAGATTGTAGGCCACGACCTTGAAGCCCTTGGCCGTCCCGTCCTTGACCAGGATGGCGACGTCCTCGCCCTTCACGCCGCCCTCGAAGCGCCAGCTGACCAGGTGGCCCGGGTTCATCTGGCCGCGCTTGTTGGCGATGCCGCCCAGGCGCGAGCGTTGCAGCACGTCCGACGGGATCTCCACCCGGTCCGACCACCAGTGGCCGTCGGTGTGCATGTACATGTGCTGGTCGGCCCACTGGATCTCGTCGGCATAGGCCTTTTCGAGCCAGGTCTTGTCGCCGGTCAGGGTCCAGGCGGCGAAGCGTTCGATGGCTCCGCCCTTGGCCGCCGACTTGACGATGGCGTCCTTGTTGGCCTCGCCCAGGCCCAGCATCGATAGGGCGTTGTCGTTGAGGTCGTTCAGCGATTTGACGCCGTTCTTGCCCATCCGCCACTGGATCGGGGCCAGGTACTTGGCGTCGCCCGTCCAGCGCCAGGCCTGCCAGAAGATCTGGAACGGACCGCTGGCGCCGGAGCCTTGCAGCACAGTGCCGCCGCGCTCGGCGTCGGTGCGCCAGTTGATCTCGTTGGGATAGGAGCCGTCGGGTTTCACGTGCGCCAGATAGCCGTCGGCCAGGCCCAGCACGATGTCGCGGGCCGTGCGGTCGCCGTTGTAGTCTCCGATCAGGATGGCCGGGTGCACGACGCCGAACGAATAGGGCTTCTGCCACTCCCACGGGCCTTCGCGGTACGAGATCGCGCCGCTGTACCAGTTGGTGTTGAAGTGGACGTGGCCGGCCGGGTTCTTGTCGATGATGGTCGGCAGGGCCTTCACCGTCGTGAACAGCCGCTCGACCGCCAGCGGGTCGCCGTAGTCGAGATACATCGCCTCGCTGTTGGAGTTGATGCCCTCCTCGTAGGCGTGCAGCTCGTCGGTGACGATGGTCGACAGGCCGTTCGTGAACATGCCGTTGCGGTAGACCGCGTCGGTCAGGCGGTTCAGCGAGTCGCGCACCTTGTCGGGATCGACGCCCATCAAAGCGAGGCCCGGCCACTGCTGCAGCAGGTCGCTGTCGTCCGACAGGCCGCCGCCGAAGTCGCCGTAGGGAACCTGGCGCTCGTCGATCCACCAGTTGATGAACTTGGCGACGCGCTTGAGGTCTTCGGTCTGGCGGAAGGCCCACAGCGGCACACCGTCCGGCGCCTTGGGCTGCTCGAAGGCCGGCCAGCCCTGGCTGCCATAGGTGATGTCGCCCCAGTACTCGCGGCCTTCCTTGTGGTCGGGATCGACGCGCAGCAGGTCGGAGATGTCGGCGTAGAGGCGGCGATAGAGGCCCTGGCGCTTGGAGGTGGTGTGCTCCTCGACCAGGAAGGCCCAGTTGTCCTTCACCTGGTTGAAGCGGTCGGCCACGTGCTCGGCCTTGGCCTCCTCGCGAGCCTTGAAGACCAGGCGGATCTTGGCGCCGTCCAGGGCCTTGGGGCCGAACTCGGCGCAGTCAGCGGCGATGGTCAGGTAGAGGCTGTCGGCCGTCAGGATGCGATCGCGCAGGTCGAGCCAAAGGGTGCGGGCCTCGCCGGCCTTCACCGAGACCGAGACGTCGATCATGTTGCGGCCCGGCCAGATCGGGTCCTTGACCTGGATGTTCAGCGGGATCGTCGTTCCGGCCGCGCCGGGCAGGGCGGGGATGTCCAGCGCGATGCCGTCCAGGCCGTCGCGGGCGTTCTCCCAGCCATAGGCCCAGTTGCGGGCCAGGGCCTGAGCGGCCGGGGCGTCGCCGAAGCCCGACGGGATCATCACGTGGACGATCGGCAGGCCTTTCGTCGTGAGGTCGGCGGCCGGACGCTTGCGCTGCGGGGCCGCGTCGGGGATGGCCACGACCGTCGCCCGCTCGCCTGCCGGGAAGCGCCCGGCGACATAGGCGTTGAGGTCGGCCAGGTTCAGATAGTCCGGCGCCACCTCGGCGCGGACCGTGTAGTTCATCTTGAAGACGCCGTCGGGCTCCTTGCCGGCGCTGACGTCATAGGCCCAGATCTCCTGGATCGGGGTTTCCTGGTCGGTGTTGGTGAAGGTCAGCACGCCGCCCTTCAGCGGCTGGGCCAGCATCGTGACCGAACGGGCCAGGCCCTTGGCGCGAACGCCGACCTTCGCACCCTTGTCGCCCGCCTTCGCCGCCCAGGTCAGGTCGCCATAGGCGGTCCCCTGAATTTCAAGCCGGCTGATCGGCTCGTCGGGCAGGGCCAGGGTCAGGGCCTTGCCGCCCTCGACGTAGGTATTCCAGTCGGGAAGCTGGAAGTAGTCGTCACGGCCTTCCAGGCGCGAGCGGTTGTAGACGCCGGGCCAGGTCGTCTCCGGAATGCCGTCGTTGGCCCGCCACATCCACTCCTTGAGGTCCTTGGCGTCGGTGAACTCGACCTTGCGGATGCGGGTGGCCGGATCGGTCAGCAGGGGCGGGGCCTCGCCCGTCCAGCCGTAGCGCAGCTTCCAGGCCGCGTGCGTGGCCGGGTCGTCCAGCGTCGGGACCGGGGCGGCCGCGGTCGGGGTCTCGTTGCGGGCCAGGGCAGCGACGCCGGCCGCGTCCAGGGCGCGGTCGTAGACGCGGATCTCGTCCAGGTCGCCGCCGCGCAGGAAGTTGTAGCGGCTCTGCACCTGGTGCGGGGCGATCACCCGGCCGGCGACGCCGAACTGGTCCAGGCCCGCGTCATAGACCCGTTTGGCTTCCTTCTTCGCCACGGGCTTGCCGTCGATGAACAGCTGCACGCCGGTCTGCTCGTCCCAGGTGAAGGCCAGGTGCGTCCAGGCGTCGGCGGCCGGCGGCTTGTCGAGCTTGAACGAGACGCGGGTGCGGGCCAGGCCGTTGTCGGTGACGAAGGCGTCGAAGCCGTGGCCGTTCCAGTCGATGCGCAGGAAGGCCATGTCCCAGCTGGTGTGGTCGGCGTAGCCGACGCGGAAGATCACGAAGGGCGCGACGCCCACCGGATAGCCCGAGCGCCAGAAGAACGAGAGCGTGCCGCGCTGGGCCTGGATGTTGCCGGGGGCGTTCCAGGCCAGGACGCCGTCGTCCTGGGCCGAGAGGGCCGGGCCGGCCTTGCCCGTCGGAATGACGGCGACCTTGTCGGCGAAGTTGGGGATGGCGTCGCCGGCCGCGTAGTCGGCTTTCAGGCCCTTGTCGCCGGAGACGTGGAAGAGAAGGGCGGGTTCAGCCGGTGCGGCTGCGGCGGCCGCGCTGGCGGCGGCGATGACTGAAAAGGCGGAGGCCAGAAAAAGCGCCTGCTTCACCACGCGTCACTCCCTAAGTCGTTCTTATTGGAAACCGGTGTCATGGTTCCTGCGACGCTTTTAGCGCGAGCTGTCCGCGTTGCAAACCGGCCTTGGCCTGTTACGCCTAGGGACAAGGCGAAAAGCCGCGCAGGGATGGGCCGATGTTCAAGAAGATCCTGATCGCCAACCGGGGCGAGATCGCGGTGCGGGTGATCAAGACGTGCCGTCGGCTGGGGATCGCGACGGTGGTCGTGTACTCGGACGCCGACGCCGACAGCCTGGCGGTGGAGATGGCCGACGAGGCCGTGCACATCGGCGCCTCGCCGGCCGCCCAGAGCTATCTGGTCGCCGACAAGATCATCGCCGCCTGCAAGCAGACGGGCGCGCAGGCCGTGCATCCGGGCTTCGGGTTCCTGTCGGAGAAGGCCGAGTTCGCCCAGCGCTGCGCCGACGAGGGCATCGTGTTCATCGGTCCCAACCCCGGCGCGATCTCGGCGATGGGCGACAAGATCGAGAGCAAGAAGTTCGCGGCGGCGGCCGGGGTGTCGTGCGTGCCGGGCCATATCGGCGAGATCGCGGATGTGGCCGAGGCGCTCTCGGTGTCGGAGACCATCGGCTATCCGGTGATGATCAAGGCCAGCGCCGGCGGCGGCGGCAAGGGCATCCGGGTGGCCTGGAACAAGCAGGACGTCGAGGAGGGCTTCCCGGCCGTGCGGGCCGAGGCCGCGGGCGCGTTCGGCGACGACCGGATCTTCATCGAGAAGTTCATCGAGAGCCCGCGCCACATCGAGATCCAGGTGCTGGGCGACAAGCATGGGCACGTCGTTCACCTGTTCGAGCGTGAGTGCTCGATCCAGCGCCGCAACCAGAAGGTCATCGAGGAGGCGCCCAGCCCGCTGCTCGATCCCGAAACCCGCGCGGCCATGGGCGCCCAGGCCGTCGCCCTGGCCAAGGCGGTCAATTACGACAGCGCCGGCACGGTGGAGTTCGTCGCCGGCCAGGACAAGAGCTTCTACTTCCTGGAGATGAACACCCGCCTGCAGGTCGAGCATCCGGTCACCGAGCTGATCACCGGTCTCGACCTGGTCGAGCAGATGATCCGATCGGCGGCCGGCGAGCCTTTGGCCTTTGCGCAGGATGATCTTTCGATCAACGGCTGGGCCGTCGAGAGCCGGATCTACGCCGAGGATCCCTACCGCAAGTTCCTGCCCAGCATCGGCCGGCTGGTGCGCTATGCGCCGCCGGAAGAGGGCCAGAAGGACGGCTATCTCGTGCGCAACGACGCCGGCGTGCGCGAGGGCGACGAGATCTCGATGTTCTACGATCCGATGATCGCCAAGCTGTGCTCCTGGGCCCCGACCCGCACTGAAGCCGTGGCGGGCATGGCCCGGGCGCTGGAGGACTTCCACATCGAGGGTCCCAGCCACAACGTGCCGTTCCTGGCCGCGGTGATGGACCAGGAGCGCTTCGTCTCGGGCCAGCTGGCGACCAGCTACATCAAGGACGAGTTCCCCGACGGCTTCGCGGGGACCGAGCCGACGCCGGCCCAGCTGGACATCCTGGCCGCGACGGGCTGCGCCCTGCAGCGGGTGCTGGCCCGGCGGCTGGGGTCCAGGCGCACCGACTGGACGGTGGTGGTCGGCCACGCCAAGCGCCGGGTGCGGTTCGAGGCCGAGAGCGACCAGAGCCTGACCGTCGGCCTGCTCGACGAAGGCCGCAGCCTCGTCGTGACCGATATCGCCTGGCGGCCGGGCCTGGCGACCTTCAGGGCCAAGCTGGACGGCCAGGCTTTCACCGCCGAGGTCGCCCCGGCCGCCGAGGGCTTCACCATCCGCCACCGGGCGACCAAGGCCCGGGTCTTGGTCCTGACCGCCCGCAGCGCCGAGCTGCACGAGAAGCTGCCGGCCAAGGCTCCGGCCGACACCTCCAAGCTGGTGCTGTCGCCGATGCCGGGGCTGGTCGTGTCGATGGACGTCGCGGTCGGCCAGCAGGTCCGCGAGGGCGAGATCGTCTGCGTGCTCGAGGCCATGAAGATGCAGAACATCCTGCGCGCCGAGCGCGACGCCGTCGTCAAGGCCGTCAACGCCAAGGCCGGCGATCCGGTGGCCGCCGACCAGGTGTTGGTGGAGTTCGGATGA
>NZ_JBWKNI010000035.1:0-22706 GCF_059415485.1 Caulobacter sp. GW821-FHT10C03 | reverse complement strand
GCCACCCCGTCCCCCAGCATCCGCTGCGCGAACACCGCGTCCGGAACCTCCTCCAACGGTCCCGCCCAGCCCGCCAAAGGCGATTGAAGCACCAGGGTGGACATGGGCGGCATTCTCGTCGGGAACGGGGAAGAAGGAGCTACTGACCGGCCGTCAGGGTGATGCGGTCAAGAGCCGGCATCGGATCCAGGCTCCTGGCCGTGAAGGTCAGGCAAAGATCGTGCACGCCCTCGCGGGCCGGCAGCACGCCGCTCACCGTGCCCAGGCCCGGGCCGCGCCCGGCCTTGCCCAGCGGGATGGCCGCGATGCGCTCGCCCTTGCAGCCCAGCCGCACCTCCAGCTCGCCGTCGGGCGTGGCCGGCTTGCGGACCACGATCTGGTCCTTGGCCGCGCCGATCTGGAAGTTCCAGGCCGCCTGGCCGACCCGGGCCGTCAGCTTGAGCCCCTTGGAGAGATCGGCGCCCTTCCAGATCCAGCACGGGTTCATCAGGTCGATGGCGAAGATGGCGCGCGGGCCGTCCTTGCCGTTGATCGGGGCGTCATCCTCGAAGGCCAGCGGGATCGCCGCGCCGCACAGCTCCAGCTGCCGGCTCTCGCGGGTGTTGGCCGCCAGTTCCGTCGCCGCCCAGCCGCGCGTGCGGCCCAGCGGCGCCGCGCCCAGGAAACTGCGGGCCTTCAGCGTCGTCCCCGCCTTCAGCGACAGCGTATCGCCATAGACCGGCGAAGCGGCCGAGGGCTCCGAGCCGTCGGTGGTGTAGCGCACTTGGCCCAGCGCGAGGCCGCTGGCCAGGCTGGCCGAAACCGCCCCGCCCTGCCCCGGACGCAAGGTCGCCTGCGGCTCGAACGGCGCGGTGTCGGCCGTCACGCCCAACGCCTTCAGCCGCGCCATCTCGGCGGGCAGGCGCTCGGTGAAGCCGTCCCAGTCGCGGCGCTCCTCCTGAGTCCAGGCCGTCTCGGCCAGGGCGACCAGGCGCGGGAAGGCCATCAGTTGCGCCCGCTCGTCGGTGCGCACGTGCTCGGTCCAGAGGTTGGCCTGGACGCCTAGGATGTGCTTGCGCTGGTCGGGCGTCAGGGCGTCCGGCGCGGCGTCGAACTGGTAGACGTCCTTGAGGCTGCTGACCGTGATCCGACCGGGCGGCTCGTCCAGCGAGGTGCTCTGCCGGCGGTCGAAATAGAGGGTCGGCTCGGGCGACAGCACCGTGTCGTGGCCTTGGCTGGCGGCGGCGATGGCCCCGTCGATCCCCCGCCACGACATCACCGTGGCGTTGGGGGCAAGACCGCCCTCCAGGATCTCGTCCCAGCCGATCAGCCGGCGGCCGCGCGCGTTGATGTGCTTTTCGACCCGCTGGATGAACCAGCTCTGCAGGCCGTGCTCGTCCTTGACGCCCAGTTCCTTGATCTTGGCCTGGATGACCGGACTGGCCTTCCACTGGTCCTTGACCGCCTCGTCGCCGCCGACGTGGATGTAGTCCGACGGGAAGAGGTCCATGACCTCGTCGAGCACATCGTTGAGGAAGTCGAACGTGCCGTCCTCGACATTGTAGAGATAGGGGAAGATCCCCCAGTCGTGGCGCGCCAGGGCCGGCGGATTGGGCGTCAGGCCCAGCTTCGGATAGGCCACGATCGGCGCCAGGGCGTGGCCCGGCATCTCGATCTCGGGAACGATGGTGATGTTGCGGGCGGCGGCGTAAGCCACCAGCTCGCGCACCTGGTCCTGGGTGTAGAAGCCGCCATAGCGCACCGGCTTGCCGGTCTTGGGATCGAACCCCGCCGCCCCGGCCGGCTGGCGCCAGGCCGAGACCAGCGTCAGCTTCGGGTACTTCTTGATCTCGATCCGCCAGCCCTGGTCGTCGACCAGGTGCCAGTGCAGGGTGTTGAGCTTGTGGGCCGCCATGCCGTCGATGATCGTGCGGATCGTCTCGACCGACTGGAAGTGGCGGGCGCTGTCGAGCATGAAGCCGCGCCAGGCGAAGCGCGGAGCGTCCTCCACATGGGCGGCGGGCACGTCGACCGCGCCTTTGCTGTCGTCCTGCACCGCCAGCTGCCACAGGCTGACCGCGCCGTAGAACAGGCCGGCGCGCTTCAGCGCCGTGATCTTCACCCCGCCGGGCGCGACGTCGAGGGCGTAGCCTTCGCCGTCCGGTCCGCCGCGCACCAGGGAAATAGCCGCCTCGCCGGCCGCCGGCGCGCCCTCGACCACCACGGGGCGCAGGCCCCGGGCGCGGTGCAGCAGGTCGGCCAGCTGCACCGCCACGCCCCGGGCCTCGACATCGCCCTTGGCGACATGGATGCGGGTGGCGGCGGTCAGGCGGAAGACGCCCTCGGCGCGTTCGGCCTTTGCCGGCGCCGGCGTAAGCGTCAGACCAGGGTTCGGGGGCTCGGCCGCCAGGGCGGGAACGGCGAAGGCCATGGCCGCGGAGGCCAGCAGCAGAACTTTGATCATGCGGGGAAAGCTCTCACCGGCGAGGCAGCGGCAAAAAAGGGAGGCGGGCCGGCGCAAGACCGTCCCGCCCCAGCTCGCTGCTTGCAGTCAGGAGGGGGAATGGCGCGGCCGGGCTCATGAAGGGATCCTGAACCAAGCCGCGCTGGATGCAAATCAGCGGTTGCGGGGACGCGCGGTCTAAACGCGTCCCCGTTTCCGGTCGCTTAGAAGGAGACGTTGATCGTCGCCTGCAGCTTGCGGCCCGTGCGGTAGACGCCGCGGGGCAGCATGGTGGTGTTGGCGTAGGCGTAGTACTCGCTGTCGAGCAGGTTCTGCGCCGAGACCGAGAGGTTGACGTTCTCGGTGAAGGCGTAGCCGGCCGTGGCGTCCAGGCCCTTGTAGGCGCGGACGAACATCTGGTCGCCGCGGTCCAGGCCCGTGAAGTACTTCGAGCGCCAGTTGTAGGTCACCCGGGCCGAGAACGGACCGTGCTCGTAGAACGGGCTGATGTTGATCTGGTGCTTGGAGTTGTAGGGCAGCGGCGCGCCTCCGTCGGCTTCTCCGTCGGCGTAGGTGTAGTTGGCCAGCAGGCCGAAGCCGAGGCCGAAGGTCTGCTGGTAGGCGAACGCCGCGCCCTTGACCGTCGCCGAGCCGGCGTTGGTCGGACGGCTGATCTGGTAGGTGGTGACCGCGTTGCGCGCCTGGTTGAAGTGCTGCTCGGCGACCGTCTGCTGCAGGATGTAGTTGCTGATGTCCTTGTGGAACACCTCGGCCGACAGGATGGCCTCCGGCGCGAAGTACCACTCGATCGAGGCGTTGACGTTGCTCGACTTGTAGGGGTTCAGGTCCGGATTGCCGCCGCCGCCGGTCAGGATCTGGTCGGAGAGCCAGAAGTAGTTCGACATGTCGGCGTAGTTCGGACGCGAGATCACCTGGGCCGCGGCGAAGCGGAACACCAGATCCTCCTTCACGTCGACGATGACGTTCAGGCTGGGCAGGAAGTCCTCGTACTTCTTGGACTTCACCGTCCAGGCCCAGTCGGCGGCCGTGGTGCCGCAGCCGGTGGCGGTCTGGTTGACGCAGACATAGCCGCCGCTGTCGGACTCGGTCTTCACGTAGCGCAGGCCGAAGTTGCCGCGCACGTTGTCGGCCTGGAAGTCGGCCTGGCCGTAGAGGGCGTTGATGGTCTCCTCGATGCCCCAGTTCTGGGCCGTGAACTCGGCGTTGCCGAAGATCGTCGGCACCGGCTTGGCCTGCCAGGGACGCAGGTAGCCGCCGCTGGCGATGTAGTTGGCCAGGGCCTCGCCATCGATCTTGAAGCGGCTGCCCATGGCGTCGGTGACGCCGTCGAAGCCCTTCAGATAGTTGCTCGGCACGATCGACGGGTTGAACTGCGAGGCGCTGGCCGGGTTGCCGTAGACCGAGACGGTCACGCCCGACATCGCCTGGGTGGTCTCGTGCTTGCGGTACTTGTAGCCGATCTGCACGCGCTTGATCACGCCGTCGAAGTCCTTGCCCGCGTCGATCTGGGCGTAGCTCTCCTTGTCGGTGGTCGGCTTGGAGACGATGTTGCCGCCCCAGCCGGCGTTGTAGCCGGTCGGGCCGACCGACGGATCGCCGCCGCCCCAGCCGCCGTCGAACGAGAACTTGCTGGCGTCGGCCAGCGGATTACCGTCGGCGGTCGGGTTGGTGTAGGTCAGCACGCCCGGCGAGCCCGGCGTTCCGGTGAAGTCGACCGTGTAGTCGGCCCAGTTCAGGAACTCGCCATAGAGCTGGCGGGTGGTGCCGCCGTCGGCCTTCGAGTAGCCGGCCTCGCCCGACACGTCGATCCCGTCGCCGGTCCACTTGCCGGTCAGGTGATAGGTGTCGGAGTTCAGCTCGGCTTCGCGGTACTGCACGTCCAGCACGCTCAGCGCATGCTTGAACGAGGCCTTGCGGATGACGTTGTCCTCGATGGTGATCGCGGTCAGCGCGCCCAGGCTGTTCCAGGTGTTGCCCTGGAAGGCGAACAGCGACTGGTTGGTGTTGTCGTAGGTGGCCTTGATCTTCAGCCAGTCGAAGTTCAGCTCGAGGGCGTCGGTCGGGCGCCACTGGACGGCGGCGGTGTAGCTGTCGCGGACGCGCTCCTGCTCGAAATAGGAGACCGACAGCGAGTTGACGCCGCGGGCGTTCGGATTGGCCGCCAGGGTGGTGGCGCAGGTTCCGGTGCAGTTGCCGTTGGTGATCGAGCTGACCGGGTTCTCCGGGTTGCCGCCGTTGTAGTAGCTGGCCGGGATCGTGCCGTAGGACTCGATGCCGTCGCGGCGCAGCTGGTCCTTGGCGTGCTGGGCCGAGACCGCGATCCCGAAGGTCTGGTCGGCGTTCTTCCAGCTGCCCAGCACCGCCACCTGCGGGTCGGACTTCTTGGAGCGATCGTTGTAGAGGTAGCTGAGCGAGCCCTGGAGGGTCAGCGACTTCAGGTCCAGCGGCTTGCGGGTGTTGACGATCACCGTGCCGCCGATGCTGCCTTCGTCGAGGCGGGGCTCGGGCGACTTGTAGACTTCCACCTTGCCGACGATCTGCGGGGCCAGCAGGGCGTAGTTGAACGTCCGGCCCGGCTGATCAAGGATGAACCAGTCGGCCGAGGCGACCGTCTGGCCGTTCAGCAGAGTGCGGTTCAGGGCCGGGTCGGTGCCCAGGATCGAGACCTTTTCACCTTGACCGAACTGGCGGTCGACGGTGACGCCCGGAACGATCGTCAGCGCTTCGGCGACGTTCGAACTCGGAAACTTGCCGACGTCCTCGGCGGTGACCACGTCGACGATGGCGTCGGCGTTACGCTTGGATTGGATCGATTGCTGAAGCGACGCACGAATACCGGTGACGACCACCTCATCGACGGAGGTCGGGGTCTCCTGCGCCATGACGGGCGCGGCGACCAATACGGCCAGCAGGCTGGCGGAAGCGGTCAGGACCGCCTTGTGAATGCTCTTCATAACTCGGCTTCTCCCCATTGTGCCGGGTCTTTGGACCCGGAGCCGAACCCCAAGCCCAATCCGATACCAATTTCTCGCGGCAAAGCCGCAAAGAGCGGTACTTCTCAGACCTCGGAGTGTGACTGTGACGAAATTTTTGCTGATGACAATACCTAAAAAGAACCAATTGCAGACCATGAGATAATTGGTATGAAAATGGTCATGAACTGTTGCGTGCGCCGCCGGGGTGCGCAAATCGCGGTAGATGCAAGCCTGACGCTGGTGGGGACCTGATGCTGTTTTCCGAAAAGATCGGGGGCCTGGACGGCAACGGGCAGGACCACGCGCCGCTGTACAAGCAGCTGCAGCGGGCCCTGCGCGAAGCCATCCAGAAGAAGGTGCTGGCGCCCGACGACGCCCTGCCGGCCGAGCGCGACCTTGCCGAAGAATTCAGCATCTCGCGGATCACCGTTCGCAAGGCGCTGGACGGTCTGGTCAGCGAGGGCCTGCTCACCCGTCGCCAGGGGGCTGGCACCTTCGTGGCCTCGCGGGTGGAAAAGAGCTTCTCGGCGCTGTCGTCCTTCACCGAGGACATGATCTCGCGTGGTCGCGTCCCGCACAGCGAATGGATCAGCCGCAGCGAGGGCCAGGTGACGCCCGAGGAATCGCTGACGCTTGGCCTGTCGCCCGGCACGCCGGTCTATCGCTTCGCCCGGATCCGCTACGCCGACGGCTCGCCGATGGCCGTGGAATACACCACCATCGCCGCCTTCGCCCTGCCCTCCACCGACATCGTCGGGACCTCGCTGTACGAGGCGCTGGAAAAGACCGGCCACCGGCCGGTGCGCGCCCTGCAGCGGCTGCGGGCCATCCTGTTCGCCGCCGAGCAGGCCGACCTGCTGGACGTGCCGACCAAGGACGCGGGCCTGCTGATCGAGCGGCGCGGCTTCCTCAAGGACGGCCGGGCGGTGGAAGTGACCCAGTCCTACTACCGCGGCGACGCCTACGACTTCGTGGCCGAACTGAACGCCCTGTCCTGATCTCGCGCCCGCCCTCGTGAAGCCCGCCCTCGTGAAGGAAGCCGTCTTGACCCGCCCCGAAGCCCTGACGCCCGAAGCGACCCGCATGTTCCAGGAGGCCGGCGAGGCCTCGGGCGTGGTCGCCCGGCAGCTGGCGGCCAATGCGGAGATCGTCGCCAAGGTGGCCGAACGCCTGCGGGCGAGCCCGCCCCGGGCCGTGGTCACCTGCGCGCGCGGGTCCAGCGACCATGCGGCGACCTTCGCCAAGTACCTGATCGAGACCCGGGCGGGCGTGCTGACCTCGTCGGCGGCGCTGTCGGTGTCGTCGGTCTACGCCGCCCCGCAGGATTTGGAGGGGGTGCTCTATCTGGCCATCTCGCAGTCGGGAAAGAGCCCGGACCTGCTGGCGGCCGTCGAAGCCGCCAAGCAGGGCGGCGCTTTCGTGGTCGCCCTGGTCAATGACGAGAGCTCGCCGCTGGCGGCTCTGGCCGACGCGGTTCTGCCGCTGCATGCCGGGCCGGAACTGAGCGTCGCGGCGACGAAATCCTACATCGCCGCCCTCGTGGCCATCGCCCAGCTGGTCGCGGCCTGGACGGGCGATGAGGACCTGACCACCGCCCTGACCGCCCTGCCGCAGGGCCTGGCGGCGGCCTGGGCGCAGGACTGGAGCGCCGGGATCGAGGCGCTGTCGGGCGCGACCAACCTCTACGTCCTGGGCCGCGGCGTCGGTTTCGGGATCGCCCAGGAGGCGGCCCTGAAGTTCAAGGAGACCTGCGGCCTGCACGCCGAGGCCTTCAGCGCCGCCGAGGTGCTGCACGGCCCGATGGCCCTGGTGAAGGACGGCTTCCCGGCCCTGGTCCTAGCCCAGCAGGACGAGACCTACGCCTCGACGCTGAAGATGGCGCAGGGCCTGGCCGAGCGCGGCGCGACCGTGCTGCTGGCGGGGGGCGAGGTTTCGGGCGCGACGACGCTGCCGAGCCAGTCCGGCCATCCGCTGCTGGAGCCGATCCTGCTCGTCCAGAGCTTCTACCGCATGGCCGCCGGCCTGTCGGTGGCGCGCGGCTACGACCCCGACAGCCCGCCCCACCTCAACAAGGTGACCCAGACCGTCTGATGCCCGTCACCGCGCTCTTGAATGCCGAGATCCTGACCCCGGCCGGCGTCGTCGCCGGCCAGGCCCTGCTGGTGCGCGACGGCGTCATCGTCGGCCTGGCCGATCGCGCCGACGTCCCGGCCGACGCCGTCGTGGAAGACCTGGCCGGCGGCCTGCTGGTTCCCGGCTTCATCGACACCCAGGTCAATGGCGGCGGCGGCGTCCTCTTCAACGACGCCCCCACCGTCGAGACCATCGCCGCCATCGGCGCGGCCCACCGGCCGTTCGGCACCACCGGCTTCCTGCCGACCCTGATCAGCGACGACCTGCACGTGGTCGACGCGGCCATGCGGGCGACCGAGCAGGCGATCGAACAAGGCGTGCCCGGCGTGCTGGGCGTGCATATCGAGGGCCCGTTCCTCAACGCGCAGCGCAAGGGCATCCACGACGCGGGCAAGTTCCGCGTCCTCGACGACGAAGCCATCGCCCTGCTGTCGTCGCTCAAGCGCGGCCGCACCCTGGTGACCCTGGCGCCCGAGACCACGACCCCGGACATGGTCGCCCGGCTGGCCGACGCCGGCGTCGTGGTGGCCGCCGGCCATACCAACGCCCGCTACGAGACGGTCCGCGCCGCGCTCGATGCTGGCCTCACCGGCTTCACCCATCTCTTCAACGCCATGTCGCCCCTGACCAGCCGCGCCCCCGGCGCCGTCGGCGCGGCGCTGGAGAGCCAGTCGGCCTGGTGCGGGATCATCGTCGACGGCCGCCACGTCGACCCGGCCACCTTGCGGATCGCCCTGCGCACCCGGCCGCTGGACCGCTTCATGCTGGTCACCGACGCCATGCCGACCGTGGGCATGAGCGACAAGCGCTTCGTCCTCCAGGGCCAGGAGATCGTCGTCGAGGACGGCGTCTGCGTCGGCCCCGGCGGCACCCTGGCCGGCTCCGACCTCGACATGATCGGCGCCGTCCGCAACGCCGTCGCCATGCTGGGGCTTGGCCTGGAAGACGCGGTGATGATCGCCTCGGCCGCTCCGGCCGCCTTCCTGGGCCTGTCGGCCACGCGCGGGTCGATCGCACCGGGCCAAGCGGCCGACCTCGTGCTGCTCGACCAGGACCGCAACGTCGTGCGCACCTGGATCGACGGGCGGGAATAAGCCCCCCTCCCCTCCGTAAAATCCCCGCGAAAGCGGGGACCCAGGTGTTTTATCGTCGAGCGCCACGGGTTTCAGAAAAAGCCTGGGTCCCCGCTTTCGCGGGGATTTTACGGGGAGGGGTTCGGGGCCACCCCGCTTATCCACCACCGCGCGCCTTTGTATCGCGAGAGGTTGCGGTTTGTGTCGCCGCCGACGTCGCGCAGCAAAACCCCGCCCATGAAATCACCAGCATGTGCGCAAGCACATAGGCTGGCCGCCTTCGCGGTCGTTCTTGGAAGCTGGGGCTTTTGGGTCTGGAGACCACCACCGCGACACGGTCGAGGTTCGACGCCGGGCGAGGCCGCCGGCCGTGAGCTCCTACGTCTCCTCCCTGAGCGCCGCCCAGATCTCGGCGCTGACCACCACCGCGGTCTCGGCGCTCACCAAGACCGACATCGCAGCGCTGTCGACGGACCAGATCCAGGCCTTCACGGTCGAAGAGATCCAGGCCCTCTCGTCGACCCAGATCACCTATCTGTCGACCAAGCAGGTCGCGGCGCTCACCACGACCCAGATCTCGGCCCTGACGGTCGGGCAGATGTCGTTCAGCGCCGCCCAGCTGTCGGTGCTGATCGACGACCAGATCGAGGCCTTCGGCGTCGACGAGATCGCCGCCCTCACCACCCAGCAGATCAAGGGCTTCACCGCCACCGAGATCGGCGAGCTGACCAGCGCCCAGTTCGCGGTGCTGTCGCCGACCCAGCTGTCGGCCCTGACGGTCACCCAGATCAAGGGCCTGACGACCGAGCAGCTGTCGGCGCTGACCACCACCCAGCTGGCGGGCCTGACCTCGACCCAGCTCGGGGCGATGACCACCACCCAGGTCAGCGCCCTGACCACAACCGCGATCGCGAGCCTGACGACGACGCAGGTCAAGGGCCTGACCGCGACCGAACTGGGCGCCCTGTCGACCGACCAGCTGGCGGTGCTCAGCACCACCCAGATCGCCGTGCTCAGCACCAAGCAGATCCGCGGCCTGACGGTCACAGAGATCGTCGCCCTCAGCATCGAGCAGCTGAACGCCCTGAGCTCGACCCAGGTCGGGGCCCTGACCACCACCCAGATCGACGCCCTGACCACCACCGAGGTCGCGGCCCTGACCATCACCCAGATGGACGGGATGACGGTCACCGAGATCGCCGCCCTCGACGCCGAGCAGATCGCCGCCCTCAGCGTCACCCAGATCGACGAGTTGTCGAAGACCCAGATCAAGGGCCTGACGGCCACCGCCCTGTCGGGGCTGACCTCCGAGCAGGCCTCGGCCCTGACGGCCACCCAGCTCGGCAACCTGACCACCACCCAGGTCAAGGGCCTGTCCGAGGACTTCATCTCGGCCCTGACCACCACCCAGCTGCGCGGCTTCACCTCGACCGAGCTGGCGGCGCTGAAGACCACCCAGATCGAGGCCCTGACGGTCGAGCAGCTGCAATCGCTGACCACCACCCAGATCCGCGGCCTGACGACCACCTCGCTGCAGGCGCTGAACGCGACCCAGTTCGCCGCCCTGAGTTCGACCCAGATCGGGGCCCTGACGGTCACCCAGATCAAGGGCCTCAGCACCACCGAGATCTCGGCCCTGACCGAGACCCAGCTATCGGGCCTGACGGCGGTGCAGGTGGCGGTGCTGACCACCACCCAGATCGGCGCCCTGTCGGCGACCGAGATCAACAGCCTGACCACCTCGCAGCGGGCCGCCCTCACCTACACCCAGGTCGCGGCCATCAGCGTCGACGAGATCGACGACCTGACCACCACCGTCGTCGCCGCCTTCACCACCACCCAGCTCAAGGGCCTGACCAAGGGCGAGGCCGCGGCCCTGACGGTGGAGCAGGTGTCGAGCCTGTCGTCCAAGCAGCTGGCCGCGCTCAGCACCACCGCCACGGCAGGCCTGACCGAGGACCAGATCGCCGCCCTCACCACGACCCAGGCGGCGGGCCTCACCTCGACCCAGATCGCGGCGCTGACCACCACCGAGGTCAGCGCCCTGACGGCGACGGTGCTGGCCTCGCTGAGCGCCAACCAGGTCAAGGGCCTGACCGCCACGGCCGCCGCCGCGCTGGACGCCGACACCCAGCTGGCGGCCCTGACCTCGACCCAGACGGCCGCCCTGACCGCCACGGCGCTGGGCGGCCTGACGAGCGACCAGGTCGCGGCCATGACCACGACCCAGCTGGCCGCGCTGAACTCGACCCAGATCGGCGCCCTGTCGACCGCCGCCCTGGCCGGCCTGACCGCCACCCAGATCACCAGCCTCAGCACCACCCAGCTGCGCGGCCTGACCTCGACCGACATCAGCAAGCTGTCGACGACCCAGGTCGAGGCGCTGAGCGCCACCCAGATGGCCAGCCTGACGACCACCCAGCTGGCCGGGCTGACCACCACCGAGATCGCCGCCCTCAGCGGAACCCAGCTGGCGGCGCTCAGCACCACCCAGTTCGCGGCCCTGTCCTCGACCGGCATCTCGGGCCTGACCGAGGAGCAGGTCTCGGCCCTGACCAGCACCCAGCTGTCGGCCATGACCTCGACCCAGCTGCGCGGCCTCACCACCACCCAGCTGGACAGCCTGTCGACCACGGCCATCTCCAGCCTGACCGCGACCCAGCTGGCCGGCCTGACCGCGACCCAGATCGCCAACCTGTCGACCGAGCAGGTGGCCTCGCTGACCACCAGCCAGCTGGCCGCCCTGACGACGACGGCGATCGCGGGCCTGACCTCGACCGAGGTCGCGGCGCTGACCACCACCCAGGTCAAGGCCCTGACCTCGACCCAGCTGGCGGCCCTGACCACCACGGCCGTCCAGGGGCTGACCAGCACCGAGATCGCGGCGCTCTCGACCACCCAGCTGGCGGGGCTGACGACCACCCAGATCGGGGCGCTGACCACCGACCAGGTCCAGGCCCTGACCACGACCGAGATCGGCGCCCTGGCGACCACGCAGGTGGCGGGCCTGACCAAGACCGAGGTCGCCGCCCTGACGACGACCCAGCTGGCGGCCATGACCTCCACCCAGCTGAAGGCGCTGACCACCACGGCGATCACGGGCTTCACCGAGACCCAGATCGACGCCCTGACCACGACCCAGATCGCGGGCCTGACCTCGACCCAGATCGGCGCCCTGACCGCCACCGAGATCGCCGAGTTCGACGTCACCCAGCTGGCCTCGCTGACCACCACCCAGGTGAAGGGCCTCACCACCACCCAGATGGGCGCGCTTACGGCCGATCAGGTGGCGGGGCTGACGACCACCGAGGTCGCGACCCTGACCTCGACCCAGATCGGGGCGATCAGCGCCGACGCCGTGGCCGGCCTGACGACCACCGAACTGGCCGCCCTCACCACCACCCAGCTCAAGGGCCTGAAGGCCACGCAGCTGGAGGCCCTGACCACCGGTCAGCTGGCCAGCCTCAGCTCGACCCAGATCGGCGCCCTGACGGCCACGGCCGTCGCCGGCCTCAGCGAAGACCAGATGGCCTCGCTGACGACGACCCAGCTGGCCGGCCTGACGACCACCCAGATCTCGGCCCTGACCACCGACGAGATCGGCGGGCTGGACGCCACCGACCTGCAGTCGCTGACCACCACCCAGATCAAGGGCCTGACCGCCACCCAGATCGAGTCGCTGGACACCGGGACCCAGATCTCGGCCCTGACCTCGACCCAGCTGTCGGTGCTGACCGCGACGGCCCTGGCCGGCCTGACCGAGGACCAGGTCGCGGCCCTGACCACCACCCAGCTTTCCGGCTTCACCTCGACCCAGATCGGGGCGCTGTCGACCGACGCCCTGGCGGGGCTGACCACCAGCCAGATCGGCGCGCTGACCACGACCCAGCTTTCGGGCCTGACCGTCACCGAGATCGCCAACCTGGCCACCACCCAGCTGGCCGCCCTCAGCACCACCCAGTTCGCGGCGCTCAACACCACCCAGCTGGCCGCCCTGACCGTCACCGAGATCGAGTCGCTGTCGGGCGAGCAGCTGTCGGCGCTGAACTCGACCCAGCTCAGCGCCCTCTCCACCACCGGCATCGCCGGCCTGTCGGCCACGCAGATCGCCTCGCTGACCACCACCCAGCTGACGACGCTGACGGCGACCCAGGTCGCGGCCCTGACGACGACGCAGATCGGCGGCCTGACGGTCACCGAGATGGCGGCCCTGACCACCACCCAGCTGCAGGCCCTGACGGCCACGCAGATCGCCTCGCTGACCACCACCCAGCTACAGGCGCTGAGCACCGGTCAGATGGGGTCGCTGACCACCACCCAGTTGGGCGCCCTGACCTCGAACCAGGCCGCGAACCTCACCGCCACCCAACTGGCGGCCTTCAACTCGACCCAGATCTCGGCCCTGTCGACCACGGCGATCGCCGGCCTGACGACCACCGAAATCGCCTCGCTGACCACCACCCAGCTGCGCGGCCTCACCTCGGCCCAGGTCGGAGCCCTGACCACCAGCGAGATCGCCGCCATCACCACGACCGGCCTGGCGGCCATGAGCACCACCCAGCTGCTGGGCCTGACCAGCACCGAGGCCGAGGCCCTGACCACCAGCCAGATCGAGGCCCTGACCTCGACCCAGGTGGCCGCCCTGACGACGACGGCGATCTCGGGCCTGACCTCCGGCCAGGTGGAGGCGCTGTCGACCACCCAGCTGCACCGCCTGACCTCGACCCAGATCGCGGCGCTCGATCCCGAGGCCCTGGCCGGCCTGACCACGACCGACATTTCGACGCTGACCACCACCCAGGTGAAGGGGCTGACCGCGACCGAGATCGCGTCGCTCACCACCACCCAGATCGGCGCCTTCACCACCACCCAGATCTCGGCCCTGACGGCCAGCGCCCTGACCGGCCTCAGCGACGACCAGCTGGGCGCGCTGTCGAGCAGCCAGCTGGCGGCCCTGACCTCGACCCAGATCGCCGGCCTGACGACCACCGAGATCGGGGCCCTGACGACCGAACAGATCGCCGCCCTGACCACGACCCAGATCGCGGGCCTGTCGACCACCCAGATCGCGTCCCTGACCACCACCCAGCTGTCGGCCTTCAGCACGGCCGACATCGCCGCCCTGTCGACCACCCAGGTCGCGGCCCTGACCTCGACCGAGATCGCCAGCCTGTCGGTCGACCAGATCGGCGCCCTGACCGCCGCCCAGGTCTCGGCCCTGACGGCCACGGGGCTCAGCGGCCTGTCCTCGACCCAGCTGGCGGCCCTGACCTCCACCCAGCTGACGGCGCTGAGCTCGACCCAGATCTCGGGCCTGTCGACCACCCTGATCAGCGCCCTGACCACCACCGAGATCGCCGCGCTCACCACCACCCAGATGCGCGGCCTCACCTCGACCCAGATCGGGGCCCTGACCACCAGCCAGATCGCCGGGCTGACCACCACCGGCGTCGCCGCCCTGACCACCACCCAGCTGTTGGGCCTGACCAAGACCGAGATGGCGGCCTTCTCCGCGGCGCAGCTCGGGGCGCTGACGACCACCCAGGTCTCGTCGCTGACGACCACGGCGCTGTCGGGCCTCACCTCCACCCAGCTCAGCGCCCTGACCACCACCCAGCTGCGGCGGCTGTCGGCGACCCAGATCGCCGCGCTCAATCCCGACTCGCTGGTCGGGCTGACGACCACCGAGGTGGCGTCGCTGACCACCACCCAGATGGCGGGCCTGACCAGCACCGAGGTCGCCGCCCTCACCACCACCCAGATCGGCGCCCTGACCTCGACCCAGCTGGCGGCGCTGAGCACCACGGCCATTTCCGGCCTGACGGGCGACCAGGTCGCCGCCCTGACGACCACCCAGCTGTCGGGCCTGACCAGCACCCTGGTCCACGCCCTGTCGACCAGCGAGGTCGCGGCCCTGACCACGGCCCAGGTCGCGGCCCTGACCACGACCCAGCTTTCCGGCCTGACCGCCACCCAGGTCTCGGCCATGGAGGGCGAGGACGTCGCCTCGCTGACCGCCGCGCAACTGGCCTCGCTGACCACCACCCAGCTGGCGGGCCTCGGCGCCGCCGGGGCCTCGGCGCTGAGCGTGACGCAGATCGACGACCTGTCGTCGACCCAGGTCTCGGCCCTGTCGACCAGCGCCATCGCCGCCCTGACCGCTACCCAGGTCGCCTCGCTCAGCACCACCCAGATCGACGGCCTGACGGCCACCCAGATGGGCGCGCTGAGCGCCGGCCAGATCGACGCCATGTCGTCCGAGCAGATCGCCGAGCTGACCACCACCCAGTTCAGCGGCCTGTCGGCCACCGGCGTGCAGGCCCTGACCGCCGCGCACCTGGAATCCCTGACCACCAGCCAGATCGCCGCCCTGTCGCTGGCCGGGATCTCGGGCCTGACCGCCGACGAGGTGGCGCGCCTGACCACCACCCAGGTCTCGGCGCTCAGTTCGACCCAGATCGGCGCCCTGTCGGCGACGGCGGTCACCGGCTTCACCGAGACCCAGATCGCGGCCCTGACCATCACCCAGCTGGCGGGCCTGACGACGACCCAGATCGGCGCCCTGACAGTGACCGACATCGGCGAGCTGACCACCACGGCCATCGCCGCCCTCAGCACCACCCAGCTGGGCGCCCTGGTGCGCATGCAGCTACGCGCCCTGACGACGACCCAGGTCGCGGCCCTGACCACGACGCAGCTGGCCTCGCTGAGCACGACCCAGATCTCGAACCTGGCGGTGACCGAACTCCAGGCGCTCAGCGCCACCCAGTTCGCCGCCCTGACCTCGACCCAGGTCGCGGCCCTGACGACGGTGCAGCTCGACAACCTGTCGGCCACCGACATGTCGGCCCTGACCTACACCCAGATCTCGGGCCTCACGACGACCCAGATCGCGACCCTCGGAACGACCTTCCTGGCCAGCCTGACGACCAACCAGATCGCGGCGCTGAACGCCGAGCAGATCTCCTACATGACCGCCACCCAGCTGGCCGCCCTCAGCGTCGCCCAGCTCGCGGCCGTGACCGCCGCCCAATACTAGAGCCCCCATCCCGATGCCGGATTCCGCCGCCCCCGCCCCGATCACTTCCCCCCCGATCGCGTCCTTGAGCGTCGTCGAGCTGATCAACGTCGCCGAGACCACCCGCCGCGAGCGCGGCCCCGCCGCGGCCGTGGCGATCTACCAGGTCTGGATCGCCGCCAACGGCGACAATCCCCTGCTCTATGCGGTGCTGTTCAACTTCGCCGTCGTGCTGACCGACAGCGGCGACCTGGCCGGCGCCCGCTCGCAGCTGGAGCGGGCTGTGGTGGTCAATCCCGACTTCATCCCGACCTACATCAACCTCGGCCGGGTCTATGAGCGGATGGGCGCGGCCAATCTCGCCGTGCTGCAATGGACCGCCGCCACCGACAAGCTAGCGAGCGTCAACGGCCAGTCGATCGCCCACAAGACCACGGCCCTAAACCAGACCGCCCGGGTGCTGGAAGGCGCCAACCAGGACCAGCCCGCCGAGGCCATGCTGCGCCAGAGCCTGGACCTCGACCCGCGCCAGCGCGAGGCGATCCAGCACCTGCTGGCCCTGCGCCAGCGCCAGGTCGAGTGGCCGATCATCGATCCCTGGGAGCGGATGGACGCCCAGGCCCTGATGACCGGCATGTCGCCGCTGTCTCTGGCCGCCTATGCCGACGACCCGATGACCCAGCTGGCGGCGGCCTGGAACTACAATCGCCTCGACGTCGGCGCGCCCTCCGAACTGATGGACCTGTCGGTCGCCCTCTCGCGCGGCGACGACCAGCCCCTGCGCCTCGGCTACCTGTCGTCGGACCTGCGCCACCACGCCATCGGCCACCTGACCGCCGAGATCTACGGCCTGCATGACCGGTCCAAGGTCGAGGTCTTCGCCTACTACTGCGGCCCCGAACTGACCGACCCGCTGCAGAAGCGGATCATGGGCGACGTCGACCACTGGGTGGCCGTCAACCGCATGGACGACGCCACGGCCGCCCGCCGCATCGCCCAGGACGGGATCCAGATCCTGATCGACGTCAACGGCTACACCCGCGACGGCCGCACCCGGCTGCTGGCCATGCGGCCCGCCCCGGTGATCGTCAACTGGCTGGGCTTCCCCGGCACGACCGGCAGCCCCTACCACCACTACATCGTCGCCGACGACTTCATCATCCCGCCCGGCGACGAGGCGTTCTATTCGGAAAAGGTCCTGCGGCTGCCCTGCTACCAGCCCAACGACCGCAAGCGCCGCGTCTCGCCCTTCCCGCCCACGCGGCGCGAGGCCGGCCTGCCCGACGACGCCGTCGTCTATTGCAGCTTCAACGGCATGCAGAAGATCACCCCCTTCACCCTGGACCGCTGGTTCACGGTGCTGGAGCGCGTGGAGAACTCCGTGCTCTGGCTGCTCAGCGGCTCGGAGGACTCGCACGAACGCCTGCGGGCCAAGGCGGCCGAACGCGGCCTGTCGCCCGAGCGGCTGGTCTTCGCCGACAAGATGGCCAATCCCGAGCACCTGGCCCGCTACGTCCTGGCCGACGTCTTCCTCGACGCCCTGCCCTACGGCGCCCACACCACGGCGTCGGACGCCCTGTGGATGGGCGTGCCGATCGTCACCCTGGCCGGCCGCAGCTTCGCCGCCCGCGTCTGCGGCAGCATCCTGCGCTCGGCGGGCCTGCCAGAACTGGTCTGCGACACGCCCGACGCCTTCGTCGACACGGCCGTCGACCTGGGCCTCGACGCCGATCGCCTGGCGCGGCTGAAGGCCCGGATCCTGACCTTGCGCGACGACAGCGTGCTGTTCGACACCCCCGGCCTCGTCGCCAGGCTGGAAGACCTCTACGCCGGCATGTGGCGCGACCTGCGCGAGGACCGCCTGCCCCTTCCCGACCTTTCCAACCTCGACGCCTATCTGGAGATCGGCGCGGCCCAGACCCACGACGATTTCGACATGCTCAGCGTCGAGGACCATCGCGGCTGGTGGCGCGAGCGGCTGGCCCGCCGCCACGCCCACCGCCCGATCCCGGCCGACAACCGCCTCTGGGACCAGCAGTCATGAGCAAGCGAGTCCTGGTCACCGGCGGGGCCGGCTTCCTCGGCTCGCACCTCTGCGAGGCCCTGCTGGCGCGGGGCGAGGAGGTGCTGTGCGTCGACAACTTCTTCACCGGCCGGCGCGCCAACATCGCCCACCTGCTGGGCCACCCGCGCTTCGAACTGCTGCGCCACGACGTGACCTTCCCGCTCTATGTCGAGGTCGACGAGATCTACAATCTCGCCTGCCCCGCCAGCCCGCGGCACTACCAGCACGACCCGGTCCAGACGACCAAGACCAGCGTCATCGGCGCGATCAACATGCTGGGCCTGGCCAAGCGCACCAAGGCCAGGATCCTCCAAGCCTCGACCAGCGAGGTCTATGGCGACCCCGAGGTCCACCCCCAGGTCGAGGGCTACTGGGGCCGGGTCAATCCGATCGGCCCGCGCAGCTGCTACGACGAGGGCAAGCGCTGCGCCGAGACCCTGTTCTTCGACTACCGTCGCCAGCACGGCCTCTCGATCAAGGTCATGCGCATCTTCAACACCTACGGCCCGCGCATGGACGTCGACGACGGCCGGGTGGTCAGCAACTTCGTGCTCCAGGCCCTGCGCGGCGAGGACATCACCCTCCATGGCGAAGGCGCCCAGACCCGCAGCTTCTGCTATGTCGACGACCTGATCGCCGCCATGATCGCCCTGATGGCCACCGACGACGCCGTCACCGGCCCGATCAATGTCGGCAATCCGCACGAGATCACCATCCGCGACCTGGCCGAGCGCGTCATCGCCCTGACCGGCTCGCCCAGCCGCCTCGTCCACCGCCCCATGCCCAGCGACGACCCCCGCCAGCGCCAGCCCGACATCACCCAGGCCAAGACCGCGCTGGGCTGGGAGCCCTCCACGGCGCTGGACGAGGGGCTGTCGCGGACGATCAGCTATTTCAGGGAGCTGCTGGCGGCGGAGCGGCGGACGACGGCGTAGGGCCAATCGACATTCACCGGCCGTAGCTCATTTTTCACCGAGCATCCCCGCGAAGGCGGGGACCCAAGCCGAGGTTGCAGTCGATCCACGGCCGCGCCTCGTCCTGAAATCCAGCTTGGATCCCCGCCTTCGCGGGGAGAGACGGATTTGAAAGTCGCGAACAGCTGAATGTCGATGCGACCTAGCCCCATCCTTCACTCACGATTGAAGAGCGCGACCACGCTGTGAGGGGCGTCGGCGCCGAAGAAGCGCTCGTGGTTGCGGGCGGACTCGGCGGCGACGGCGGCGCTTCGGGGAAACAGCCTGCTCTCATATGCGGCGAGCGCGGCCTCGATATCGCCCGGTGAGACGATGATCGCCTGGGCAAGCTCGGCGCCGTCGAGCAAGGCGAGGTTCGCGCCCTCCCCCGCGAACGGGGACATCAGATGCGCCGCGTCGCCGACGAGGGTCAGGCCGGGCGCGCGCTTCCAGCCATGGCCGACCGGAAGCGCGAAGATCGGCCGCAGAATGGGCCTCGTGTCGCTCGTGGCGACCAGGGCGGTGAGTTGCGGCGCCCAGCCCATGAACTGCTCGACCACCTGGGCAAGACCGGTTCCCCCGTCGCTGAGGTCCAGGGCGTCGAACCAATCCCGCGGCCTGTTCAGGGCGGCGTAGGTGCGAAGCGTTCCATCCGCATAGCGGTGCGAGAGAACGCCCCTGCCCGCAGCCACGGCCATCAGAGTGCCCTCGCCGATCGCCTCGGCGCTGGCCTTCAGCCGCGTATCGCCCTCCAGCACCGTGGTTTCGATGAACGAGGTCCCCGTGTAGCCGGGCGTCGCATCCGACAGCAGCGGGCGGACCTTCGACCAGGCGCCGTCCGCCCCCACCAGCAGGTCGGACACGGCGGTGGAGCCGTCGGCGAATCGGATCTCGTGGCGCCCGTCTCCTCGGGGTTCGATGGCGATGACCTTTCGACCCCATTGGATCGCCTGAGCCGGAAGGGAGTCGATCAGCATCCGGCGAAGATCGCCCCGGTCGATTTCCGGACGATCCCCTCGGTGGCTCCCGGGCTTGTTGAACAGGAGGGTCCCGTCCTTGCCGACGATGCGCTTGGCGTCTTCGCCGGGACGGACGAGGCGGAGGAAGGCCTCGAAAAGCCCGGCGGCCTTGAGCGCGACCTGGCCGTTGTACGCGTGAATGTCGAGCAGCCCGCCCTGCGTCCTGGCGCTCGCGGAGGCCTCGGCTTCGTAGATCATCGCCGGAACGCCGTGGAGATGCAGGACGCGGGCGAGGGTGAGGCCGCCGAGACCGGCGCCGATGATCGTTACGGGGGTGGGTATGGTTGCGCTCCTGCCGCCGCTTGCCGGCAACGCACACGGGCCCGACGCAGCGAATGCCTGTGATCAGGCGGTTGGTTGGGAGACGCTGGCCCGGCCGCGCGAAACGCTGGGCCAGGATGCATGCGACGGTCTGGGGACAGGCCGTCATTTTCGCGACGGATCAAGATTACAGCCATCGACGGCGCGACACAATCAAGGTCCCGCCCTCGCCCCGAAACCGCCACCCGCCCGCAATCGGCGAGCAAACTTCCCCCTCCACAAGCGGCGGAAGATCGTCAGCCGGACCGCGCCCATGCCTCGCCCCCAACCCGCCGCCCTGCTCCAGGACGGTCTGGCCGCCCATCGCGGCGGCGATCTGGCGAAGGCCGAGAATCTCTACCGCGCCGCCCTGGCCGCCGATCCGCAGCTCGACGACGCCGCGCACTATCTGGGCGTGGTGGCCCAGCAGAAGGGCGACCTGGCCGGCTCCGTCCGCCTGATCCGCGCCGCCCTGGCCAGGAAGCCGACCGCCACCGCCTGGTCCAACCTGGCCAACGCCCTGTGGCTGCAAGGCCAGCTCGCCGAGGCCGAGCACGCCTGCCGCCAGGCCCTGGCCCTCGACCCGACCTGCGGCCCCGCCCTGCAGAACCTCGGCAACGTGCAGAAGGCGGCCAAGCGCTACGACGAGGCCGAGGCCACCTACGCCCGCGCCCTCGCCCTCAGCCCCGGCAACCCGGACCTCCTGTCCAATCTCGGCGTCGTGCTGGGCGCGCTGGACCGGCCGGACGAGGCCCGCGCGGTGTTCGACCAGGCCCTGGCCGCCCGCCCCGGCTTCGCCGCCGCCCTCTTCAACCTGGCCAATCTCGAGACCGCCTTCAGCGACCTCGAAACCGCCCTGGCCGCCTATGACCGCCTGCTCGCCGCCGCGCCCGCCCATGCCGACGGCCACGCCGCGCGCGGCGCGGTGCTGCGCCGCCTGGGTCGCGGCCTTGAGGCCGAGGCCGCCTACGCCGCCGCTGTCGCCGCCCGCCCGCAGGACGAGAAGCTGCACGGCATGCTGGGCGAGCTGCGCCTCGAGCTGAACCGATTGGACGAGGCCGAGGCCGGCGTCCGCGCGGCCATGGAGCGCTTCCCCAGGTCGTCCGACCTCAACCGCATCCTGGCCCGCGCCCGCCGCATGCAGGACGACGGCGCCGGCGCCCTGGCCGCCATCGAGGCCGCCCTGGCGCTCGGCGCTTCCGGCGGCGAGATGCAGCTGGAGCTGGGCGCGGCCAAGCGCGCCGCCGGCGACCACGACGGGGCCATCGCCGCCTATGTCCAGGCCGTGCGCCTCAAGCCCGACCTGTCGGTGGCCTACGCCAATCTCGGCGGCCTGCTGCACGAGGAGGGCCGCTCGGACGAGGCGACGCGCCCCCTGCTGGACGGGCTGAAGGTCGACCCGAACCTCTCCGAACTACACGTCAATCTGGGCGGGGTGCGGCTGTCGCAGAGCCGTTTCACCGACGCCATGGCCTCGTTCCGCGCCGCCCTGGCCATCAAGCCGGACTCGCCGGAAGCCGTGTTCGGCGTCGCCGTCGCCAACATGCATATGGGCCAGCTCGACGCCGCCATCGCCGGCTACGAGGCGGCCCTGGCCCTGAAGGAGCTGCCCGAGGCCCGATGGATGCTGGGCCTGGCCCTGCTCAAGCGCGGCGACTACCTGCGCGGCTTTCGCGAGCACGAGAGCCGCCTGCTGATCCGCGCCAAGAAGAAGATCGCCCGCGACTTTTCCCAGCCGCGCTGGAGCGGCCAGCCCCTGGCCGGCAAGACCCTGCTGGTCCATTCCGAGCAGGGCCTCGGCGACAGCCTGCAATGCCTGCGCTTCGTGCCCCAGGTCGCCGCCCTCGGCGCGCGGGTGCTGTTGCAGGTGCAGGAGGCGCTGCTGCCGCTGCTGGCCGGGCTCGAGGGCCCGTTCGAGGCCTTCGGCCCGCACGACGCCCCGCCGGCCTTCGACTATCACTGCCCGATGTTCAGCCTGCCGACCGGTCTGGCGACCACGCTGGAGACCCTGCCCGCCGCCGGCGGCTATCTCGCCGCCGATCCGGTCCTGACGGCGACCTGGGCCGAGCGGCTCGCGGGGATCCCCGGTCTAAAGGTCGGCGTCGTCTGGCAGGGCAATCCCCGCGCCGACGTCGAGCGCGGCCGCTCCTTCCCCTTGCGCGCCCTCGCCCCGCTGGCCGCCGTTCCCGGCGTGTCCCTGGTCAGCCTGCAGAAGGACCATGGCCTGGACCAGCTCGACGCCCTGCCCGCCGGCATGACCGTGCATGGCCTGGGCTTCGACTACGAGGTCGGCTCGTTCGCCGACACCGCCGCCATCCTGGCCAATCTCGACCTGCTGGTGACCTGCGACACCTCGGTGGGCCACCTCTCCGGCGCGCTTGGCCGACCGACCTGGATCGCCGTCAACGCCGTCGGCGACTGGCGCTGGCTGACCGATCGCGCCGACAGTCCCTGGTACGACAGCGTCCGCGTCTTCCGTCAGGCCGAGCGCGGCGACTGGGACAGCGTCGCCCAGGCCATGGCGGCTGCGCTGGGCGCGTTGTCGGAAGCCTGAAACGCAGAAAGCCCCCGGCGACGAACCGGGGGCTTTTCTAGAGGGACAGGCTGAAACGACAAATGGCCCCCGAAAACGGAGGCCATTCGAAGAGTTTGGGTGCGGGGACAGGATTTGAACCTGTGACCTTCAGGTTATGAGCCTGACGAGCTACCGGGCTGCTCCACCCCGCG
>NZ_JBWKNI010000034.1:25905-30520 GCF_059415485.1 Caulobacter sp. GW821-FHT10C03 | reverse complement strand
ACCTGCGGCTGACCGGCCGGGTGGTCGCCGCCCCCGGCGGCCGCGCCGCCGTCGCGGCCCCGGTCGGCGGCTCGGTCGAACGGGTGCCGGCCGCGCCCGGGCTGACCATCGCCGTCGGCGCGCCGCTGGCGAGCCTCCGCAGCGCCGAGGCGGCCGCCTTCGCCGCCGAGACCCGCGCCACCGCCGCCGAGGCCCAGGCCGCCCGCGCGGCCCTGGCCCGCGAGGAGCGGCTGTTCGCGGCCGGCGTCACCGCCCGCCAGGAGGTCGAGGCCGCGCGCGCCTTAACCACCCGCGCCGAGGCCCAGGCCGTCGCCGCCCGCGCCCGCAGCGCCGCCTCGGGCGGTCCGGACGCTTCGGGCCTGGTGACGATCCGCAGCCCGATCGCCGGCGTGGTGCTGGCCCTGCCGGTCGCGCCGGGCGGCTTCGTCGCCCAGGGCGGACCGGTCGCCGAGATCGCCGATCCCGGCCAGGTCGAGGCGGTGTTCAACGCCCCGGCCGAGGCGCTAGCCGCGCTGAATGTCGGGACGTCGCTGCGCATCCTCGGCCCCGACGGGACCGAGACCGACGCCGTGATCGTCGGCGTCGCCCCCATGGCCCAGGACGCCACCGGCGCGGCCGTGGTCCGCGCCCGGCCGCGCGGCGGCCGGCTGGCGGCGGGCGCGGCGGTCAGCGCCGCCTTCGCCACTGGAAGCGGCGGCGCCCTCGCCGTGCCGTCCGAAGCCGTCCAGACCCTGGAAGGCGCGCCGGTGGTGTTCGTCGCCGAGGCCAAGGGCTTCCGCGCCCGGCCGGTGACGGTGGGCAAGTCGGGCGCGGGCCTGACGCAGATCCTGTCGGGCCTGAAGGCCGGGGAGCGGGTCGCCGGCCGCGGGGCCTTCGTGCTGAAGGCCGAACTGGCCAAGGGCGAAGCCGGGCATGGGGATCACTGAGCCATGCTGAGCAAACTCGTAGCCTTTTCGGTCCGCCGCCGCTTCGCCGTGGTGGCCGCGACCCTCGCCGTCGCCGCGTTCGGGGTCGTGGAGCTGTTCAAGCTGCCGATCGACGCCACGCCCGACATCACCAACAAGCAGGTGCAGGTGACGACCGTCGCCCCGGCCCTGTCGCCCGAGGAGATCGAGCAGCGGGTGACGACGCCGGTCGAGACGGGCCTGGGCGGCGTGCCGGGCCTGGTCGAGACCCGCTCGATCTCGCGCAACGGCTTCAGCCAGATCACCGCCGTCTTCGAGGAAGGCGTCGATATCTACTTCGCCCGCCAGCAGGTGGCCGAACGGCTGGAGGCGGTGCGCGCCGACCTGCCGGCCGACGCCAAGCCGGCCATCGCCCCCGTGACCACAGGCCTGGGCGAAGTGATGATGTGGACGGTCGAGTACAGGCCGGTGAAGTCGCCCCGCGCCGGCGTTCCCGGTCCGCAACCCGACGGCGGCTACCTCACGCCCGAGGGCGAACGGCTGGTCTCGGAGAAGGACAAGGCCACCTATCTGCGCACCGTGCAGGACTGGATCGTGACGCCGCAGTTGCGCACGACCAAGGGCCTGGCCGGGGTCGACGCCATCGGCGGTTACGTCAAGGAATACGCCGTGCGGCCCGTTCCGGCCCGGCTGGCGGCCTATGGCGTCGGCCTGAACGAGCTGGTCGAGGCCGTCGAGCACGCCAACACCGTCGCCGGCGCGGGCTACATCTCGCGCGGCGGCGAGGCCTTCGTGGTGCGGGCCGACGCGCGGGTGACCTCGCTGGCGGACCTGGCCTCGGCGCCGGTGACCAGCCGGGGCGGACTGGTGGTGCGCGTCGCCGACGTCGCGGCGGTCGAGATCGGCCAGGCCGCGCGGCTGGGCGCGGCCCAGGAAAACGGCGAGGAGGTGGTGATCGGCACGGCCCTGATGCGGGCCGGCGAGAACAGCCGAACGGTGGCCAAGGCGGTCGGCGAGCGGCTTAAGGCCATCGCCCCGTCGCTGCCGCCGGGCGTGGCGGTCAAGACGGTGCTGGACCGCACCGATCTGGTCGACCGCACCATCGCCACCGTGCGCCGGAACCTGGCCGAGGGCGCGCTGCTGGTCGTGGTGGTGCTGTTCCTGCTGCTGGGCAACGTGCGGGCGGCGATCATCACCGCCCTGGTCATCCCACTGGCCTTCCTGGTCGGGGTGATCGGCATGAACCGCTTCGGGGTCAGCGGAAACCTGATGAGCCTAGGGGCGCTGGACTTCGGCCTGCTGGTCGACGGGGCCGTGGTGGTGGTCGAGAGCACCCTCACCCGCATGGGCGCCCGCCGCGCGCTGGAGGGCCGCGACCTGACCCTGGCCGAGCGGCTGGAGGAAGCCGCCGGCGCCGCCGCGAAGATGGCCAAGCCGGCCGCCTTCGGCCAGGCGGTGATCCTGCTGGTCTACGCCCCGCTGCTGGCGCTGGAGGGCGTCGAGGGCAAGATGTTCCAGCCGATGGCGGCGACGGTGATGCTGGCCCTGGCCGGCGCCTTCGTCCTGACCTTCACCTTCGTGCCGGCGATGACGGCGCTGCTGGTCAAGGCCCCCACGACGGCGCACCAGGAGACCAAGGTCGAGACCCTGGCGCGACGGCTGATCGAACCCGCCACCCGCTGGGCGGTCGATCGGCCGCTGGTGGTCGGCCTGGGCGCGGCCGGCGCGGTGCTGGTCGGGCTGCTGGTCTTCCTGTCGCTGGGGCGGGAGTTCATGCCCACCCTGGATGAGAAGGACGTGCTGGTTCAGGCCCTGCGCACGCCCAGCGCCTCGCTCGAGCAATCGATCGAGATGCAGGGACGGCTGGAGGAGGCGCTGCTCAAGGTTCCCGAGGTGGCCTTCGTGTTCTCCAAGACCGGCACGGCCGAGATCTCGACAGACCCGATGCCGCCGTCGATCAGCGACACCTTCGTGGTGCTGAAACCGACGCGCGACTGGCCCGACCGCGGCCTGAAGAAGGCCCAGGTGGTCGAGAAGATCGAGCAGGCGGCCGCCGGCCAAATCGGCTCGGCCTACGAGATCACCCAGCCGATCCAGATGCGGTTCAACGAACTGATCTCGGGCGTGCGCTCGGACGTGGCGGTGAAGATCCATGGCGACGACCTGGCCGCCATGGAGCGGACGGCCGGCGAGGTGGCCGCCGCCCTCGGCAAGATCCGGGGCGCGGCCGACGTGCGGGTCGAGCAGGTGTCGGGCCTGCCGATGATCACCGCCGAGGTCGATCGGGCCGCGGCGGCGCTCTATGGCCTGCACGCGGCCGACGCCGCCGACGCGGTGCAGATCGCCCTGGCCGGTCGCGAGGCCGGACGGGTGTTCGAGGGCGACCGGCGCTTCGACGTGGTGGTGCGGCTGCCCGACGCCGCCCGCAACGACCTGGCCGTGGTCGCCCAGACCCCGCTGGCGATCAACGACGGGGCGGGCTTCGCGCCGCTGGGCTCGGTGATCCGCTTCAAGGAGGGCGAAGGCCCCAACCAAATCAGCCGCGAGAATGGCAAGCGCCGCATCGTGGTGCAGGCCAATGTGCGCGGCCGCGACCTGGGCGGTTTCGTCGACGAGGCGCGTGCGGCGATCGGTCGCGAGGTCGAGCTGCCGCCCGGATCCTGGACCAGCTGGGGCGGGCAGTTCGAAAACCTGCAACGAGCCGAGGCGCGGCTGGGCCTGTTGGTTCCGGCCGTCGCCCTGCTGATCGGCGGGCTGCTCTACCTGGCGCTGGGCTCGGCCCGGCAGGCGGCGCTGGTGTTCGCCTGCGCGCCCCTGGCGCTGGTGGGCGGAACCCTGGCCCTGGCGGCCCGGGGCATGCCGTTCTCGGTGTCGGCCGCCGTCGGCTTCATCGCCGTGTCGGGGATCTCGACCCTGAACGGCCTCGTGCTGCTGCAGGCCATCGGCGAGCGGCTGGAGGCGGGCCTGGCGCCGGCTGTCGCGGCCGTCGAGGGGGCGATGTCACGGTTGCGGGCGGTGCTGACCACCGCCCTGGTGGCCATGCTGGGCTTCCTGCCGATGGCCCTGGCCCACGGTGCGGGCGCGGAGGTGCAGAAGCCCCTGGCCACGGCGGTGATCGGCGGCCTGGCCGTGGCCACCCTGCTGACGTTGGTGGCCCTGCCGAGCCTCGCGGCCCGGCTGGCGCGCCCGACGAGGGCTCGCGACCTCTGACGTCCGGTCGCGGCGTCCGGGGAAAGTCGACGCGCCGACAACCCTGCGACGCCGCGACCTGCTACACACGTAGAGATGTATTCACCCGAGACGCGACCATTACCCCTCCAGTACTGCAAAATAGTGCGCATCACATATGCGCCCCAGGAAACCGTAGCGCTTTTTAATTAGGCCGATCGATGTATTTACTTACCAATCCATTAAGATCTTAATTCCCTCCGAAGGGGGAAACCTCTTCTTCGCCCGTAACAATAGAAGCTCGGGCAGGACATTAAGAGGAGGAAATGCGAATGAATACTCTGCGCAATCTGATCTTGGAGGAAGACGGCGCCGCCGCGGCGGAATACGCCCTCATCCTGGCGATCATCGGCAGCGCCATCGCCGTGGCGGCCGTGCTGCTGGGCACCAACATCGGCACCGCCATCACCGACGCCGCCACCTGCGTGGCCAATCCGTCGGCCGCCAACTGCTGAACCAAGTCGTCGGCGACGCGGGCGGCA
>NZ_JBWKNI010000034.1:0-25895 GCF_059415485.1 Caulobacter sp. GW821-FHT10C03 | reverse complement strand
CACGCCGCGGCGCCGACCCATGGCGAAGGGCTAGGACAGGCCCGACGTCGACGTGGGGAGGGGGTCGAACGATGCAGACCAAGACCATCATATCCCTGGGCGCAGCCGCGGTGCTGGGCCTGGGCGCCGTGCTCGCCGCGCGAGTCTACATGAGCGCCGGGCGCGATGACGCCCCGGCCCTGAAGGAAACCGGCTCGACGCCTGTCGTCGTCGCCTCGCAACCCCTCGCCAGAGGTTTCAAGCTGCAAGGCGCGGTGCTGAAGGTCGCGCACTATCCGACCGACGCCGTGCCCCAGGGCGCGTTTCGCACCATTCCGGAGGCCGCCTCCGGCCCCGGCGGCGCCCGCATCGCGCTGAAGGACATCGCCGCCAACGAGCCGATCCTGGCCGACCGGGTCTCCGGTTCGGGCGGACGCTCCAACCTCGCCAGTTCTCTGGGCGAAGGCATGCGGGCGGTGTCGCTGCGCGCCAACGACGTGGCCGGCGTCGGCGGCTTCGTGCTGCCCGGCGACCGGGTGGACGTCATGCTGACCCGCAGCAAGGACAACAACCAGCCCGAGACCAGCCTGACCCAGGTGCTGGCCGAGAACGTGCGGGTCGTGGGCGTCGATCAGTCCGACGACCAGAGCGCCGACAAGCCCGTGGTGGTCAAGGCGATCACCGTCGAGGTGACGCCCGACCAGGCCCAGGCCATCACCCTGGCCCAGGCCGTGGGCGCGCTGTCGCTGGCCCTGCGCCAGATCTCCGACCAGTCGCCGCTGGGCCGCCGGACCATGACCCTGGCCGACCTGTCGCGCGGCATGGGTCCGACGCCCGTCTCCAGCCCGGCCGCGGCCGCGCCGGTGCGGGCCTCGGCGCCGCGCCGTCCGCCCGTCCGCCGTCCCGCGACGACGACCATGCCGCCGATGTCGACCGAGGTCCGCGTGACGCGCGGCGTCGAGACCACCGGCTATCGGGTGGGGCTGTGACCATGGCCGCGCCCGCTCCTCATCCCTCCAGCCGCTGCGCCAGGACGGCGCGCGGCGCAGGATCCGCTCACATGACCCTGAAACACACGCTGCTGGCCGCGGCGGCCGGATTGCTGCCGCTGATGGCGGTCGCCCTGCCGACCACCGTAAAGGCCCAGCCCGCTGCCCTCTCCGACGCCGCCGTCCGCAAGGTCGAGGTCAATGTCGCGGTCGGCAAGGCCCAGGTGCTGGAGCTGCCCGCTCCGTACACGGACATCATGATCGGCAACCCCGACACCGCCGACGTTCTGCCGCTGACCTCACGGTCGGTCTATGTGGTCGGCAAGAAGCTGGGGGGCACGACCCTCACGGCCTACGGCCCAGGCCGCCGGCTGGTGGCCGCCGCCAATGTGGTGGTCGGCGCCGACGTCGAGACCCTTCGTCAGCGGATGCGCGAGGCCCTGCCCGACGAGGACGGCCTGAAGGTCGCCTCGGGCAACCAGTCGATCGTGCTGTCGGGCACGGCCAGCAGCGGCGCGATCGCCGGCCGGGCCGCGGCCCTGGCCGAGAGCTACGCCCCAGGCCAGGTGGTCAACATGCTGTCGGTGCAGGGCAGCCAGCAGGTCACCCTGTCGGTGCGCATCGTCGAGATGGAGCGCGCCACGGCCAAGGCCCTGCGGCTGAACATGAACACCGCCAACCCGGCCTCGCCGAACTACCACAACTTCGTCATCGGCACGGGCGACACCGGGGTGGCCAGCACCCTGACCGACACCTTCGGCCTGCTGAAGTTCCCGCTGCGGGCCGGCGACGTCGATCTGGACGTGCTGTTCGACGCCCTGGAGACCAAGGGCCTGGTCAAGACCCTGGCCGAGCCGAACCTGACGGCCATGTCGGGCGACACCGCCAACTTCCTGGCCGGCGGCGAGTTCCCCGTCCCCGTGGCCCAGAACCAGAGCGGCGGCCAGACGACGATCACGGTCGAGTTCAAGCAGTTCGGCATCGGCCTGGCCTTCACCCCCACCGTCCTGCAGGACGGGCTGGTGAACCTGGTGGTCAATCCCGAGGTCTCGAGCATCGATCCCAACGCCTCATTCGTCAGCAACGGCCTGCGGATCCCCGGCATCAAGGTGCGGCGGGCCAAGACCACGGTCGAGCTGCGCGACGGCGAGTCCTTCACGATCGCGGGCCTGATCCGCGACGACTACCAGGACCAGATCCGCCAGTTCCCGATGCTGGGCGACCTGCCGATCCTGGGCTCGCTGTTCCGCTCCACCAGCTACCAGCGCAATCAGACCGAGCTGGTGATCCTGGTCACCCCGCATCTCGTGCGGCCGACGCGAGCCCGGCAGGCGACGCCCGCCGACCGCTTCGTTCCGCCGTCCGACACCGAGCTGTTCCTGCTGGGCAAGACCCAGTCGAGCCAGCCGTCCACGTCCAAGGGAGGGGCCGATGCGCCTCAAGGCCATGTCCTTCAATAGGATCCTGCTCGCCGCGGCGTCGCTAGCCGCTTCCGGGGCCGCCCTCGCCGGCTGCGCCGACGCCCGCAAGGACCTGTCGCCCGACTTCGGCGTGGCGCTGCGGTCCAACCTCGCCGCCCAGATCGCCGATCCGGAGGCCCGCTACGAGGGCGTGCTGCAGCCGGGCGGCGACGGGGTCCGCGCGACCCTGGCGGCCACCCGCTACGGCAAGAACCAGGTGATCCAGCCGGTCCAGGCCAGCACCTCCAGCATCGACAACAAGGGAGCGGCCAAGAGTCCGGCCAACTGAGCATGCCCCGCGCTTCTTCCCTTCTCCGGCGTTTTGTCCGGGACCGTTCGGGCACGGTGGCCACCCTCACCGGCGTGGCGCTGATCGGGCTGGTGGCGATCGGGGGCCTGGCCTTCGACGTCAGCCGCGCCCTGGCGCTGCGGGCGGAACTGGAGAACGCCGTCGACGCCGCCGCCCTGGCCGGCGCCAGCCAGCTGGACGGCGCCAGCGGCGCCATGGGTCGGGCCCAGACGGCGGCCATGGGCAGCCTTGTCAGCAACCGCCAGGCCCTGGGCGACACCTACGAAAGCAACGTCGCCATCGCCGCCAGCGACATCACCTTCCTGTCCAGCCGCGATCCGGACGTCACGGCGAGCACCGACGCCACCGCCAAGTTCATCCGCATCAACCTGGCCCCCAGGTCCCGGGGCCTGGTGTTCGGGGCGCTGACCGGCGCGTCCGGCTTCAACGCCACGGCGCGGGCGGTGGCCGGCTACGGCACGGCGATCTGCAAGTCGCCGCCGCTGATGATCTGCAATCCGAACGAGGCCGCCAGCCTGACGTTCGACGGCGACAACTACATCGGCAAGAACTTCGTCCTGACCCCGCCGCCCGGCGGCAACGGGGCCTGGGGACCGGGGAACTTCGGCTTCCTGTCGGTCGGCTCGGGCGCCGCGGACGTCAAGAACGCCATGGGCCGCAGCCCTCCCCTGACCGAGTGCTTCGGCACCACGGTGCAGACCCAGACCGGCAACATCGCCTCGGCCGACGACTACTTCAACGTCCGCTTCGACATCTACAAGTCCTCGGCCAGCGGGCTGAAGAGCGACCCGCTGTACCTGCCGGCGATGAACACCATGGTCGGGTCCAAGACCGCGGCCGGCAACAGCGCCTGCACGCCCAGCGTCTCCGTGCCCAGCAACAGCTGCTCCAGCAGCGCGGCGGTCGCCGCCGGCATGGGCCTGCCCCGCGACTGCAACCAGTCGAGCGTGGTGGGCAGCGGTATCTGGAACGTCGCCCAGTACTTCGCCACCAACCACTCGGGCATCAACCCGACCACCTACACGCCGCAGGTTCCCGCGGGCTCGACAGGCACGGGCTGGAACGCCTTTGGCCCCGCGCCGGTCGCCGGCGCCACCAGCCCCACGCGCTACCAGGTCTACAAGTGGGAGCTGGCGATGCTGAACGGGACGATCTCCAAGCCCGCCGGCGCCTTCTCCGACAGCCAGACCGCCACCAGCGGCTCGCACGACTACGCCGCGCCCCAGTGCAACAAGACCGGTGCCCAGATCACCCCCGACCGCCGCACGATCTCGGCCGTCATCGTCAACTGCAACGCCGACAACGTCCACGGTAGCTCGACGGTGCACGTCATCGCCTATGTCGACCTGTTCCTGATCGGCCCGGCCGTCAGCAACTCGATCTACGGCGAGGTCATCGGCGCGACGACGGACGTCTCGGCCGTCGGCGCGGAGACCAAGCTCTATTCGGTGCGGCTCTATGACTAGCCGCCCCGCCCTCTTCCGCCGGCTAATGGCCGGGCGCAGCGGCTCGGCGGCGGTCGAGTTCGCCCTGGTGCTGCCGTTCATGGTGCTGCTGTGCTTCGCCTTCGTCGGCGCGGGACGGCTGTTCTGGAACTACCACATCGCCGTCTCGGCGGTGCGCGACGCGGCCCGCTACGCCGCCCGCCTGCCGATGGACTGCGGGGGCTTCACCGGAACGAGCGCCGCCCAGAACCTGACCAACACCCAGAACCTCACCCGCACCGGCACGGTCGACGCCTCGGGCACGCCCCTGATCGCCACCTGGACCAGCAACGCCACGGTCACGGTCAGCTTCTCCTGCGTCGCCAACAGCGGCGCCTATCTGGGGCGCTACGAGGACATGACCGGCGTGCCGCGCGTGCAGGTCTCCGCCACCCCGCCCTACATCGAGTCCTTCGGCCCGCTGACGGGCGTCACCCTCACCTCGTTCACGGTCAGCGCCCAGGAGGCGTGGACAGAATGACCCGCCTCCCACCCCTCATCCGGCGGCTGGCCCGCGACGACGGCGCCGCCACGGCGACCGAATTCGGCCTGGTCTGCTTCGCCTTCGTCTCGATGCTGCTGGCAGTGATCGACATGGGCCGGCTGGGCTGGACCATCAACACCGCCAAGACCGCCACCCGCGAAGGCGTGCGCCTGGCCGTGGTCAGCCCGATGATCGCCTCGGCGATGGCCAACTACGACGGGCTGACCCAGAACATCCCCGGCGGCGGAACCGCGCCGAACGTGACCTTCAGCTGCGCCGGATCCTCGTCCAGCTGCACCCAGACGGCCGGGACCACCCTGGCCGGCAACACCTTCAACAACAGCACCTTCAACGCCGTCGTGACGAAGATGCAGCACTACGATCCCGAGATCACCGCCGCCAAGGTCACCGTCACCTATCACCATGTCGGCATCGGCCGGGTGGGCAACCCCTACGCCCCCGACATGGAGCCGCTGGTCAGCGTCAGCGTGACCGGCCTGACCTTCCAGAGCGCCGCCCTACAGATCTTCGGCGTCGCGCCCTTCACCCTTCCCACCATGACGTCGACACTCAGCGGAGAGAGCCTGTCATGAGCCTGCTCCATTTCGGTCGCCCGAAATCCGTCGCCCCACCGCCCCCGCCCAGCCGCCCCACAGCCTGGCGCGTGGGGCTGTGCGGCGTGGGCCTCGGCGCGGATCCGCCGGTGGCCATGCTGTCGGCGATGTTCCCGGCCGTGACCTTCCGGCTCTTGGATTGCGCCTGGCCCGAACGCGCCGCCCACACCTTCGACCTGCTGATCGTGGGGCTGAACGGCGCCGATCCGGCCGAGGTCGAGCGGATGACCCAGCGCATCGCCAGCAGCGCCGCCCGCATCGAGGTGCTGGTCGCCATGCGCGGCGCCGAGATCGACGCCACCCGCCGGCTGCTGCACCAGGGCGCGGCCGACGTGCTGCCGGCCCCGGTCAGCGACACGACCCTGGCCATCGCCCTGGAGCGGATCTTCTGCCGGCTCGACACCGGCCGGGCCCACAAGCGCAGCGGCGAGATCATCAGCGTGCTGAAGGCGGGCGGCGGGGTCGGCGCGACCTCGCTGGCGGCCCAGACGGCGGTCATGCTGGCCGGGCGCTCCGGCGGCTCCGGCGTCTGCCTTGCCGATCTGGACGTGCAAATGGGCGTGGCCGCCCTCTACCTGGATGTCGGCGACGCGGTGACGGTGGGCCAGGTGCTGGCGGCCGGCGGCGCGGTGGAGGAAATGCCGTTCGCGACGTCCCTGCCCTGCCATCGCAGCGGCGTGGCCGTGCTGGGCGCGCCGCAGGAGATGATGCCGGTCGAGGCGCTGAGCCCGACCGTCGTCGACGGCCTGATCGCCGCCCTGCGCCGCGACTTCGAAACCACCCTGGTCGATCTGCCCACGGTCTGGACGGCCTGGACCAACCGCCTCCTGCGCCAGTCGCAGCGCATCGTCCTGGTCACACACCTGTCAGTGCCGCACGTGCACCTGGTGCGCCGACAGCTGCACATGCTGGCCGCCCAGCGCCTGGACGACGTGCCGCTGACGCTGGTCTGCAACCAGGTCGAGCCCGACAACGCCAGCGGCCTGTCGCTGAAGGCCGCCGAGCAGGCCATCGGCCGCCCCTTCGACCTCGTGGTTCCCGAAGACCGCAAGCTCATGCACCAGGCGATCAACCAGGGCGTGGCGCTGAGCGCCGTGCGCCGGGGGACCAAGCTGGAGGCGGCGATCACCCGCCTGGCCGACACGCTGGTTCCCGCCCAGCCCGTCGCGCTCGCCCAGGCTGGGAGATAGCTATGCTGTGGAGTGAAGAAACCCACCGGATCGAAAGCCAGGCCGCCGCGGCCGAATTCGCCCAGGCCCCGCCGATCGACGACGCTCTTGGCCTGAAGGTGCGGCTGCACCAGCGGCTGATCGACCTGCTGAACCTCAGCCTGCTGGACCGCACCCCGCGCGAGACCCTGCGCCAGGAGATCCGCGGCGCGGTCAGCGGCCTGCTGGCCGACGAGAAGCGCCTGCTGACCCCGGCCCAGACCGACCAGCTGGTCGACGAGATCCTGGACGAGCTGCTGGGCCTGGGCCCGCTCGAGCCCCTGCTGAAGGACGACACCGTCACCGACATCCTGATCAACACCCACGAGATGGTCTATGTGGAGCGGGCCGGCCGCCTGCAGCGCACCAATGTGCGCTTCCAGGACACCCGCCACCTGGTGCGGATCATCAACAAGATCGTCGCGGCCGTGGGCCGGCGGATCGACGAGAGCCAGCCGATGGTCGACGCCCGTCTGGCCGACGGTTCGCGCGTCAACGCCATCATCCCGCCGCTGGCCGTGGACGGCCCACTGGTCTCGATCCGCAAGTTCTCGCGCGTGCCCCTGGCCATGGACCGCCTGGTCGAGCTGGGCAGCATCACCCGCGAGATGGCCCTGGTGCTGGAGGCCGTGGTCCAGGCCCGGCGCAACGTGCTGATCTCGGGCGGCACCGGCTCGGGTAAGACCACCCTGCTCAACGCCATGTCGGCCTATATCGACGACCACGAGCGGATCATCACCATCGAGGACTCCGCCGAGCTCCAGCTCCAGCAGTCGCATGTCGGCCGGCTGGAGACCCGCCCCGCCAACATCGAGGGCCAGGGCGAGATCCAGCAGCGCGAACTGGTGCGCAACGCCCTGCGCATGCGGCCCGACCGCATCATCGTCGGCGAAGTCCGCTCGGGCGAGGCCTTCGACATGCTGCAGGCGATGAACACCGGCCACGACGGCTCGATGACCACGGTGCACGCCAACACCCCGCGCGACGCCCTTTCACGGGTCGAGCAGATGGTCGGCATGGCCGGGCTCGACATCCCCGCCCGCTCGGTGCGCGGCCAGATCGCCTCGGCCATCCACGTGGTGGTGCAGGCCGAGCGGATGGAGGACGGCGCCCGCCGCATCGTGTCGGTCTCGGAGATCACCGGCATGGAGGAGGACGTCATCTGCATGCAGGAGATCTTCCGCTTCCGCCGCGCGGGACGGACGATCGACGGCAAGGTCGCGGGCGCCTACGAGGCCACCGGCGTGCGGCCGCGGTTCATGGAGGTGCTGCACGCCCGCGGCGTGGACCTGCCGTCGAACCTGTTCTCGCCTGGCCGGATCTCGGGGTGACGCCATGGACAGCCTGCTTTTTCCGATGGCGCTGGTGCTGGCCTTCGTCGCCGCCGTGCTGGCCGGCCAGACCATCTTCGACCTGCTGCTATCGGCTCGCGAGCACACCCAGAGGGTCAATCGCCGCCTGACGCTGATGGCCGGCGGCATGAGCCAGGACAAGGTCTATGAGGCCCTGGTGCGCGACCCGCGCGGCAGCTGGATCGATCGCTCGTCGTTCGGCGCCCTCTACGGCAAGGCCGTGCTCTATCTGCGCCAGTCGGGGATCACCGCCGGGCCGTTGCAGGTGATGGGCGCCACGGCGGCCGTCGCCGGCGGCCTGTGGCTGCTGGCGCTGGTGTTCCTGCGCAGCCAGCCGGTGGAGACGCCCGTCTCGCAGGTGCTGGTGACGGCGATCGGCGCGGCGGCCATCAGCATGGCGGTCGCGGCCATGTGGATCGTCAATCGACACGCCACTCGCCTGGCCAAGCTGGAGGAACAGCTGCCCCTGTCGCTGGACGTGATGATCCGGGCCCTGCGCGCCGGCCACCCGGTGATCTCGGCCGTCGGCCTGGTGACCCAGGAGATGCCGGACCCGATCGGCAGCGAGTTCGGCCTGGTGCTGGACGAGACGACCTACGGCGTGGAGTTCCGCGACGCCCTGGCGAACCTCGCCCGGCGCACCGGCTCGCCGGACGTGGCCTTCTTCTCGGTCAGCATCGCCATCCAGAGCGAGACCGGCGGCAATCTGGCCGAGATCCTGGCGGGCCTGGCCACCGTGATCCGCGGCCGCGCCTCGCTGGCCAAGCGGATCCGGGCCCTGGCCAGCGAAGGCCGGATGTCGGCCCTGATCCTCAGCCTGCTGCCGGTGTTCTGCGTCGGCGTGGTCAGCGTCTTCCGGCCCGAATTCTACACCAGCAAGTTCTCCGATCCCGCCTTCTGGCCCGTCGTGGCCGGCGTGATCGGCCTCTATTTCATCGGCCAGCTGATGATCCGCCGGATCGTCAACTTCAAATACTGAGGCCGCGACATGGACGCTCTCTTCTCCATCGCTCTGCAATTTGGGGTCTTCCTGGCCGTCGCGGCCATGGCCCTGCTGGCCTTCCGCCAGGTCGAGGCCGGCTCGGCCCTGCGGCGGCGCATGCGCGAGCGGGCCGTCAGCGGGGCGTCCCTCGCCGCCGGTCCGGCCGGGGGCCTGCTCAAGGACACCAAGCCCAAGGCCTCGTGGCTGGGCTGGCTGCAGTCCAGAACCACGAGCGGCGACGAGAAGAAGCGCTCGCGCCTGGCCAAGACCCTGGCCGAGGCCGGTTTCGACTCTCCCGCGGCCGTGCCGCTCTACTTCCTTGCCCGCGTGATCGGGGCCGTAGGCCTGCCCGCTGCCCTGCTGATCGCCCAGAAACTGTCACCCAATCCGGTCGTCGGCCTGCCGGTGATCGCCGGGGCGCTGCTGCTGTGCGGCCTGGGCCTAGTGGTTCCGGCCATCTTCATCGACCTGCGCGCCGTGGGTCGCCGCGAGCGGCTGGAGCACCAGTTCCCCGACGCCCTGGACCTGATGGTGGTCTGCGTCGAGGCGGGCCTGGGCGTGGACGCGGCCTTCATCCGCGTCAGCCACGAGATCGCGCCCTCGCACCCGGAGATCTCGGGTGAGTTCGGCCGGGTGTCACAGGAGCTGCGGGCCGGGCGCAGCCGCGCCGACGCCCTGCGGCGGATGGCCGACCGGGTCAATGTCGACGCCCTGCGCGCCTTCGCGGCCCTGATGATCCAGACCGACAGCCTGGGGGCCAGCATCACCCAGACCCTGCGCTCCTATTCGGGCGAGCTGCGCGAGCGGCGGTTCCTGCGCGGCGAGGAGAAGGCGATGCGCATCCCCGTGCTGCTGACCCTGCCGCTGGTCGCCTGCATCCTGCCGGTGATCATCACCGCCCTGCTGCTGCCGGCCGGGCTCGACGTCGTCCACAACCTGATGCCCGCCCTCAAGAGGCACTAGAGGAGAAGCCAAGATGCGACGCTTGCTGATCGCCCTGCTGCTGATCCCGCTTTCCGGCTGCGCGACGCTGTCGCGCCTGGCGGCCCTGGTCACGCCGCACCGCCAGCCCCCGCTGGAGATCCGCGCCCTGGCCGCCCTGCCCGCGCCCGACCCCGCCGCGGCGGTCGATCGCCTGTACGGCCGCGCCGCCGAGGCCATCAACGCCCGCGACTACGCCCTGGCGCTGGAGCTGCTGCAACTGGCGGCGACGCGCGCGCCGTCCGACGTGCGGGTGCTGAACGCCCAGGGCGTGGTCTACGACAAGCTGGGCCGCTTCGATCTCAGCGCGCGCTACTACGAACGGGCGCTGGCGGTCGATCCGAGCTCGCGCATCGTGCTCAGCAACATCGCCTATTCCGCCCGGCTGCAAGGCCGCGAGGTCGCGCCGGGCGTGCTGCAGGCCGCCGCGCCGCCGCCGGCGACGCCCCTGGCCGGCGGACCGCCCGACGACGTCGCGCCGCTTCCCGGCGGCGGATCCTGAGACTGATCCAGGAGACCTGGGATGGAAATCGACTTCGTCCGCCTGGCTGGTTCGATCGCCTATGCCGGCTTCTTCGTGGCCGCGGCGCTGTGGGACATGTGGAGCCGCAAGATCCCCAACTGGATCCCCGCCGCCCTGCTGGCCCTGTTCCTGACGGCGCAGTTCCTGTTCTGGCCGGCGCCGAGCTGGTTCTCCAGCCTGATGGCCTTCGGCCTCGTCATGCTGGCCGGCGTCCCGATGTTCGCGCGCCGCCTTGTCGGAGCCGGCGACGTCAAGCTGATGGCGGTCGCCGCCCTGTTCGCCGGCATGGAAAACCTGCTGCTGCTGACCATCGCCACGGCGATCGCCGGCGGGGCCCTGGCCCTGGTCGCCCTGGTCGCCCGCCCCTACGCCGTGGCCATGCCCGGCTGGATCCGGACCCGGGCCGGCGTACCCTATGGCGTGGCCATCGCGGTCGGCGCCCTGCAGGTCGGCGTGGACTCGGGCCTGCTGGCCGTCAGCCATCGCCTGGTCCACCTTCAACTCTGAAAGTAGTGAAACTGCATTTCACTGCATTTACAGAGATATCGCTCGCCAGGAGAAACCGCGACGACACGCCTCAGTTTGATAGCGTTGTCTTCTCCACATAGTCTTTTTGACTACCCAATGCAGGGTATGCGACGCCCCACGAAATAATATCAAATCAATTACACAAGCCTTCAGTGTCGAAATTAAACAAATCTGTTTTTGAATTGCAGCAGTCACAATCCGTGGATGCAACGCAGACCTAAAGCAAGATCTTGTTGTCGGGGACTGGAAGGCGACCAGACGGGGCGTCGCACATGGGACTGATCAAGATGATCGAGGTGGTGGATTCGGAAGTCGAACGCGGCGTGTTCGAACCGCACGTCGCCAACGCCATCCTCAACCTGCTGAATTTCGGAGTCATCGTCTCCGACAGCGAAGGCTGCGTCTACGCGGCCAACGACCTGGCCTGGAGCTACGTCGCCCACGGCGACGGGCTGTCGGAAAAGGGCGGACTGCTCACGGCCGAGAACGGCTTCGAGGCCGAGGCCCTGCACAACCGCATCGCCGCGGCCGTGCGCCAGGGCCGATCCGGGGCCATGCTGATCCATCGCTCGCGTAGCCAGAAACCCCTGGTCGTGCTGGTCGAACCGTTCAGCACCGACGACAGCGGCTTCCGCTGCGCCCTGGTCACGGTCCGCGAGGTCGGCCGAGCCTCTCCCCGCATCGCCGAGCGCGCGCGGATGATGTTCAACTTCTCGCCGGCGGAAGCGGAGATCGTCGCCCGCGTGGCCCAGGGCCTCGAGCCGGCCGAGATCGCCGCCGAGCGCAAGGTCAGCATCAACACCCTGCGCGTCCAGATGGCCTCGGCCATGGTCAAGGTTGGCGTGCACCGCCAGGCCGAACTGGTCTCGGTTATTTCTTCCGCCGATATCATCGAATGAGATAAATTCTCGGCTCTATTCTTGCCATTAGTAAGGCTGCGTTATTGTGGAGCGACCTGTATATGTTAATATTTACAGGTCGCGAGGGCAAATCCCCCCGTTTTGTCACCGCCGCGACGATGACCGGTTCGTCGGGGCTGTCCGCAACGCCTCGACGCTCCTCGGCGGAGCCGCCCCGCCCGTCGAGCGCCGGATCAGGACATCAGCACCCCCTCGTCCTGATCCGGCGTCGGTCGATCGCCGCAACTCGCGCACGACAACCAACACAACCCAGCATTCACAGCACCCCTCACGGGGTTTTTTATTGTCCAGATCAGACATAGTAAGAATGCATTACGCACGCATCATTAGATGCGTCGTCTAACGAATATTCTATTGCGACAGCCTGTCATTCTTACTAATGGTTTTGTTTACCATGTTTTAGGGTGCGGTGCTTAACCCTCACCCGGGATGATCCTCCCATCATCCTCACTCCTGGGGTTTTAAATGCGCTTTCCGATGATCATGGCCGCCGCCTTCACCGTCCTGGCCGCCACCACCGCTTCCGCCGCGCCGGCCAGCTACGAGCTTCGCCTCGAAGGGCACGTGCCGGTCATCTGCCGCGTCAGCCTCGACGCCTCGACGGCCTCGAGCACCGAAGCGACCGACCTCGGCCGCATGACCGAGTTCTGCAACAGCGCCGCCGGCTACGAAGTGCGCCTGACCCACGCCCAGGGCCTGAGCGACGCCGCGGTCTATGTCGACGGCGAGAAGATCCAGCTGTCGTCGACCGGCGTCACCCTGATCAGCCGATCGAGCACCGCCGCCTCGCAGAGCCACGCCCTGCGCCTGGATCCGGGCGCGGACGCCGGCCAGGTCGGCGATCTGTCGGTGAACATCACCGCCCTCTGATCCTTCGCGCCCGCCCCTCTCGGGCGCGCGGATAAAAGAAAGCCCCGTCGGCTCGCGCCGGCGGGGCTTTTTCAGGCTGGGCCGAGGTCACATGCAGGAGACGGGAGTCGTACCGGTCGGCACCGCCAGAGGAGTCACGGTCACCGTCAGGATGTCCTGGTAGTTGGGCGCGGGAACCTTGCCCGCCCCGCCCTCCAGCAGGGTCGGCGTCACCGCCAGGTACTGTCCCGACAGGCCGGCCCGCGCACAGGTCACGGTGCTGAAGGTCGGCGAGGCCGTGGTCTTGGTCTGACCCAGGAAGGCCAGCTGGTAGGGAATGCGCTGGTTGGTCGTGGCCAGGTTGCCTCCCGGATAGGTCATCCGGAACTGGTTGGCCGAGGTGAGCGCCACCGAGTACGGACCCGAGCTGGCGACCCGGACATTGCCGGTGCGCTGCTTCACCGAATTCGGCGTGGTCGGCAGGTCGGCCGTGGCCAGCGTCCCGATCTCGCCGAAATCCAGCGCGGGACCGACGAAGCTGGCCTGCAAGGCGCTGAGCACGTTGATGCGGATGTCGAGCGAGTTGGAGATCACGCCGGACTCGTCGGCCGCGCCGCCGGTGCGCTTGCAGTAGTATTTCTGGTCCAGATAGAGATCCGTCGTCCCGGCCGGCAGGTCGGCGCCGCTGGGCACGGTGATGGTGACCATGAAGGTCTTCACGTCGGGCTGGCCAACGCCGCCGAAGTTCAGCTCGACCTCGTTGGGATTGACGTTGTTGGGGTCGAGCACGTGCCCGGGCGGGTTTTCCAGGATCTGCCCGCCGGTCGAGGTCTGAACGATCGTCAGGCTCGACGGCGTATCGGGCCGGCGCAGGTAGATGAAATCGACCTCCTGCGTCTTCTTGCCGCCCACCGCCGGCGGACGCCGGGCGGTGATGGACAGTGTCTGGACCGTCGTGCCGCTCGGATTGAACGGGTCGAAGGTGCCCGACAGGACGACGGGATCGAAGGTCACGCACTGGGCCAGGGCCGAGCCCGAGGCCAGCAGCGATCCGCCGAGGCCGGCGGCCAGGCCGAGAAGCAGGATATGCGATCGGCGTTTCATGTCAGCCTCCGGACGCGGCGGGCTTGAGGTCCCCGGCCTTGACAAAGCCCTCGGCGCTTTCCGGCACGTCGAGGTAGTAGACGGTCGGGGGCGAGGTCCCCATTTCGAGCCGCCAGCGGCCGGGCCTCAGGCCCGAGGCGCCGAAGCGGCCCACGCGGTTGGTGAAGATGGTGATCGGCTCGGCACCCTCGCCGCTCTTGGCCATTTCGACGGCGCGGCCGGACACCAGGGCCAGCGGCTGGCCGTCGGCGTCGACCAGGCGGCCGATGGCGGTGACCGAGTAGTCCGACCCCACCACCAGGCGGTAGCCCGAGCGATACGGCGGGAAGACCCGGAACGAGCCGGAGCCGAGATCGTAGCCGGCCGGGGCGTTGGGCGCGTCGACGGTGATCGTGCGCTCGGCGTAGGCGGCCAGGCCCGTCTCCAGCGCCGTGCCCATCTGGCCGGAATTGGAACTGTAGCCGAACGGCGTGGGGTTCACGACGATGTCGGCGCCCTTCAGGCTCTTGTGGCCCTGGATGATGGCGAAGCTGTCGTAGATCGGCCGTCCGACAGACACCGCGCCGTCGGCGAAGCCGATCGAGGTGCCGACCCGCATCGAGGTGCGGCCATTGTCGGGCCCCTCGAAGGCCTGGAAGTGGGACAGGCCCAGCTCCGCCCGGTTGGCGATGTAGTTGACGCTGCCGTTGAAGGCGGAGTCGTCGGGCGAGCGCGAGACCTCGGCGAAGGCGTTGTAGGAGCCTACGCCCTGGCCGTGGATCGTCTGATAAGCGATCCGCGCGCGGTCTTCGCGGCCATCGTACTCGGCCCGCAGGCTGGAGTTGTTCGAGAACTGCCAGGACAGCGAGATCAGAGCCGAGGTTTCGCGGCGCCCGGGCACGTCGTCGTACATGAGGTTGGCCGTGACCGCGAGGCTCGAGGTCAGGCGGTAACCCATGCCTAAACGATAGGCGCTGGCGTCCGGGAACGCGTCGCGTCCGGCCGAATAGCGCCCGTCGAAGCTGGCGTAGATCGCGTCGCTGAAGGCGTGCGAATAGCCGACCCCGACCTCGTAGGCGTAGCGGTTGTCGGGAATGAAGGTCCCGACCGGACCGAAGTCGCGGCTGCGGGTCTCGAACGACAGGTTCAGGGCGTCGGCGCGGCCGCCGGAGAACTGGAACAGCCGCTGGAAGCTGACGATCGCCGCATAGCCCGAGCCGTAGACATCGATGTGCGACAGGGCGAAGTCGACGCCCAGCGTGCCGATCTTGGTGCCGAACAGACCTTCGGCGCCCATCATGACGGTGGTGTCGTCGGCCTGGCCGTTGACGCCCAAGGTGACCCGGTCGGTGATGCCGCGGCGATAGAAGGCGCTGACCGTCCATTCCTCGGTGTAGTCGGGACCGTCGAGCAGCAGCGGCGCCTTGACCCCGGCGAACAGGCCGAATTCCGACAGGCCCGGATCGAGCTGGGCGCGGTCGAAGAAGACGTTGAACTGCAAGGTCTCGCGCCGGCCGGTATCGTCCTCGATGACCAGGCGGACGTCGTTGGAGCCCTGCGCGAACGGGAAGTCGCGCACGTTGTAGCGTCCGGGATCCAGGCGCAGGCGCCGGGTCAGCTGGTTGTTGAGGATCACGCTGACGTCGGAGGGCCGGGCCAGGGTGAAGCTTTCGCGGCCGCGCGGGCGGGCGATCGTCTGCGGCTGCAGCACGCTGTAGGAGCGGAAGATCGAGATCCCCGCCATGTCGGGCGCGGACTGGAAGCCGCGACCGACGGGCTGCAGGTCGCCGGCGGTCCAGCGCAACACGTTCTTGACGTCGTCATAGACGAAGCGCGTGCCCAGCCGCTGGAAGTCGTTGTCGGCTCCCGGCTGCCAGACGGCCTCGTTCTCGAACACCAGCCCGTTCATGCGCAGCGCGCTGTCGAGCAGGAAGGTCGGGTCGCCGAAGCCCTCGTCGAAGCCTTGCTCGACGTAGTCGACGGAGCCGCGGATGTTCATGTAGCCGCTGAAGCCGGCCGGCGGGAGGTAGGTCCCCACGCCCGTGCGGTCCATCGGCGCGACCTGCAGGCTGCGCACCACCTTCAGCTCGGCGGGGATCACGATCCGCAGCTCGAGCGCCCGGGGGTCGTAGGTCATGCTCATGTTGGCGGCGGTCACCGCCTCGGGCGAGACCGTGCTGCGGCCAGCCAGCGACGAGCGCAGAGCCGCGATCGCCGGCGTGTCCAGCAGCGGGGCCAGCAGGCTCAGCAGCCGGTCGGACGGCATCGACAGCTGGCCGTCGGCCGAGATCGCCAGCGGCATGTCGCCCAGATAGTAGTCGCCGGTCTTCAACGGCACCGTCAGGTTGACGTCGCGGCCGGTCGGATTGAGCTGGCGGCGAGCGTCGGCGGCGGTGGCCGCACCGGGGGAAGGCGCGCTGGTCGGCTCCTGGGCCGCGGCCAGCATGGCGTAGGGGATCGGCTCGGCCAGGGCTGCCAGGGGCGCGACGAGGGGCGTCGCGCCAGCCAGGCATCCCGCCAGCAGCCAGCGGCGGTAGGTCAAGGACCTAGCGCCCTTCGTCGGACAAGAATTGAGCCTCAAGGGAGCCTCCTGCTGCCGCCGTCAAGGGCAGTTCGATGGGAACGGCGATCCGCCGCGTCTGGCCGGGGGCGATCAGGCCGAAGCCGATCGTCTGTTGGATCTCCGGACCAGGAATGGTCCGCGTGAAGACCGCCTTGCCCGCGGCGTCCTTCTCGATGATCCGCAGCTTTCCGCGGGACAGGTATCCGTGCGTGTTGGACGTGTTGGCCACGTAGACGATCGGCACCGGCTTGCCTTCGGCGTCGGTTCCGATCTCGCTCTTGGACAGGGCCAGGGACGGCTTGCCGCCGGCGGGGCCGACGCTGGCCAGGACCTGGAAGTTGTAGAGGATCTGGATGGCCGACTGGCCCTCCGGCAGCTTCACCGGCATCTGCGCCACGGTGACGTAGTAGTGCTTGCTCTGCGCCAGGGCCGGATCGCCCACCCACTGGATCCGGAACGACTGCGTCTCGCCCGGCTGGATCACCGCCTGCGGCGGAAAGATCAGCAGGTCGTTGGTCGGCGTGTCGCTGGGATGGGCGCCCTTGTCGTCGAAGGACAGCTCCTCGGCATGCAGCTCGACCGGCAGCGGGTTGGCGAAGGTGTTCTGCACCGTGACGATCTGGGACATGCCCCGACCGGTCGGCTTGAGGTCGATGACGACGGGCTGGACGGTCATGGCCAGGGCGCTTCCGCCCAAGCCCGGCGTCCCCTGCGCCGCGAGAGCCGAGAGACAGAGGGCGGCGACCGCCCCTAGCCAACGCCCCCGGTAGTTTTTCGAACGAGTCATTCGGTGTCCGCTCCTCATGGGTGTTCGAGAGTTCAGTTCTGGGCTTCCAGTTCGACGACGAGCGTTCCGGCGTAGTCGCCGGCCACCATCGGCGCCCCGCCGCCAGCCACGGCGACGACGAGGTTCATCTGTCCGGCCGCGCCGTTGGCGGTGACCAGGTCGATCGGAGTCAGGGCCGTGCTCGAGCCTGACGCGCTGGCCCCGGCCCAGTCGGCCGTGACCTGGAAGTCGAGGCTGTCGCGGAAGCCCGCGGCTGGCGCGGCGCCGGCGGTGCGCGACAGGCCCGTGCCGTCGGTGCGCACCACCAGGCGGTGGGCCGAGTTGCAGACCACCGGGAAGGCCAGGCTGATCGAGGCGTCGCGCGGCTGGGCCGTCTGGGGATCGACGAACTGCGTAAAGCGCACGACGCCGGCCTGGCCGCCCTGGGCGGTGAAGCTGGTGTTGGCGCCGCTGGCCGCCGAGGGCGGCGACAGCACGCAGGCGCTGGGCGCCTGGGCGATCAGCTCCAGCTGGCTGGCGGCCTGGTCGCCCGTGGTGTTCACGGTCTGGGCCGAAGCGATTGGAGCCAAGGGGGCGACGACGCCCAGCGTCGCGGCGGCGGCGAGGATGAGGACGGTCTTCATTGGGGTTCCACCGTCAGTCGCAGGGTGTCGCGGTAGACGCCGGACACCAGCGGAGCATTGGTCTGCAGGTTCGTGGCGCCCGGCTGGATATCCAGGCGCAGGGTCACGTCGCCGACGACCGGCTGGTCGACCGCCTGGGCGCTGTCGCGGATCTGGCGAGCGCTGGCGTCGGCCTCGAAGCGGTTGTTGATCGGGCCCCAGGCCAGGGTCGCGGTGTAGGGCACCGCGTCGCTGAAGCCGGTCGGGGCCGGGGTCAGGCCCAGTTCCGAGCGCCACAGGCCGTTGTTCTGGCTCTCCAGCACGATCTGGTGGGCGTAGTTGCACACCGCCGCGAAGGTCACCTGGGCCGAGGCGGCGCGGGTCGACAGGGTGACCGGATCGGTCAGCTGGTCGACCTGCAGCGTGCCGCCGGTCAGGGTGAGGAAGTTGACCAGCTGGCTCGCGCCGAGCGTCGGCGAGGCGATCGTGCAGACCTTGGGCACCTGGCCCTGGACCACGAAGTCGCGGGTGTTGTCGTCGGTCTGAGCGCGGGCGATCTGGCCCAGCAGCAGCAGGGTGACGGCCGAGGCCCCGGCGAGAACGGCGGCCTTCATGCGATTGGTGCTGGTCATGGCGCCCTCCCCGCTCAACTGATCGCCGCCAGGGTGACGACGATCGCCCCCTGATAGGTGTCGTCGGCGACCGGCCTCAGGCTGGGACCGCCGGCGGTGGCGAAGTCCGACAGGCTGATGGTGATCTGGCCCGATCCGCCGGTGTCGCGGGTCTGGGTGGCGGCCGTGTTGGCGGCGTCGCCCGTGGCGTAGCTGGCGTCCACCGTGGTCCAGCCCGAGGCGGTGGCCGTGTAGTCGACCCCGCGCGAGAAGCCGTTCGGCGGCGTCATCGTGAAGGCCTGGGCCGTCATCTGGGTGGCGGAGATGGTCAGCTGGCTCGGAGCGCCGCACTGGGTTCCGGTCAGCACCTTGGGCGGCGCCGACAGCGTCGACAGCAGCAGGCCCGTGGTGGTGTCGATCATCACCCCGACGTCGAACAGGTTGTCGCCGTCGGAGAGGTCGCCGATCGTGCAGATGTTGTCGGGCACGGTGGCGGTGATCTGGATCGGCCCGGCGCTGTCGGACGGTCCGTAGGTCTGGGCCCAGGCTGCGCCAGTCATTGCAAAGGGGGCGATAGCCAGGGCGAGGATGAGAAAGGTGCGCCGCATGGTTCAGCTCCCCGAAGCGGCCAGGCCCGCATCGGGCCCGAGGGTGATGGTCACGAGCGCGAGGTACGCGCCCGGCTGCAGCAGGTCGTCGCTGCTCACGGCGAAGTCCGAGACGACCAGGGTCAGGTCGGTTTCCTGCGGCGCGGGATTGGTCGCGCTGGAGCCCGTGCCCGAACTGCTGCCGGCGCTGGTGCGAACCGTCGCCGCCGTCGCGCCCCAGGCGCTGATCGTGCAGGTGTAGTCCACGGAGCCGACGAAGCCGGTCTGGGTGGTGGCGGTCACCGCCAGCGGCGAGGCCGAGATGGCCAGGGCCGCGCCGGCGTAGTTGCAGAAGGTGCCGGGCAGCTGGATGGACTGGCTGGCGATGGTCGTCAGCCGGCCCACCCGCGCTCCCGAGGCCTCGGAGATCTGGCCAAGGGCCAGGGTCCCGGGATTGGGCGTCCCCAGCACGCAGACCTGGGCCACCTGGGCGTCCAGGCCGACGGTTCCCTGGACGGGATCCTGGGCTTGGGCGCCGGTCGCGACGGACAGCGAGCCGAGGGCCGCGAGAGCCGCCGCAAAGCTCGTAACGCCCTTGGCGAAACAGGTCCGGTGCTGGATCATGACGACCTTCCTCCCCTTCAGGTGGCCGGAGCCAGCGTCACGGCCACCGAGCCCGAATAGGACCCGGAGATCAGCCGGCCGCCGGCGGGCGTGGCCGCGTCGGCGAAGCTGACGACGATGTCGCTGGCGAAGATGCCGGTGGTGCTGGCCGAGCCGCCGCCGGACGTGACGGTGGTGTCGGACGCCGACACCGAACCGCTGGCCGGAGCGGCCGAGGCGGTGGCGGTGTAGTCGATCCGGCGTTCGAACCCGGTCGGCGCCGTGGCGGTGAAGCTGGTGTTGAAGATCGGCTGAGCCTCGACCGCCATGGTCGCCGACACGCCGTTGCACCAGCCGTTCAACGTCGCCGTCCGGCTCGTCAGCTTGGCCTGGTCGAGGCGGCCGATGGCCGCGACGTCGCCGGTCTGCAGCGACAGTTCGCCCAGGTCGAGCACGACGTTGTCGGTGACGAACAGGCAGCGGTTGGCCACCGTTCCGTTCACCTGGACCGTGCCGGTGACGCTCTGGGCCTGGGCCTGCCCCCCGGCCGCGACGAGCGTGAAGCTCGCCGCGGCGGCGGTCAGGAGAAGGGCGCTACGCATGGCGTTTCTCCCCTTTCCCGCGCGATCACGAGGGCTCGATGGTGATCGAGATCGTGCTGGCGTAGTTGCCGGCCATCAGCAGCGCGCCCGAGGCGGTGTTCAGCGCGTAGGCCTTGACCGTCAGGTTGCCGGCGCTGTTGGCCAGGCTGGTCGACAGGTTCTGGACCGTGGCGGCCGGCAGGGCGGCGGCGGTCACGTAGCTGACCGTCTGGGTCGTGCTGTTGGCCAGGGCGGCGTCGAGCGCGGCGGTGTAGTCGATCACGCCGGTGTAGCCGGTCGGGGCCGAGGCGCTGGGGGTCAGGGCCAGGCGGGTCGAGCTCAGGGTCACCTTGGGGGCGGCGCTGTTGCAGTTGACCCGGAACTGGGTGGAGCCGCCGGGGCTGGCGTTGGTCGAGCCCGACAGGGTGGTCGACAGGGTGCCGTCGGCCTGGGCCAGTTCGCCCAGCGGGATCGAGCCCGAGAAGGTGCCGCCGCTGCCGCCGGTGATGACCACGCACTTGGCCGCGACGCTGCCGGTGACGTTGACCGTGCCGGTCACCGTCTGGGCCATGGCGGCCGGGGCGATCGCCAGGCCCAGAAGGGCGGCGGCGCCGATGAGGATCGTCTTGTTCATGTCTTCACTCCCAAATGTCGCGCCGGCGGACCGGCTTCTCTCTGTTGTTCGGGCCGAGGCCCCCTCCCCCTGAAAGACGCCGGATCCGCCGGGGGAGCGGACCCGTAAGCGCGGTCACGGCGAGACGCTGAGCGTCACCGTGAGCGAGTCCGAATAGGTGTTGGCGGCCGCCAGGATCTGGGCGCCGGCATAGGCGCCGCGATGAACCCGCACGTAGGAGCCGCTGGTGTCGTAGGACGAACCGTTCAGGCGCAGGCCCTGGCTGGCCGAGGCCGGCCCCTTGAAGCCGCACGTCGCGCCAGAGGTCGTCTTCAGGTCGCCGGTGTCGCAGGTGGCGTTGACCGCGCCGACGCCGACGTCGCCGACCAGGTTCAGGTCGACCAGATAAGGCGCCAGGTTGGTGTAGCCGGTCGCCGGGGTGACGCTGGAGGCCAGCAGGCCGCCGTTGCTCGAGATCACCGCAGCCCGGAACGGCACCGTGCACTGCAGGGTGAACGGGAAGTCGGCGGTGAAGGCGTTGTTGACCTCGCCGACGTCCTTCGTGCCGCTCGGCGCGGCGCCAGGCGAGAAGCCGCAGCGGCCGCCCACCGAAGCCGTCACCGGAATGGACAGCACGATGTTGGGGGGCGAACCGCCGGCGTAGGCGGTGACCTGGGCGCGGCTTTCACCAACGCTCGCAACGAATAGAGCGCCCGCGAGCAAGCTCCCGCCAAGTATCCAGTCCTTCAAGGACGGCTTGCGCTGGCTGCGCAGAGCGCGAGGAAGCGTCGATAGCTTGTCGGCCATGTCCCGATCCTCGTTTCTCTTAACAAGTTCTTAATGAACGATTGCAGAGAACCGAGGACCTGAAATCCCCCACCTTGGGTACAGAATACAGTTTCACCCAACGGGGGAATTGATGGAAATTGAGGAGAATATTGGAAAACTAAATTGATCTTAGTAATGCAGATCGATGATCTGAATTTGGATGATAATCATTATCAGCGACTAATGCGTCAAACTGACGCGAAAGCGCTCTCATTTATCCTAGGTTGTGGATAACTCGGCCGTAACTCGATTTAAGTAAGGCATAAAAATGGCGCGGCCCAAGTAGCCACGCCTTCAAGGGAGGGAATAGGCCGATGGATGGTTCCCACGCTTCGCTCATCGACATCAGCGCGATACGCTTCTGTCTGGATGAAGACGAGATCGCCCGCATCGTCATCGACTCCCACGGGACCGTGCTGTGGCGCTCGCGCGCCGCGGCCGTGATGCTGTCGGGCGCGAGCCCGCTGGTCGATCGCGGCGGCAAGGTCGGCGGCGTTGACCGCCGGGCCCACCAGTTCCTGGTCGAGCGCATGGCCGAGGCCCTGGCCGGCCAGGAGGTCTGCCAGATCATCGACTGCGACCAGGACGAACGCTACCTGATGCGCATGCGCGTGGTGCGGGACGGCGACGACCGCGCCCTGGTCATCGTGCTCAAGGATTTCGACGCCCCGGCCCACCTGCCCCGCCTGGAAGCGATGTTCGGGCTGAGCACGATGGAGGCCCGGATCCTGGCCGAGATCATCGCCGGCAACAGCGCCGAACGGATCGCCGACCAGAAGGGCGTCTCGATCCTGACCGTCCGCACCCACATCAAGCATATTCACGGCAAGATGGGCGTGCGCTCGAAGGAAGAGATCCTGGCGTCGGTGATCAAGATCTTCGCCTGAGCAGGCTCAGAACAGCCGATCCTGGAGCCAGAGAATGGCGGGATAGGCCGCCAGCCAGATCCAGAAGAAGCGGTTGAGGCCGAACAGGCAGGCGTTGGCCAGGTGGAAGGCCGCCGCCACGACCAGGCCCGCGATCAACGCCGGCCGCGACAGCAGGGTCAGCGGAAAGGTCAGCTCGAAGGCCATCACCGCCCACGACATGGCCAGCAGCAGGCGCGGTCGCGCCGCCCAGCCGCGCAGGCTCTCAGCTACCGGATAGGCCGAGAACTGGAACACCTGCCGCAGCGCCACGCCCGAGCGCCAGTCGGGGTTGATGATCTTCACCCAGCCCGACACGACGTAGGACAGCATCAGCTGCGCGCCGAGATAGCCGAAGAACAGCTCCTTCAGGCGCGGCGCGGGCATGAGCGCCGTCAGCGTCAGACACCACAGGGCCAGCAGGCCCATGCGATCGCTGCCGCCGTTGTAGGGCCCCTGGAAGCGCCGCAGCACCATCAGCGACACCAGGGCCAGGCCGACCAGCGGCCAGGGCGAGACCAGTCCCGCCACGACCAGCAGACACAGCACGATGCGCGCGGCGAACAGCGGACGATCCGGGCGCGAGACGGACAGATGCTCCAGGCTCTGCTGGATCAGGGCCAGGGCCAGCAGGACCTGGCTCAGGCGGGCGGCGGCCTCCAGGGTCATGCCGCGTCCTTCCACCGGCGCGGCTCGGCGGTGAACAGCACCTCGCCGACGATCGCCCCGTCCTCCCAGGCCAGGAACAGCAGCCGAAAGCACAGCCAGCCGCCCGTCTCCGGACCGAAATCGGCGGCGATCCGGCGGTAGATCTCATCCTCGCTGTGGGCGGTGGGCTGATCGACCAGACGCTCGGCGCAGCTGACCAGGAACAGGTCCTCGTTGCGGCCCGGGTTCCAGAACAGGCGCGACAGCATGGCGGTCGCCGAGACGCGCCGCGGCCGAGGCCGAAACTCCCGCCATTCGGGAGCCGCGTCGGGCGAGGCCAGCAGCGCGTACTCGATCCGCGGCGACGGCGCGATCACGTCGAAGAAGTTCCACGACGGGATCAGGGCCGGCAGGAGGAGCTTCAGCGACTGCAGCATGGCTCCAGCAGGACGACGGATGGAAGGCCCGAGTTACGCGCCCCGCGCCGCCGTGTCGAGCGCCCGGCTAGCGCCGGGTCGCTCGCGGCTCGGTGGGCGTCGTGACGGCCAGCGGGCGCTCGACCGGCGGCGCGGCCGGCGCGAAGTCGGCCTGTCCGCCGCCCGCCCGGGTCACCGGCAGCGGATCGAGCCCGCCCCGTCCCGCGCGATCCAGCGCCACCAGCAGGCCCTCCCACGGCACGGCGCCCTTGCCCCGCACCTCGCGCAGGTGGGCCGACGGATCGTAGAGCCGCACGCCGGTGGTCAGCACGCCCATCTCCAGCAGTCCCAGCTGACGCAGAAGAGCCGCCTCGGCGACAAAGGCGTCGCGGCGCGACCCCAGCAGGGCCAGTTGCGCCTCGCGCAGGGTCTGCTCGGCCACCAGCACGTCGAGCGTCGAGCGCTGGCCGACCCTGAACTCCTCGCTCATGCCGTCGAAGGCGATCTCGGCGGCCCGCACCTGGGCGAGCTGGACCTTGATGTTGGCCCGTCCGGCCGCGGCCTGGTTCCAGGCCGACAGCACGTTCTGGATCACCTGGCGGCGCGCTGCCTCGACCCGCAGCAGGTCGGCGCCGTTGCGGTTCAGCGCCTCGCGGTACGAGGCCTGGTAGGCGCCGCCGGCGAACAGCGGCTTGCTGACCGCGATGGTGGCGGTCCAGGCGCTGTCCTGGTCCTGGCTGTAGAACGGAGCGAATTCGCCCGACGTGCCATAGGCGGTCCGCGCGGTCACGGTCGGCCGGGCGGCGGTCTTGGCCAGCTGGGCCTGCAAATGGCTTTCGCGTTCGGTCAGGCGGACCTGTTCGAGATCGGGATTGTCGCGCTCGGCGCGGTCGAAAGCCTCGTCCAGCGTGCCCGGCAACAGCGGCAGCGGGGTCTCGGGATCGAGCTCGCCGGGGTTCTCGCCGACCAGGGCGGCGTAGTTGGCCCGGCTGGCCTCCAACTGCACCTGGGCGGCCATGATCTGGGCCAGGGCCGCCTCGCGCTGGGCCTGGGCCTGGGCGACGTCGGTGCGGGTCACCTCCCCCGCCTCCTGGCGGGCCTTGGTGATGTCCAGCTGCCGCTCCAGGGCCGCCAGGTTGTTGCGCCGAACCTCGAGGCTCTGGCGGTCGCGGCGGACGTCGGCATAGGCGGCGACCACCTGCAGCAGCAGGTCGCCCTCGGCGATCCGCAGGGCCGCGCGGCCGCCGCGGATGCGCAGGGCGGCCGCATCGATCGCGCCGCTGGCCTGACCGCCGCTGTAGAGCTGCTGCTCCAGGATCACCGTGGCCTCGCCCTGGTTGGTCTCCAGGCGGCGGCCGACCGTGGGATCGGCCACCAGGCGCAGGGCCTGGGCCGCGTCGCCGAACCGGTTGTCCGCATAGTCGCCGGTCAGCCGCAGCTCGGCCGACGGCCGCACGCCCGCATGGGCGCGGACATAGACCTCGTCGAGGGCGCGCAGTTCGTAGCGCTGGCTCTGCAGGGAGGGATTGCTCTGATAGGCCCGCGCCAGGGCGTCGGCGAGGTCTTCGGCCCGGCCGGCGGCGGGCGTGGTCGCGGTCAGGCAGAGAGCGAACGCGGCGAGGCTGGTCCGCCTCACGGCGTCAGGGCGTCGCGCTCGAACGCGTCGCTCCCCGCTTCGCCGCCCGCAACGCCGCCCGCAACGCCGCAACCATTGGCCCGCGCCGCCGCCAGGGCCCGCTCGAACCCCTTCAGGCGAAAGCGCTTGGGCGCTTGGTCGCGACCGGCCCGAATGGTCACGGTGCGCGCGCCGTCCAGCTTTTCGTGCGGGATCAGCACGACGCCGCCGGTCGGGTTGAACAGGTTGTCGGTCGACAGCGGCTCGCGCCGGGACGCCAGGGTCGGGAAGTCGTCGCGCCAGGCGACGGGCGGCTTGTCGTCGATGCTGTACCAGGCCTGCGCCACGTCGACGTCCTCGCCCAGATGGAAGCCGAGCACGTCGCGGGCATAGGTGATGCGCCCCTGAAGAACGGTCGAGGGCGCATAGAGCCGGCAGCGGGTCAGGCCCGTGAAGCCGTCGCGCTCGATGCGCATCTCCCAGCCCTTGAGGTGGTAGGCCTTGGTCTTGACCTTGTAGCCGGCGCGCCGATGCATCCCTTCGGTCGGGAACGGGATGGAGTGCGGCAGGCTGGGCCAGGAAAGGCCCAGGGCGCCCGCCGCGGCGAGGGAAGCGATCAGCACGACGACACGAACTCAGGCTTGGGGCTGCGGGGGATAGGAGACGACCTGGCGCTGGCCGTCGGCGCCGACGGTGTGGAACTTGAAGCTCTGGCCAGGGAAGACGTTGGCGGCGAGATCGGCGAGGATCTCGTCCTGGCCGCCGAACGGAGCGACCAGCTCGATCAGCC
>NZ_JBWKNI010000033.1:0-33875 GCF_059415485.1 Caulobacter sp. GW821-FHT10C03 | reverse complement strand
ACGCCGTCGTCAAGGCCGTCAACGCCAAGGCCGGCGATCCGGTGGCCGCCGACCAGGTGTTGGTGGAGTTCGGATGAACCTCCACGACCTCTCCATCCCCGGCCCGCGGACAAAGGCGGCCATCGCCCTGGCCGAGCGCCGCCGCCGCGCCCAGACGAGCCTTCGCAAGGGAGTTCCGATGCCTTCGATCCAGAGCACCGCCGTCGCCCCAAACTCGATGGGGTCCGCCCCGCGCTTCACCGTGCGCGCCTCGGAGATCCCGATCGGCGTCGTCGCCGAGCAACTGGGCCTGACCCTGCGCGCCATCCGCCACTACGAGGAGATGGGCCTGATCGCCTGCGGGCGCGGGCCGAAGAACGTCCGCACCCTGGGCCAGGCGGCCCGCGCCCGGCTGGCGGCCATCGCCGGCCTCAAGGCCCTGGGCCTGCCGATCTCCGAGATCGCCGAACTGCTGGGCGAGGACGGGGCGTGTCCGGACAGGCTGAAGGCGCGGCTGCGGGCGCAGCTGGAGGCGCTGGACGCGCGCCGGACGGCGATTGCGGGGTATTTGTCGGGGCTGTGATCCCTCTCGCCTTGCGGGAGAGGGTGGCCCGCGAAGCGGGTCGGGTGAGGGGTCGATAGCCCTGTCGGCTGCGCGTAGCGGTGCGGCCGGGTGCGGCGTCGGATTTTTGAGAGACCCCTCATCCGACGGCCTTCGGCCGCCACCTTCTCCCGCAAGGGGAGAAGGGTCCCTGCTCAGCCCCGCACCAGTTCCCGCATCGCCTTGTCGAGCCCGTCGATGGTCAGCGGGAACATGCGCTCATTCATCAGCTGCTTCATGACGCCGATCGACTGAGTGTAGTCCCAGTGGCGTTCGGGCGTGGGGTTCAGCCAGATGCAGCTCTGGTAGATGTCGGTGACCCGGCTCATCCAGATGGCGCCCGGCTCCTCGTTCCAGTGCTCGACGCTGCCGCCCGGATAGGTGATCTCGTAGGGGCTCATGGTCGCGTCGCCGACGAAGATCACCTTGTAGTCGGCCGGGAACTTGTGGAGCACCTCCCAGGTCGGGATCTTCTCGGTGTGCCGGCGCTTGTTGTCCTTCCACACGCCCTCATAGAGGCAGTTGTGGAAGTAGTAGAACTCCAGGTTCTTGAACTCGGTCTTGGCGGCGGAAAACAGCTCCTCGCAGAGCTTGATGTGGCCGTCCATCGAGCCGCCGATGTCGAAGAAGATCAGCACCTTGATGGCGTTGCGACGCTCGGGACGCAGCTGGATGTCGAGATAGCCCTTCTCGGCCGTGCCGCGGATGGTGCCGGGCAGGTCCAGCTCCTCGGCCGCGCCGGTGCGGGCGAACTTGCGCAGGCGGCGCAGCGCCACCTTGATGTTGCGGGTGCCCAGTTCGACGCTGTCGTCGAGGTTCTTGTACTCGCGCTTGTCCCAGACCTTCACGGCCCGGCCGTGGCGGCCCTTGTCCTGGCCGATGCGCACGCCTTCGGGGTTATAGCCGTTGTTGCCGAACGGCGAGGTGCCGCCCGAGCCGATCCACTTGTTGCCGCCCTGGTGGCGTTCCTTCTGCTCGGCCAGGCGCTCGCGCAGGGTCTCCATTAGCTTCTCGAAGCCGCCCAGGGCCTCGATCTGGGCCTTCTCCTCGTCGGTGAGGAACTTCTCGGTCAGGGCCTTCAGCCACTCTTCCGGGATGTCGGCCGTGATCCCCTCGCCCACCGTCTCCAGCCCCTTGAAGACGTGGCCGAACACGCGGTCGAACTTGTCGAGGTTCTTCTCGTCCTTCACCAGGCTGGCGCGCGACAGGAAGTAGAAGTCGTCGATCGAGCGGTCGATGACGCCCTTGTCGAGGGCCTCCATCAGCAGGAGGTATTCGCGCAAGCTGACCGGCACCTTGGCCTGGCGCAGCTCGGAAAAGAAGCGAAGGAACATCGGCCGGGTCTCGGGGAGTCTCTGGGGAGGTCTCGAACGTCTGTTTGGCAGAATGAAGCCTCGAGGCGTTCGGCGCAACGGCGACCTCCTGGGACCGAAGTTATCCACTCTTTCCTTGAGCCGGCCGCCCGCCGGGCGTAACTGGCGCCCGTGTCCGATCTCGCCTCAGATCCGCGCCCGGCGCCCTCCCTCGAAACCGAAGCGCCCGATCCGTCCCCCTGGACCACCCGCCTCGTCTCCCTGGCCGTCGCCAGCGCGCTTTTGATGGAGTTCATCGACTCCACGGCGCTGTCGACCGCCCTGCCGCGCCTGGCCCAGGCCTTCTCGGCCGATCCGATCCACCTGAAGCTGGCGCTGACCTCCTACATTCTCGCGCTGGCGGTGTTCACCCCGGCCAGCGGCTGGGCGGCCCAGCGCTATGGGGCGCGGCGGGTGTTCCTGCTGGCCATGCTGGTGTTCCTGGGCGGCTCGGCCCTGTGCGGCCTGTCGCAGAGCCTGGCCCAGCTGGTCGGGGCGCGGGTTATCCAGGGGATCGGCGGGGCGATGATGACGCCGGTGGCGCGGCTGATCGTCGTCAGCTCCACGCCCAAGGACAAGCTGATCAGCGCCATGGGCTGGTTCACCATGCCGGCCATGATCGGGCCGCTGATCGGACCGCCGATCGCCGGCTTCGTGCTGTCGATCGCCGACTGGCCGTGGATCTTCTACCTGAACCTGCCGATCGGCCTGGTCGGGGCGATCGCCGTGCGCCGCTTCGTGCCCAAGGGCGCGCCCGACCGCGAGGCCGGCCGCTTCGACACACCCGGCTTCATCATGAGCGCCATCGCGCTGTCGGGCCTGATCGGCCTGGCCGAGACCGCCGGCCTGCCGCTGCTGCCGCCGCCGTTGCAACTGGCCCTGCTGGTCGTGTCGCTGGGCGCGGGCTGGCTCTATCTGCGGCGCTGCAAGGTGGTGAGCCGCCCGATCCTGGACCTGACCCTGCTGCGTTTCCCGACCTATCGCGCCAGCCTGCTGGGCGGCGCCTTCGTGCGGCTGGGCATCGGGGCGAGCCCGTTCCTGATGCCGCTGCTGCTGCAGGTCGCCCTGGGCTGGAGCCCGCTGAAGGCCAGCGCCGTGACCATCGCCACCGGGGCCGGCGTGCTGGTGGCCCGGCCGTTCGCCAGCGCCCTGCTCAAGCGCTACGGCTTCCGTTCGGCCCTGGCGGTGTTCGTCGTCGCCACGGCGATCATGACGGCCGTCCCGGGCCTCTTCACGGCCTCGACGCCGATGTGGCTGATGATCGGCCTGCTGCTGGTCGGCGGCTTCGCGCGGTCCAGCCAGTTCATCGCCGCCAACACCATCGCCTATGCCGACGTGCCCCAGCCGCGCGTGGCGGCGGCCTCGACCCTGGCGGCGGTCAGCCAGCAGGTCGGCCTGGCGCTGGGCGTCAGCTTCGGTGGTTTGATGCTGCACCTGACCCGCGACGTCGGCGCCGGCGGCCTGACGCCCGCCAGCTTCACCCTGCCGTTCGCGGCGATCGGGCTGGTGACCCTGCTGGCCCTGCCGGTCTATCTGCGGCTGGACAAGGACGCTGGGGCGAGCCTGAGCGGGCGCTGATCCCTCTCCCCTTGCGGGAGAGGGTGGCCCCGCGGAGCGGGGTCGGGTGAGGGGTCGCACGTACAGAAACGCCGCGAAAGCCGATCAGCTTTCGCGGCATCTGGTTTCTGAGAGACCCCTCATCCGACGGTCTTCGACCGCCACCTTCTCCCGCAAGGGGAGAAGGATCAGGGACGCGCCGCCGAAATCCGCGCCCGAGCGATCTCGTCGGCGACGAGGTTGGCCGGGCGGCCCTCGGCCTTGGACTGGTCGAGCACCTCGGCCAGGGTCAGGGCCAGGCGGTCGAGCTTGGTCGCCACCCAGGCCGGATCGAAGGCGCCGCCGGCTTCCAGGGCGCGGATCTCGGCGGCGACGTTGATGATGCCGCCGCCGTTGATGACGTAGTCCGGGGCGTAGAGGATGCCGCGGTCGAACACGGTCTGGCCGATCAGGGCGTCGGCCAGCTGGTTGTTGGCGCCGCCGGCGATGACCTTGACCTTCAGGCGCGGCAGGGTCGTCGCCGAGATGGCGCCGCCCAGCGCGCACGGCGCGAACACGTCGGCCTCGACGTCGAAGATGGCGTCGGTCGAGACGATCTGCGCGCCCGTCTTGGCCGCCACTTCGGCGAGGGCGGCCTGGTTGACGTCGGCGATGATCAGCTGGGCGCCGGCCGCGTGCAGCTTCTCGGCCAGGTAGGCGCCGACATGGCCGACGCCCTGGATGGCCACCTTCACGCCCTTGAGGTCACGCCCCAGGGCGCGCTCTACGCACAGGCGCACGCCGCGGAACACGCCCTCGGCGGTGACCGGCGAGGGATCGCCCGAGGCGGCCGCGTGGCCTTCCAGGCCGGCGACGTAGCGGGTGGTCCTGCGGGTGCTCTCCAGGTCGGCCGGCGAGACGCCGACGTCCTCGGCGGTCCAGTAGCTGCCGCCCAGGCTGTCGACCGCGCGGCCGAAGGCCTCGAACAGTTCCGGCGTCTTCTGGCTGCGGCTGTCGCCGATGATCACGGCCTTGCCGCCGCCGAAGTCGAGGTCGGCCATGGCGTTCTTGTAGGACATGCCGCGCGACAGGCGCAGGGCGTCGGTCAGGGCCGCTTCGCTGCTGGCGTAGTCCCACATGCGGCAGCCGCCGGCGGCGGGGCCGCGCGCGGTCGAGTGGACGGCGATGATCGACTTGAGGCCCGTCTTCTCGTCGTAGAACGAATGGACGCCTTCGTGTCCCTCGAAATCGGGGAGATCGAACAAGGTCATGCCGTGCCTCAGCCTGAAAACAGTGCGCCGGGATGTACGCCCCAACGACCGTCGCCGCAAGGATCACTTCATCGGCCTTTTGTCACATAGGCCGATGATCGTTCTTTTCGCACTGCAATACGCCGGACGTTCAACTAGCGTCCGGCCGGAACACCCTGAACTTTGACGATATTCGGCGCGGTCGGCGCGCCCGGGATCGGCGGCGCGCCCGACGGCAGGTCGGCCTGCGGGTCCTTGAGGAACGCCGCCGCGTCGCGCCAGACGACTTCCGCCTGCTTGTCGACCAGAAGAAGATGGTAGCCGTTGGCGTAGAACGCCGAACGATCGTCAGGCTTCAGCCGGCGGGCGGCCTGCTGCGTCGGCTCGTCGGGAATGATCTCGTCGTGCTCGCCGTAGAAGTAGGCGACCGGGACCTTCACCTTGCCCAGCGACGCCCAGGCCCGCTCCATCAACCCGACCAGGCCGTAGAGGGTGTCGGACCGCGCGCCCCAGATCATCAGCGGGTCGCGGCCCATGCGGCGCAGCTCGTCGATATTGTCGGTGGGCTGGACCTTGGAGACCAGCCATTCGGGCGGCTTGACCACCCAGCTGCGGGCGGTGTGGGCGGTGATCCACAGGCTGGTCTTGTAGGGCAGCGGCTGGTTCGACCAACCCCAGACGGCGGGAGCGAACAGCAGGAGACTGTCCGCGGCCGGCGGGTTGTCGGTCGCCATGGCGGCGATGGCCAGCCCCCCGCCCATGCTGACCCCGGCCAGCGAGACCTTGGCCTCGGGATGGGCCTCGCGCACCAGGGCCACCAGGGTGCGGACGTCCTCGATCATCAGGTCGCTCGAGGCCCAGACGCCCCGGGCGGGCGAGCGGCCAAAACCGCGCAGGTCCAGCGCGTAGGTGGCGATCCCCTGCTGGGCCCACCACGGCGCGGCCAGGTGATAGGCGTTGGAATAGTCGTTCATGCCGTGCAGGCCGACGACCACGTGGGTCGGCGCGCCGCCTTCCGGCAGCCAGCGCTTGATGCCCAGCTTGGCGCCGTCGAAGCTGACCAGCCAGTCGTCTTCCAGGCGGGCGCCGCGCAGGCCCAGCGGGGCGAGGTCCGGGCGCTGGGTGATGGGGGCGCAGGCGGCGGCGAGGCCGGCGGCCCCGACTGTGAGGAGGAGGCTCCGGCGGTTCATGGGGCCAACATGCCCGCGACACGGCGGCGAAGATAGGGCGTCACCTCGTCCTCGAACCAGGGATTGCGCTTGAGCCAGGCGGTGTTGCGCCACGACGGGTGCGGCAGGGGCAGAACGCCGTACCCCACGTATTCGCTCCAGGCGGCCACCGTCTCGGTCATGGTCGGCTTCATGGCGTCGCCCAGCGCCCAGGCCTGGGCGTAGCCGCCGACCAGCAGGGTCAGCTCGACCTTGGGCAGCAGGGCCAGCAGGTCCTTGCGCCAAAGCTCGGCGCAGCGCGGCGGCGGCGGATAGTCGCCGCCCTTGGGATTGGTGCCGGGAAAGCAGAAGGCCATGGCCGCCACCCCGATCTCGGGCCGGCCATAGAAGGCGCCACGGTCGATCCCCATCCAGTCGCGCAGTCGATTTCCGGACGGATCGTTGAACGGCAGGCCGGTCTCGTGCACCAGCCGGCCCGGCGCCTGGCCGCAGATCAGCAGGCGCGTCCCCTCGCCTACCCGCACCACCGGTCGGGGTTCGGGCAGGTCGCCGACGCAGGCCCGGCAGGCGCGGATCTCGGAAAGCAGGGCGTCGAGCGACATGGTCCCGCAGTTAGGCGGCCGCCGGTCCCGCGCCAAGGGCGTGCGGCCCTACGACCTGGCCACGGGAAAGTGGAAAGGCACAGCGACGAGCTTGCCGGGCGCGTCGAGAGCAAGGGCTGTATCGAGCCGCAAGACGAGGGCGAGCGGGCCCGAGGCCGGGTTGTTGCTCGCGTCGCAGGTGACCTCGAAAGCCTCCTGGGCCGTCGCCCCGAACAGCGAGCCATGCTCCCAGAGCTGGGTCAGAAAATTCGTCGCCTGGGCCTTAGCCTCGACCATCATCGCGTCCGACAGCGGCTGGGTCGCCGTCCAGGCCAGCATGAGCTTGAAGTTGGCCTCGATCACCCGCAGCAGGCGCAGGCGATCCTGCGGGCCGGCCGCCAAAGAGAGCGCCTCCTCGTCGGTGAGGAGGTCGGGTGGCGACGGGTTGGTCATGACGGCTGGCTCTCCCCGCGCTTGCCGCTCAATCTCCGCTGGCAAGCGCGGCTTGGCAAGCGGTCAGGCCGCGGTCGGGGCCGCGAACATGGCCAGGAGCCCCTCTTCCCTGGCGATCAGCTCGGCGAACGAGGGCCGGGCGAGGATGGCGTCGGTATAGGCCTTGGTGCGCGGCCAGCGCGACAGGTCCAGCCCCAGGTGGCGCAGGTTGGCGAAGGGGCTGGCAACGGCGATGTCGGCCAGGGTCAGGCGATCCTCCAGCAGGAAGCCGCCGACGTCGGGCACGATGGTCTCCAGATAGTCGAGCACCGGCGGCAGCTCTTCGGCCTCGGCCTTGGCGGCGATCGCCTCGTCGCCAGGCTTGCGCATGAAGCGCGGGGCGACGATGCGGTTGAAGAAGATCTTGCCGCCTGCCGCCACCAGGATGGTGTCGGCGTACTCCTCGAACCACACCGCCCGGGCGCGGGCGCGCGGCTCGGCCGGGATCAGGTTGGGCTCCGGATGCAGGGCTTCGAGATAGGTGATGATCGCCGTGGAGTCCGAGATGCGGAAGTCGCCGTCCTGGAAGGCCGGGATCTTCCGGAACGGGCTGCACTCGGCGAAGTCGGGATCGAGGGTCCCGGGCGGCGACACCCGGTTCTCGAGCACGAGGCCCTTCTCGGCCCCGAAGGCCAGGGTCTTGCGCACATAGGGGGAAAGCGACGAACCGAAGACGATCATGACGAACCTCCCGATGTATTTGAAAGGCTCATAGGTTCATCGATGCAGTTGCATTTCAAGACCCACTCGCCGACGTGTTCGGAGCGGGTCCTGAAGCGGCTCAGGCCTCGGCGTCGTCGGCCCCGTCGTCGGCCACATCCGGGAAGCTGGTCGGATCGCCTTCCAGCGGCAGGCGCAGGCGATAGACGCCCCGGAACTTCTCGGGATTGACCGGCTTGTTGTGGCGCAGGATGACGATCTTGCCTTCCTTGGCCAGTTCGACGGCGTCGGTGCGGACGTGGCCGAGCAGCCGCTGCCAGCGCTCGGGCTGAATGGCCTTGGCCACCGACATCGGGTCGATGGACTTGCCGGCCGGCAGGTCGGCCAGCTGCGAAAGGATGGTGTCTTGGATCGGGGTGGTCATTTGCTCGGCTCTAGCACCGACCAGTTTCCGTGGCGATAAAGGAAAACGCTCGTCGAGAAGACCTCGGGCTCGCCCTGGTTGGCCTTCACGAACTTCACGAAGCGCGAAAGCCGCGCCGGATCGGCTGTGTCGGCGATCAGCAACACGTTGCGCTGCAGGAAGACGACGGCCGCCTCGTCCTTGATCTGGATGCCCTGCGCGGACCAGCGCTCGGGCATCGACACCAGGTTCAGCGCCAGGCTGGCGCCGTCGGTGACGAACCAGACGCCGGGCTCCATCGACTCGACCTCCAGGGGCCCGATCTTCTCGCCGGTGTTCTTGCGCGCGGCGGTCCAGGCGTCGGCGGTCTCGATCCCGGCCTTGGTGAGATCGTCCTTGGTGGCCAGACGGAAGCTCTCGCTCTCGTCGACAGCCACGACCTCGATGAAGTCGCCGACCAGCGGCCTGTAGACCAGTTCGGCGCCCGGCATCGCCTGGAGGTATTCGACGGGCCGGATCAGCACGACCAGCTTGTCGCGTTCCAGCGCGGCCTTCTCGCCGCTCGAGGCCATGACCCGCGCCAGCTGCCCGATGATCGTGTCGAGATCCCCGGGCGTGTTGCGATAGCGGCCGTAGGCGTTGTCCAGGAACAGCGACATGCCGTCGTCGTCCTTGGCGGCCTTGGCCTGATGGATCTTCAGGCTGTCCTCGCCGACCAGTTCGATGCGGAGCGTGGGGTCGGCCTTCAGCAGCGCCGCCCGCATCTCCAGCTGGAACTCCGACATCGGCATGATCATCGGCGCGTCCTGCGCCATCGCGCCGGTCGCCAGAAACGCCGTCAAGGTCCAGGCCGCCAGGGCCCCGGCGATCGCTCTACCCAACATGCGTATTCCAAGCCCCCGCAAGTTCCAGGCGAACCTGCCCCAGTTCGACGGCCGCGGCCAGACGCCGGCTTGCTTCGGCGTCCGCCGGGGTCTTAGCTGAACAGCAAAACAACGAGAAAGTACGGGAGCGCAGGGCATGGACGGCGGCAACGAGATCGTCAGCGGGCCAAGGCTGGTCGAGGACGGCGAGTGGGCGGGCTGGCGCACCTGGACGGGCCAGGACCCCTTCGAGGACACGGCCGGGCCGTTCTATTTCCGCGAGGAGGACGGCAAGGTGCGCTGCGCGTTCCGGGCCGAGCCGCGCCACATGAACGGCGGCGGCTTCATGCACGGCGGCTGCATGCTGACCTTCGCCGACTTCTCGCTGTTCGCCATCGCCTGGCGCGAGCTGGACAACGCCAAGGCCGTGACCGTGTCGCTGAACGGCGACTTCGTCGGCCCGGCCAAGCCCGGCGACCTGATCGAAGCGACCGGCGAGGTGATCCGCGCCGGCGGCTCGATGATCTTCGTGCGCGGCCTGCTCTCCACCGGCGGCCAGCCGATGTTGAGCTTCTCGGGCGTGATCAAGAAGATCTGGACGATGGGCGGCGCCTAGCCGCCCGTCGAGCCCGCGCCCTCGGCCAGCCGCTTGGCCTGGGCGACCCAGGCGTCGCGCTCGGCGCGGCCCTTGAGGCTGAGCAGCTTGTCGAAGCTTTCGAGCTCGTCGGCGCTCCAGTCGGCGATCTGGCGGAAGCGGGTGACGCCCAGCTCGGCCAGCGAGGCGGCCAGCTTGGGGCCGATGCCGACCAGCAGGGTCAGGTCGTCGGCGACGTCCTTGGCGGAGGCCACGACCTTGGAGGCGACGTCGTTGGCGGGCGCGACGACCTCTTCGACCACGGTCTCGGCCGGCTCGGCGATCGCTTCCACCACAGGCTCGGGCGCTGTTTCGACCACGGCCTCGACCACCTCGACCGAGGCTTCGGCGAGCGCGACGGGGACCTCGGCGGCGGTCTCGACGATTTCGACCGTCGAGGCGGCGACCGTCTCGATGATCGGCTCGACCTCGGCGACGGCGGCCTCGACCACATCGGCGGGCGTGGCGATCAGGGCTGGGGCCGGCTCGTCGAGCACGCCGCGCGACACCGGTTCGGGCGCCAGGGCGATCAGGGCCTCGATATTGACGGCTTCACGCCATCGGTTGGACCACCACCACCAGGCGGCGCCAGCGACGGCCGCGCCGCCGAACACCGCCCACAGGGGCGATGCGGCCCCGATGAGGAGGTTCGGCGCCGACGGTGTTTCGGGACTCTCGGAAGACAGGGGCAGGAAGGACGAGGAAGCCATGGCCGTTCACTCCGTCGATCGCGATTGTGCGGCGCAGCATAACACAGAACGCCGGTTCGCAAGCGCAAAAATGCTACCCTAGGGGAAGCTTTAGAACAGCGCCCCGCAGGCCAGGCCCGCCAGCGTCATCACCCCCACCAGGGCCAGGATCGGCAGCCGCAGGGCGAAGGTCAGGCCGCAGGCGAGGACGGTAAGGCCCAGCGCGACCGGATCGAGGCTGAAGAGGTCGGGCAGCGTCGTGCGAAACGGCCCCCAGGCGGCCTCGTTCCCGCTGCGAAACAGCAAGTGAACGGCGAACCACAGCGCCAGACTGGCGATCACCCCGACTACCGCCGCCCCGACCCACGACAGGGCCGCCGCGGCGCGGGCGTGGGCGCGCAGGCGCTCGACGAACGGTCCGCCGGCGAAGATCCACAGGAACGACGGGGCGAAGGTCGCCCAGGCCGCCATCAGCCCGCCCAGGATCGCGGCCGGCCAGGCCAGGGCCGGGTCGGCGTCGCGCCAGGCGGCCACGAAGCCGACGAAGACGAAGGTCAGCACCAGCGGTCCCGGCGTGGTCTCGGCCAGGCCCAGGCCGTCGAGCATCTGGTTGGGCGTCAGCCAGTTCAGTTCGCCCGCCACCTGGCCGACATAGGCCAGGGCCGCATAGGCCCCGCCGAAGCTGACCACCGCCAAGCCGCTGAACACCGCCCCGATCTGGGCCAGGGCGGAGCGCGGAGCCAGGGCGAAGGCCAGGGCCACCGGCGCGAGCCAGATGGCAAGGCAGATCAGGGCCGCCCTCCCCGCGCCCTTCAGCGGCGCATGCTCAGCGGAGACGTCGGGAGCGGCGTCGCGACGGCCTAAGAACCAGCCGGCCAAGCCTGCAACCAGGATCACCAGCGGGAACGGCGCGATGGTGAAGCTCAGCGCCAGGAAGGCCAGGACGGCGGCGATCTTGCCCGCCTGTCCCCGCGCCGCCCGGCCGGCCATCCGGATCAGGGCCTGCAGCACCAGGGCGACCACCGCCGCCTTCAGTCCCAGCAGGGCCGGCGCGGCCCAGCTGGCCTGGCCATGGACGACATAGAGCGCCGACAGCGCCAGCATCGCCGCCAGCCCCGGCAGCACGAACAGCAGCCCCGCCGCCAGGCCGCCGCGCACGCCATGCAGCCGCCAGCCCAGCCAGGTCGCCAGCTGCTGGGCCTCAGGCCCCGGCAGCAGCATGCAGAAACTCAGGGCGTGAGCGAAGCGGTCCTCGTCGACCCAACCGCGCTTCTCGACCACCTCCCGATGCAGCAGGGCGATCTGTCCGGCCGGCCCGCCAAAGCCCAGGCAGCCGACCTTCAGCCAGACGGCGCAGGCCTGACGGAGGCTGGGGGCCTGGCTCACGCGGTCAGGCGCGCCAGACGCGGGCGGCCGCGCCCGGATCGCCCAGACGCTGCGCCAGGAAGGTCGTGATCTCGCGGACCTGCGGCTCGATCGCCGCCGGGGCGCCGACCAGCACCATGGCGCTGCCGTTCATCTTCATCGGGTCTCTCAGAGGCCGCAGGCGAAGCTCGGCGACTAGCGCGTCGTCCGTGACGTTTTCTAGCGCGCGGATGAAAGCGTCGAAGGTCTCCAGGTCCTTGAGCGGGGTCCAGATCGCCAGCACGGCGGCCGGATCGACCTTGCGCACCGCCCGCACCGTGGCCACGCACTGGGCGTAGTCGTCGGGCCGCTCGAACGGCGGGTCGATCAGCACGAAGGTGCGGCCGCCCCGCCCGGCGCGGGCCTCGGCGGTGGCGTAGCCGTCGGCCTGCAGGGCCTGGGCGAAGGCGTAGGGGCCCAGCACCTTGCGCAGCTGGTCGAAGTCGTCGTCGCGCAGCTCGCAGGCGGCGTAGCGGTCGCCTCGGCGTAAGCGCCGGGCGATCAGCAGCGGCGAACCGGGATAGAGCGGCGCCTCGGCGTCGCCGACGTTCAGCTCCTCGACCGCCTTCAGCAGCGGCGCGAACGGCGCGGGGGCGTCGCCCTCGGCCAGCAGCCGCCCGATGCCGGCGGCGGCTTCCTTGGATTTCTGGGCCATGTCGCCGCGCAGGTCATAGGCCCCGGCGCCGGCGTGGGTGTCGATCACCGCCAGCGGCGACTCGTCGGCGGTCAGGCCCGCGAGCAGGGCCAGCAGGATCGCGTGCTTCTGCAGGTCGGCGAAATTGCCGGCGTGGAAGGCGTGGCGGTAGTTCATCGAAGCTCCCCGGAACGGACGAACCGTCTACCACGTTGGCCGGGATTGGGTTGGGAGCGAACGCATGACCCGGCATTTTTCCGTCTTCGGCGCGCGGTGAGCGCCATGGCCCGCGACACCAACGAGACGCCCGCCGCTGAAAAGACCCTGCTGGCCTATGTCAACGACCAGGAGCAGGGCCTGACCCGCCTGGGCAAGCCCGGTAGGTTCTCCTACGCCGACGCCGACGGGCGGACGGTGAAGGACGAGGCGACGCTGGAGCGCATCCGCGCCCTGGTCATCCCGCCGGCCTGGACCAGCGTCTGGATCTGCCCCGATCCCAACGGCCACATCCAGGCGGTCGGCCGCGACCAGAAGGGGCGCAAGCAGTATCGCTACCACCCGGACTGGCGGGCCGACCGCGACGCCCGCAAGTACGAGCGCATGGCCGCCTTCGGCCGCGCCCTGCCCCGCCTGCGAAAGCGGGTCGACACCGACCTCGCCCGCCGCGGCCTGCCGCGCGAAAAGGTGCTGGCCGCCGTCGTGCGCCTCTTGGAACTGACCCTGATCCGGGTCGGCAACGACGAATACGCCAAGACCAACAAGAGCTTTGGCCTCACCACCATGCAGAAGCGCCACCTGAAGCTGGCCGGCGGCGGGGCGGTGTTCGAGTTCAAGGGCAAGAGCGGCAAGGTGCACCACACGGGCTTCCGCGACCGGCGCCTGGCCCGCATCGTCGCCGCCTGCCAGGAACTGCGGGGCCAACGCCTGTTCCAGTATCTCGACGAGGACGGCCAGCGCCGCTCGATCGAGAGCCACGACGTCAACGACTACATCCGCGCCGTGGCCGGCGAGGACTTCTCGGCCAAGGACTTCCGCACCTGGTACGGCTCGCTGGCGGCGCTGGAGGCGCTGAGCGTGCAGCCTGCCCCAGCCACGAAGACCGAGGCGAAGAAGGCCCTGAACCTCTGCATCAAGGCCGTGGCCGGCCTGCTGGGCAACACCCCCGCCGTCTGCCGCGCGGCCTATATCCACCCCCGGGTGCTCGAGGCCTTCGAGACCAGCGCCCTGCCGAAGCGACGGGCGAGTTCGGCGCGGGCGCGGGAGCTGGCGTTGCTGAGGCTGGTGGCCTGAATCCCCTTCTCCCCTTGCGGGAGAAGGTGGCGGCCGAAGGCCGTCGGATGAGGGGTCTCTCAGATAGGAGACGCTGCCGCCCGGCCTGACCGCCGCACGCGGTTTTGAGTTCTGAGAGACCCCTCACCCGACCTCGCTCCGCGAGGCCACCCTCTCCCGCAAGGGGAGAGGGATCACGCTACCGATGCGCCGCCAGCGCCTTCTCCAACTCCCGAACCATGATCGTCTTCAGGTCCTCCGGCGAGACGATCTCGACAGCGTCCCCCCAGGTGAAGAGGTGCCAGGCCAGTTCCAGCATGCCGCTGGCCCGGAAGCGCACGGTCACCGCGCCGTCCTCGCCCTGCTCCACCACCTGGTTGGAGTGGAAGCGCCAGCGCATCGCGTCTTCCGCCCGTTCAGGGCTGATGCGCAGCACCACGTCCTCGATGTCGCCGTGATAGATGCCGAAGCTCTCGTCGGCGAAGGCCTGCAGCGAGAAGTCGGCCGGCGGCGAGGCCGGCTTGTCCAGCGCCTGGACGTCGCTCATCCGGTCCAAACGGAAGGTGCGCGGCCGGGGGCTGCTTCCCTCCAGCGAGACCAGATAGTTGCTGCGGCCGAACAGTATGCCCAGCGGCGTCACCGTGCGGGTGCGCCCCGGCTGGCTGCCGCCGTCATAGCGGAACGACAGGGCCGTCAGCCCCTTCACCGCCGAGCGGATCTGCGCCAGCACGTTCTGGTCCTCGTGCGGACGCGGGCCGGCGTGGACGGCGATGGTCTCGGCCTGGACCAGGGCCTCGACGTCGGGCGCCACGCGCCGGCGGGCCGAGCCCTTCAGTGCCGACAACAGCTTGCCCTCCAGGGCGTACAGCGCCGCGGCCCGGCCATGGGCGCCGGCCGTCTGGTTGGAGTCGGCGGCCGTGCGCAGGGCCGCCAGTTCCTCGGCGGTCGGGGTCTGGAACAGGCTGTCCAGGCCCGAGGGGATGCGGAAGCGGCGGGTCGGCGGGTCCTCGATCGACTCCATCTGCGGGAAGGCCGCCCAGACGGCGTCGCGCATGCGCTCGGCCGTACGCCGCCCCACCTCCATGGCCTGGGCCATCTCGTCGAGCGTCAACCCTTCGGAGGAACTGGCCAGCCGGCGGGCCAGGTCGAGCAGCTTCGTCGCCTTCTCATGTCTCATCCCGGTTCATTACGACCGTTTTTGACGCAACGCACGTGGAAAAGGAGTCATCGCAATTCGTTCGGAGAAACCGACATGAGCCGCCTCGCCTGCCAGCCCTGGCACGTTCGCCCGGTCAGCGCCGCGATGATCTCGGCCGTGCTGGCCTTCGCCGACATCCACCGCGACATGGGCGCGGGCCGCACCCTGATGCGGCTGAGCCCCGAGCGCGCGGCCAAGGCCGACGTCATCCTGCTGCTGGGCGCCGACGCCGAGCGGGCCACGGACCTGGGCCTGGTGTGGAACGACCGCGAGGACCAGCTGATGCGGGTGGTCGACGACGCGGCCCTGCGCGAGACCCGGCTGGCGGCCTGGGAAGAGGCCTTCGACCTGTTCGAGACCGAAGAGCCGGCGCTCGAACCGGCCCGCCTCTGCGCGTGACTCTAGCGCCGGCCGCGAACGCCAAGAGAGCTTGAATCTTCGCGCGCGAGAGCCCGGCCCGACACTTGGTCACCGCGCCCTTCGCCAAGTTTCCAGAGTCCAGTCGCGGGTCGCCAAGAGTCTCCAGGACTCAGGCCTAGAGGACTGGCGATTCAGTCGCGCGGCTGCGTCAATCTAAGTTAACGGAAGCTTACAATGAACGCGCCGGTAACCGCGACATTTTCACTCAATGATAACGAGATTACGAAATATTGCAGGAGGGCAAAACGCCCTCCGGGGTCAAAATGACGCCGGACACCTCAAGAAGGAGTCTTCGTTATGGCGCTGAACAGCGTGAACACGAACTCGGGCGCGATGATCGCCCTGCAAAATCTGAACTCGACCAACAGCGACCTTCAGATCACTCAACAGCGCATCAACACCGGCAAGAAGATCGGTAGCGCCAAGGACAACGGCGCCATCTGGGCGACCGCCAAGAACCAGTCGGCCACCGCCTCGTCGATCAACGCCGTGAAGGACTCGCTGCAACGCGGCCAGTCCACCATCGACGTCGCCCTGGCCGCCGGCGACACCGTCACCGACCTCCTGGGCAAGATGAAGGAAAAGGCCCTGGCCGCTTCCGACACCTCGCTGAACACCGCTTCGTTCAACGCCCTGAAGTCGGACTTCAACTCGCTGCGCGACCAGATCACCAAGGCCGTCAGCAACGCCAAGTTCAACGGCGCCAGCATCATCGACGGCAAGACCGCCAAGCTGACCTATCTGGCCAACTCGGACGGTTCGGGCATCACGGTGAACTCCAAGACCCTGTCGCTGGCCGGCATCGGCCTCAGCGCCGGTACGTCGTTCACCGACGCGGCCGCGGCCAAGACGATGATCTCGACCATCGACACCGCCCTGCAGACGGCCACCAACAAGCTGGCCTCGCTGGGCACCAGCTCGACGGGCCTCGACACCCACCTGACCTTCGTCGGCAAGCTGCAAGACAGCCTCGACGCCGGCGTGGGAAACCTGGTCGACGCCGACCTGGCCAAGGAAAGCGCCAAGCTCCAAGCTCTGCAGACCAAGCAGCAGTTGGGCATCCAGGCGCTCTCTATCGCCAACCAGTCGTCGAGCTCGATCCTGAGCCTGTTCCGCTAAGCGGAACCGACGACCGTGACTACGAGGGGCGGGCCGAAAGGTCCGCCCCTTTTTCGTGGACGCTCAGCGCGCCGGCGCCGGCTCCAGCGCCTTGCCCATGCGCGCCAGCGGCACGTCGTAGCCCTTGGAGGTCGGGGCCGTGAACGGCTTGATCAGCGTATAGCCGCAGGCCTCGTACAGCGGCACGCCGCCCATGGTCGCGGCCATCTCGGCGCGGGAGAAGCCCTCGCCCGCCGCCGCCCGCTCGCAGGCCGCCAGGATCATCCGGCCGACGCCCTTCCGGGTGTGGTCGGGGTGGGTGTACATGGCCCGCACCCGCGCCGCGTCGCGCGCCGGGTCCAGCATGGCCGCGTCGCGCCCGGCCGAGTGGTCGCCGCCGAACAGGGTGGCCCGCCGGCTCCAGCCGCCGCAGCCGGCGATCTCGTCTCCGTCCTGGACGACGAAATAGGTGCCGTCGGCGATCAGCTGGCTGTCCAGGCCCATCACCTCGAACGACGCGGCCACGCCCTCGGGCGGCAGGAACGGCGTCAGCAGCTCGGCGATCGCCGCGTTCATCAGCACGGTCAGGGCGGGGATGTCCTCGGGCGTGGCGAGGCGAAGCGTCAGGCTGGTCATGTCGTCCGACATAGACGCCCCTCTCCCGGGGCGCGACGGCAGGCCCGAAAACTTTTTTCCGAAAAAGTTCATGACAACGTTGTCACGACGTCAGGAAGCGGCTATAGAGGTCTCAGCCCTTCTGGGCGTTTCCTCCCAATGACTTGGCCGCCTTCTTCTCCTGGAGGGCGGCTTTTCTTTTGGGCGAAGGCCCTCAGGGCACCCCGAGCAAGGGCTTCAACGCGGCCACGGCGATCGGCACGGCCACCTTCTCGGCCACGCTCAAGGCCCACTTCCCCGCGCCCTTCAGAGCTTTCAGCGCGCCCTTCTCGTCGCCCTGCTGGGCCGCGGCCTGGGCGGTCGCCACCGCGCCGATCGCCACGTCCTCCTCCGCCGTCCCGGCCGCCTGGGCCTTCATTTCCGCGCGCAGCTTATTGAGATCCTGCGCCAGGGCCGCCAAGTCGAGACCCGCGCCCTGCTGGATATGGATGTCGCCGGTGGTCGCCCCCGCCCCCACCAGGACCGAGTTGTCGCCCGTCGAATAGGTATGCTGCTGCCTCTGATCGACCATGACCGAAATCTCCCTGACCACCATCGACTGCGGCCGCCCGTCCCTCAGCATCTCGACCAGTCCCGCCCGGCCGCTGAGGCCCAGGATGCGGTTGGTGAAGGTGGTGAGGTCGGACAGGTCGCGTTTGATCTGCCGGGCCGCCTCGCCGGCGATCTCGCGCAGCGCCTCCAGGTCGGCCGGCCCCTTCACCGTGTCCAGGGTCTGCGACAGTCGCCAGAGCTCGTCGCGGATCATCATGACGATCCGGCTTTCACGGTCGTTGATCAGGTTGAACAGGCCGGCCCACTGGCCGCTGTCGCCCGGGCCGACCATGGCCTGCAATTCGTTTTCATAGACGTCCTTGAGCGTCCGCAGGCGGCTGCAGATCTCCTCGGCGTCGCGATAATGGCTGATTTCCAGGATCTGCTCGGCCCGGCGCTGAAAGTCGCGGATCTCGCCGGCCGACAGCGCGTCGTCGCCGACATATTTCACGTCGATCAGCAGGGCCAGGACGTCGCGATAGGCCTGATCGACGACATGGGCGACCTTGGTCAGGAAGGCCAGGATCCGGGCCGAGACCACGGGCGGCTGGTTCTGCACCGCCTCGAGCGCCACGCCTTCGAGATCATCGACAATCCCCGAAAGTCCGCCCATGCCCGTCTCCCGATCGCGGGCCACGAAACCACCGACGACCGGGCAAATCAATCCAGACTTGTCTTTCTGGAATTTACGCGGTCAGCAGGCGCCCGTCGTCCACCCGCACCGGCCACGGCGTCAGCCGGGCGCCGGCGCAGGGACCGCCCAGGCAGGCGCCGTCCTCGATGGAGAACACCGCCCCGTGCCAGGAGCAGGCGATCATGCCGCCGTCGGGGGTCAGGTACTGGTCCAGCGCCTGGGCCAGCGGCAGGCCAGCGTGCGGGCAGCGGTCGACATAGCCGAACGCCGCCTCGCCCCGCCGCACCACGAAACCATGGAAGCGGTTGGCTCCGATCTGCAGGACGTAGTTGCGGGCCGCCCCGTCGGCGATCAGGTCGAGCGGGCCGAGATTGACCCCGGCCGGCGTCGACCAGACCCTTCCGACGGTTGCGACCTCTTCTGTCAAACCCGCTCGACCTGCTGCTCGATGGCGCCGAAGATGGTGTGGCCCTTGGCGTCCTTCATCTCGATGCGCACGGTGTCGTCGCCCAGCAGGAACGGCGTCTTGGCCACGCCATGCAGGATGGTCTCGACGGTGCGCAGTTCGGCCAGGCAGGAGTAGCCGAGACCGCCCTCGGCGATCGGCTTGCCGGGCCCGCCGTCGGCGTCGCGATTGGAAACCGTGCCCGAGCCAACGATCGTGCCGGCGCTCAGGGCGCGGGTCTTGGCCGCGTGGGCCACCAGGGTTCCGAAGTCGAAGGTCATGTCGACGCCGGCGTCGGCCGCGCCGAAGTCCTTGCCGTTCAGCTCGATCAGCAGCGCGCCCGACAGCTTGCCGTCGCTCCAGCCCGGCAGGGCGTCGGGCGACACCGCCACCGGCGAGAAGGCGCTGGCGGGCTTGGACTGCACGAAGCCGAAGCCCTTGCCGAGTTCGGCCGGGATCAGGTTGCGCAAGCTGACGTCGTTGCACAGCATCACCAGGCGGATGGCCGCCAGGGCCTCCTCGCGGCTGGCGCCCAGCGGCACGTCGCCGACGATCACGGCGATCTCGCCCTCCAGGTCGCAGCCCCAGGCCGCGTCGGCCAGCGGAATGGTGTCGCGCGGAGCGAGGAACCCGTCCGACGCGCCCTGGTACATCAGGGGATCGGTCCAGAAGCTTTCCGGCATCTCGGCCCCACGGGCCTGACGCACCAGCTGCACGTGATTGACGTAGGCGCTGCCGTCCAGCCACTGGAAGGCGCGCGGCAGGGGGCTGAGGGCGTCGTGTTCGTGGAAGCGATCCTTGGGCACGCCGCCGTGCTCCAGGCTCTCGGCCAGCCCGCGCAACAGCGGCTCGCAGCGTTCCCAGTCGTCGAGCGCGGCCTGCAGCGTCGGCGCGATCGTCCCGGCGTCGGTGCACCAGGCGACATCGTTCGACACCACGACCAGCCGGCCGTCGCGGCCGCCCTTCAGAGACGCGAGCTTCATTCGGCGCTTCCTCTCATTGTTCTGGTTACGGCAGGCGGGCCTTGGGGAACCCGTCCCAGCACGCATCATAGTCGGCCTGAAGCGCGCGATGCTCCAGCGCGAACTTCGTCGGCGCGATCACCCAGCGGCTCTCGAACATGAAGGCCAGGGTGTTGTCGATCTTGTGCGGCCCCAGTTCGGCGTCGGTGGCCTTGCGATGGCTGGCCACGTCGGGGCCGTGATCGCTCATGCAGTTGTGCAAGCTCGCGCCGCCGGGGGCGAAACCGCCCTCCTTGGCGTCGTAGGCGCCGTGCACCAGGCCCATGAACTCGCTCATCACGTTGCGGTGGAACCAGGGCGGACGGAAGGTGTGCTCGGCCACCATCCAGCGCGGCGGGAAGATCACGAAGTCGACATTGGCCGTCCCCGGCGTGTCGCTGGGCGAGGTCAGCACCGTGAAGATCGACGGGTCGGGGTGGTCGTAGCTGACCGTGTTGATGGTGTTGAACCGCGCCAGGTCGTAGCGATAGGGCGCGAGGTTGCCGTGCCAGGCCACCACGTCGAGCGGGCTGTGATCCCACTCGGCGGCCCACAGCAAGCCCTGGAACTTCTGGATCACCTGGGTGGGCGCATCGACGTCCTCGAAGGCCGCCACGGGGGTCTCGAAGTCGCGTGGATTGGCCAGGCCGTTGGAGCCGATCGGCCCCAGTTCCGGCAGGCGCAGAGCCGCGCCGAAGTTCTCGCAGACATAGCCGCGCGAGGGTCCGGAAAGCTCGACCCGGAAACGCACACCGCGAGGGATGACGGCGATCTGGCCTGGACCAGCCTTCAGGCGCCCCATCTCGGTGACCAGGGTCAGCACGCCCTGCTGCGGCACGATCAGCAGCTCGCCGTCGGCGTCGTAGAACACCCGATCCTTCATCGAGGCGTTGGCGAGATAGAGGTGAACGCCCATGCCGGCCTGGGCGGCGACGTCGCCGTTACCGGCCAGGGTGACCAGGCCGTCGACGAAGTCGGTCGGCTCGGCGGGGATCTCGATCGGGTCCCAGCGCAGGCGGTTGGGCGTGACGGGCGCGTCGAAGGCGCTGGTCAGGCGCGGCTGGGCGTAGGGCTTGTAGGGTCCATGCCCGGCGCTGGGCCGCAAGCGGTAGAGCCAGCTCCTGCGGTTCTCGTGCCGGGGCGCGGTGAAGGCCGTGCCGGAGAGCTGCTCGGCATAGAGGCCGAACGGAACATGCTGCGGCGAGTTCTGCCCCACCGGCAGCGCGCCGGCCACGGCCTCGGTGGCGAAGTGGGCGCCGAAGCCGGTCTGGTAGCGGAGGTCCATGCGTTTTCCCGTGCCTTTGCCAGCACTTTTCCCGTCATCCCGGAAAGCCCGCAGGGCTTATCCGGGACCCAGGGGCGGTGGCGCCGCCCCTGGGTCCCGGCTCTACGCTACGCTTCGGCCGGGATGACGACGAAGGGTATTTTCGCGCGGTCGATCAGGCGTCGACCGTGATCACGCCCCGGCGGATCTGGTCCAGCTCGATGCTCTCGAACAGGGCCTGGAAGTTGCCGTTGCCGAAGCCCTCGTTGCCCTTGCGCTGGATGATCTCGAAGAAGATCGGGCCGAACAGGTTCTCGGTGAAGATCTGCAGCAGCAGCCCCTCGTCGCCGACGGCGCCGTCGATCAGGATGCGGTTCTTGCGCAGGCGCTCCAGGTCCTCACCGTGGCCGGGCACGCGCTTGTCGACCAGCTCGTAATAGGTCTCGATGGTGTCCTGCAGCTTCACGCCACGGGCGCGCAGGCGCTCGACGGTGTCGTAGATATTGGCCGTGGTCAGGGCCAGGTGCTGGATGCCCTCGCCGTTGTACTGGCGGATGAACTCCTCGATCTGGCTCTTGTCGTCCTGGCTCTCGTTCAGCGGGATGCGGATGGCCTTGTCGGGCGCGATCATCGCCTGGCTGAACAGGCCCGTGGCCTGACCCTTGATGTCGAAGTACTTCTGCTCCTCGAAGCCGAAGACCTGATTGTAGAAGGTCGACCAGGTGCGCATCTGGCCGCGCTTGACGTTGTGGGTCAGGTGGTCGAGCAGGTCGAGACCCACCGAATTGGCCGCTTCGGCCTCGGCCGCGCCGGGAACGGGCGTCCAGGCGTCATAGATCGAACCCTCGCCTTCGACGAGATAGAGCAAGCTGCCGCCGATGCCTTCCAGCACCTTGGCGCCGTCGCCCAGCACCGAGCGGCTGGCGTCGGCGGCCTTGGCGCCGCGCTTCAGGGCGTCGGCGAAGGCCTGCTCTGCGTCGTCGACGCGGAAGGCCATGCCGTTGGCCGACGGGCCGTGCGCCTCACGGAAGTCGGCGACCTGGCCGGCGGCCTCCTCGTTGACCAGCAGGTTGATGCGGCCCTGCTTGTAGCGGGTCACGGCCTTGGTCGGGTGGGTGGCGGCGGGCACGAAGCCCAGCTGCTCGATGATCGCCTTCATCGCCGCCGGATCGGGGCTGGTGAATTCGACGAACTCGAAGCCATTGAGGCCGAGGGGATTGTCGGACGTGACGGGCATGCGGGCCTCCCTAAGGCTCGTGATGTTTCTTACGGAACCAGCGCGGCCGGCAGGCCGGCGATCAGGCGGTCGTTGTCGGCCGGCCGGCCGATGGTGATGCGCACCCAGCCGCCCTTGACGGGCGTCGGGCGGACGATGAGCCCTTCGTGCAACAAACGCATGGCGGTGGCTTCGGGGCCTGCCGGCGTGCGCAGGAAGACGAAATTGGCCTCCGAGCGGGTGTATTCGACGCCCATCTCGTCCAGCGCCGCCTCGACGCGGGCGCGCTCGGACAGGGTCAGGGCCACGGTCGAGGCCAGGTGCTCGCGGTCGTCCCAGGCGGCCAAAGCGGCGGCCTGGCTGACGGCGGTGACGTTGAACGGTGGGCGCAGGCGGTCGAGATAGGCGATCAGCTCTTCGCTGGACGCGACGCCATAGCCCACCCGCATGCCGGCCAGGCCATAGGCCTTGGAGAAGGTGCGCGCGGCGATCCACGGACCGCCCCAGGCCTCGAGCACGGCCAGCATGTCGTAGGCCTCGAAATATTCGCGATAGGCCTCGTCGACGAACACCAGGGTGGTCTTGGGCGTGGCGGCCAGCACCGTCTCGACGGCTTCCTTGGAGAGGGCGTTGCCGGTCGGGTTATTGGGCGTGCAGAGGATCAGGAGCTTGGGCCCCTTGGCGGCCGCGGCGGCGACCGCCGGGACGTCGAGGTCGAAATTGGCCAGGCGCGGCACGTCGACGATCCTGGCCTCGGCGCAGCGGGCGAAGATGTCGTAGGCCGGGAAGGTCGGCGAGGAGAGCAGGATCTCGTCGCCCGGCGCCAGCACGGCGCGGAACACATAGTCGATCAGGGCCTCGGAGCCCGGCGAGACCAGGATCCGGCTCGACGAAACGGAGAGCCGCTGGCCGATAGCCGCGCGCAGGGTCTCGCAATAGGGATCGGGATAGATCTGCGGCTCGGCCACGGCGGCCATCACCGCGTCGGCGACCCTGGGGCTGGCGCCCAGCAGGTTCTCGTTGCTGGCCAGCTTGGCGAAGTCCGACAGGCCCGTACGCCGCCCGGCCTCGGCCAGGGTCATGCCTGCCTTGTAGGCCACGACGCCGTCGAGGGCGGCGCGCATGGGCGTCTGAGGCGCTTGGGGCTTGCGATCGAGAACCAGCATGACGGCCGCTCCGGGAGTCGGGGATACGGACGTCAGGATAGGTCAGGCACGGAGACGCGTTGTGGCGATTATGACCGCTATGAAGGCCATACGGGTCACTTTATGACCTAATGGGATCACTATCTAAACTTCCGAGGCTGCGCTTGAAACACCTCTCCCGTGGGGAGAGGGAGGGGCCCGCCGCGAAGCGGTGGGAGGGTGAGGGCGTACGCCGCCAGACGCGTTCGCACCAACCACATCGAGATAAACCGGCCAAGGTCCCTAACCCCTCACCCTCCCAGGCTTCGCCTGGGCCCCTCCCTCTCCCTATGGGAGAGGTGTTCAATCAAGATAATCCAGCGGCAAGGCGGTGGAATCCTTGATCGTCTCCAGAACGAAGCTCGACTGGATGTCCTTGACCGCCGGCATCTTCAGCAGGCGCTTCATGGTGAACTCGGCATAGGCGTCGAGGTTGGGGGCCACCACCCGCAGCAGGTAGTCGTAGCTGCCGGTCATCGCGTGGCAGCCGACCACCAGCGGCTCGCGCAGGATCGCCTCCTTGAAGGCCTCGGCGGCGGTCTCGTTGTGGCGGTCGACGGCGACCTCGACATAGGCCAGCAGGTCCAGCCTGGCCTTGCGGCGATCCAGCACCGCCACATAGCCGCTGATCAGGCCGGCGGCCTCCAGTTGCTTGACCCGGCGCAGGCACGGACTGGGCGACAGGCCGACGCGCTCGGCCAGCTCCACGTTCGTGACCCCGCTGTCGCGCTGCAGGACGTCGAGGATCTTCTTGTCGGTGCGGGTGAGCTTCATCGTGACCGGATCAGGTGATTTACCGGCAGTATATGACGGATCGTCGCCAAAGACCCTCCCCCTGGAGGGGGAGGTGGCCCGTAGGGCCGGAGGGGGAAGCGGTTGCTGAAGCGCCGCTAGAACTTCCCCCTCAGTCGCTCCGCGACAGCTCCCCCTCGAGGGGGAGCACCTTGAACAGCAAAACGCCCGGGCCAGAGGACCCGGGCGCTTCGACTTACGCGGTACGCTTACTGTTACGCTTACTGGTACTAACTCGGTGTTCAGTTGGCCAGGCGGCGCAGGAACGACGGGATCTCCAGATCCTCGCCGTCGTCGGCCTGGGGTTCGATCGGCTGCAGTTGCGGACGCACCGAGCTGGTCTGGCGCGCCTGGGGCTGCGGGGCCGGCTCGTAGCGTTGCTGGCGACCGCCGCCGAACAGGCTCATCCAGCCGCCGCTCTTCTGCTGACGGCGATCCTCGTAGTGATCGCTGTACAGCGGCTCGTCATCGGCCTCGGCGACCATCGGGTCGACGATGCGGGTGACGCGCGGCGCGGGGGCCGGCTCATAGATCGGTTCCGGCTCGTAAGCGGCTTCCGGCTGGGCGTAGAGGTCGGCCTGGGCCTGGACCGGCTGCGGGGCCGGCTCGTAGGCGGGCTCCGGATAGGCCGAGGTCGGGCGCTCGATCGGACGGGCCTCGTAGCGCGAACCCGGGCGGATTTCCGGCTGGGCCGGAGCCTGGGCGACCGGCTGCGGGATCGGGGCGGGAGCCGGCTGCGGCGCGGGACGCGAGGTCTCGGCGAGCAGCGGCGGAGCCTGGACGTTGCGGGCGACGGGCTTGGGCTCGATCTGCTGGATCGAGGCGCCGTCCATGCCGGTGGCGACCACCGACACGCGGATCACGCCGTCCAGCGACGGATCGAAGGCCGCGCCGAAGATGATGTTGGCTTCCGCATCGACCTGGTCCGAGATCGCGTTGGCGGCCTCGTCCACTTCGAGCAGGGTCATGTCCATGCCGCCGGTCACGTTGACCAGCACGGCCTTGGCGCCCTTCAGCGACACTTCGTCGAGCAGCGGGTTGGCGATGGCGTTCTGAGCGGCCATCAGGGCGCGGTCTTCGCCGGTGCCCTCGCCGGTGCCCATCATCGCCTTGCCCATCTCGGTCATGACCGTGCGGACGTCGGCGAAGTCGAGGTTGATCAGGCCCGGCAGGACCATCAGGTCGGTGATCGAGCGGACGCCCGAGTGCAGCACCTGGTCGGCCATGCCGAAGGCTTCGGCGAAGGTCGTGCGTTCGTTGGCGACGCGGAACAGGTTCTGGTTCGGAATGACGATCAGGGTGTCGACGTAGCGTTGCAGCTCCTGGATGCCGGCGTCGGCCAGGCGCATCCGGTGGCGGCCTTCGAAGTGGAAGGGCTTGGTCACCACGCCGACGGTCAGGATGCCGCGTTCGCGGGCGCACTTGGCGATGATCGGGGCCGCGCCGGTGCCGGTGCCGCCGCCCATGCCGGCGGTGATGAACACCATGTGAGCGCCTTCCAGGTGCTCGCCAATCTCGGGGAAGCTTTCCTCGGCGGCGCTCATGCCCACTTCGGGGTGCGCGCCGGCGCCCAGGCCCTGCGTGACCTGCACGCCGAGCTGGATGCGACGGTCGGTCTTGGCGAACTGGAGCTGCTGAGCGTCCGTGTTGGCGACGACGAACTCAACACCTTCGAGGCCCGCCTCGATCATGTTGTTTACGGCGTTGCCGCCCGCGCCGCCGACGCCGAAGACCACGATGCGCGGCTTCAGCTCAGTGGTGCGCGGCGCCGAAAGTGAAATAGCCATGGGGACCCTCGCGTCCTTACGCCGAATTCGTCAAATGAACCGACCGCAAGTCGGTAACGCCTCGACGATCGGGTTAACAGAACAACCACCATCGTTAACTGGCGGTTAAAGCCATAATCTGAGTCGGCTGCAGGTCGATCCCGCTTACAGGGAAAAAAGCGAGTTATCCAAAGGAATTGCTTGGGACTCCTTGGTTTCCAAGCTGGGCCGAAACCCCTGTGCGACGGAACGCCGCGAGCCGTTTTTTCCGGTCAAACCCGTTGGATTCGGGGGCGCGAAACTACACTGTTCGGCCTTTCAGGCACTTAGAAAGTTAAGCGACAGGGTTAATTCACCTGTCGGGTGATTTGGCTGGACGCCCCTCACCGGTAAAGCTCACGGGCGAGATCGGCGGGCAGGACGCGGCCGTAGCGCTCCACGGCCGCCTTCACGTCGGGACGGGCGAAGAGCGCCGCCCTCGCCTTCCGATATTCGGCGTCGCGGCGACCATATACGGCCGTCGCCGGCCACAGGTTCGCGGCCGTGATCGCACCGCTTCTGGCCTCCGGATCGCGCAAGGTCGCTATCAACCGGGCAGCGACGTCGCCCTCCGGCGCGCCGCAGTCGAGGGCGACCGTCCAGACTTCGATGCCCGAGGGCGCGCCTGCTCCGTCGGCGCAGACGCGGTAGAGGGCTAGGTCGCTCAGGTTGGCGGGGTCCGTGTCGCCAATGGCCAGTTCCGCGTCCAACAGCCGGCGAACGTCGGCGGATCGATCCGCGCGCAACAGCGCCGGGACGAGCACCATCAAGGCCGTGCGACGATACGACCCCGCGCGTTCTTCACGCCAGTCGGCCGTCGCGGCGTCGTAGGCCGCGAGCGCGGCGTCGATCCGTCCCATCTCCACGAGATGGACCACCAACCACTGCCGAGCGTACCAGCCACGGCCGTCATAGCGAAAAAGAGCCTCGCCCACCTCGGCCGTCTCCAACTCGACCTGGCGGCGGGCGATGGCCACGGCGTCCTCGTCGCGCCCAGCGTTCACCGCCCTCGCGAAGCGGTCGAACCAGTCAGCGTCCGCCGGCAACGGCGCCGGCCGCCGGTCGCGGAGCGCGATCGACAGCGCCTCGGGCGACTTCCATAGAGGTTCGTAACGCCGATCCATCTGGATAGATGGCAGCAAGGCCTGCGGATCGCCGCCAAAGGCCGCGCGCCCCTCCTCTACACGCCCGGCCGCGAAGAGCGTCAGGGCGTGCGTCGAAAGCAGCGGCCGCGCCATGCCCTTGGGCGCCAGCACCACCATGATCTGATCCAGTATTCGAGCGGCCACCGGCCCGCCGCCCGGAGCATCGGCGACCAAAATCCCGTATCGCCGTCCCAAGACGTAGAGCATGGCGTCACCGATCGCCGGCTCGGCCGCGACCAGTCGCCGCCCGAGTTGCTCAGCCAGTTCCAACTGCCCTGCCCGCGCCGCGCAGGCGCCGGCCGCGACGGCGACCCAGGCTTCGGTGTCGGTATCGGTGCGCGAGGCCAGGGCCTTGGCTCCGATCGCCTCGTAGCCGGTGCAATCGCCGCGCAGAGAGGCCCTGTAGAAGGCTTGAGCGGGGGTCTGCTCTGGCGCCTGTTCAGGTATCTGCGCCCATGCGCCCGACGCCAGGGCACAGACCAGCGCAGCCACTCCAAAGATCCGCATCGAACGCCCCCGAACCGAGGCGTCCGTTGTGGCAAGCGGCCGCGACCGGCGCAACCGGCGAGCGGCGTCGCGATGCGGGAAAAGCCTAGAGGTTGTCGCGCAGCCAGGCGGCGGCCTTGGCCACCGGCGAGGCGTTGGGATCCATCGGGCGCTTGCGCACCTGGCCGCCGGTCAGGGCCTTGGGCGAGACCACCTCGCGCGGGCCGAAGGCGGCGCGGTGCAGCACGCCGGCGGCGGCGCAGAAGGCCGGACCAGAAGCGGCGTCGGCCAGATGCGGCACCCGGCGCGGACGGCCCAGGCGGACCGGACGGTCGAACACCCGCACGGCCACTTCGCGCACGCCGGCCAACTGGCTGGCGCCGCCGGTCAGGACGATGCCCGCGCCCGGTTCCACGGGCGCGCCCGAGGCCTTCAGGCGCTCGCGCAGCAGTTCCAGCGTCTCTTCGACGCGCGGCTGGATGATGCCCTTCAGCAGGCTCCGAGGGGCGATCACCGGACCGGCGCCCGGATCGTCGCCGCGCGGCGGGGCCTCGATCATCTCGCGGTCCTCGTTGGCCGAGGCGATAGCCGAGCCGTGCAGGGTCTTGATGCGCTCGGCGCCGGCGACCGAGGTCTGCAGGCCGCGGGCGATGTCCTGCGTCACGTGCCCGCCGCCGACGGCCAGGCTGTCGACGTGGCACAGGGCGCCATTGTTGAACACCGCCACCGAGGTCGAGCCGCCGCCCATGTCGATGCAGACGGCGCCCAGGTCCATCTCGTCCTCTTCCAGGGCCGCCAGGGCCGAGGCGAAGGGCGCGGCGACCACGCCTTCGAACGACAGGTGGGCCCGCTCGACGCAGTGGGCCAGGGTGTGGAAGATGTTCTCGTTGACCGAGACGACCAGCAGCTCGAGCCCGAGCGCGCGGCCGAACATGGCGCGCGGGTCGCGGATGCCCTTCTGGCCGTCCACCGACCAGGCGATCGGCAGCAGGTGGATGGGCTTGCGGCCCGGCAGGCGAACCTGGGCCAGGGCCGACGAGATGGCGCGCGACAGGTCGCCGTCAGCAATGGGACGGGCGCCGAGCGAAACCTGGGTGTGGACGCGGTGGCTGGCCAGCTGGCCGCCGGCGGTGCAGACGCTGACGCCCTGGACGTTGACGCCGGCCACGGTCTCGGCGCGCTCCACGGCCTGGGCGATGGCCTGGGCGGCTTCGTCCAGATTGACGATCGCCCCGCCGCGCACGCCGCGCGACTGCACATAGCCGACCCCGGCGGTCGTCAGGGTGCGGTTGTCGCGATGAATGCCGTCGCCCTTCATGATGAAGCACGTGACCTTCGACGCGCCCAGGTCCACGGCCGCGACCGCGGGCTGACGCACGAGCGTCGCCTTCAGGCCGTCACGGGCCTGTCTCCGGTCCTCAAGTCGCGACATGGTCAGGGTCACCTCAGTCCATCACTTTTGTTTTTAAGCCCCGTTGGCCACCGGCTGCCCGGGCAGCACGGAGTCACGAGGCCGGATCGCCACCATCTCGGGATCGCGCAGGTCGATGCGCGCGAAGCCGAGATCGAGGATGCGTTGCCGCTGGTCCAGTTGATCCAATTGAATCAACGCGGATTCTTCGTCAATGGCCGGCAGCTGGATCAGGGATCCATCTTTCAGCCTCAGGTCCCAGCGGCGGTCGTCGACGCGCACCAGCGCTTCCAGACGATCGCGCAGGCGCGGCCGGGCGTTGACCGCCGGCAGGATGTTGCCCGCGGCCTGGTCGGCGCCCTGCCCCACCACCAGCGGCAGGTGCGGGAAGCGCGCGGCGTCGGCCTCGCGGATGATGCGGCCCTCGGCGTCGATCACCTTCAGGCGGCCGGAGTGCTGCCACACGGCCAGGGCCGGGCGCTCCTCGACGGCGATCATCACGGTGTCGGGCAGCAGGCGGACCACCTTGGCCGACTTCACCCAGCCCACGGCCTCGACGCGGGCCTTGAGGTCGACGAGGTCCATGCCCAGCGTCGGCTGGTCCTGGTAGAGGCCGGTGGCCTTGAGAATGTCGGCCTGGGCGGTGGCCGAGGCGCCGGTGACGTGGACGGTCTTCAGCTTGAAGCCGAGATTGGCGAACTCGCTGTCGACGCCGCCCACCATCGCCTCGCCCAGACGCTGGGCGCGGTGGCCGGTGGCCAGGGTGACGACAAGCGCCAGCGCAAGCGCGCCGCCGGCGACGCTCAGGGCCAGGCTCGGCGAGACGCCCACCCCGCCGCGCGCGGCGTGCAGCTTCCCCGCCGGCTGCTGTTGCTGAGCCGGGCGAGCCTTGTTCGGACTTGCGGGCGCTTCGGCCCGGGGGCGCGCTGGCTTGCGCGGTCCCCCCCGCACTGCCGCGGGCATAAGCGTCCTCCACCATCAGACACTAGAGAAAAGGAACCCTTCGGCGCCGCGCCGGACCCGACCGTCGTTCGACGACGGGGGCAGGTTCGGACGAAGCGCCTATGGAGGCGTAGAAAGGCCCGAAGGTCGTTAATGTCGTCATAACGAAGGGGCCGCCGTATTACGGTCCGGCAACCAAGACGTGCGCCATTTCGGCACGGTCGTTAACCCTGCCGCGCCCTTGCGGCGCCAGGGTTTGCGGCGATTTTTCCTTGCTCGGGCAAGGCTGGCGCAAGCTATGCCGCGGCGCCGCAAATCTGTGGATGAGCACATAAAGTATGAACGGCCGCGCGCTTCGCGACCTTTTGACTCACCCGTCGGTCGCGGCGACGCGCCGCACGCGCGGGGAGTGTCTGGATATTGGGACCTCCTCACCCGTCATCGGCCGAAACGCAGCGTAGAGCCGGGACCCAGGGGCCGCCGCACTGCGTCGGCGGCCGCCGCCCCGGGCGCTTGGTCGATCCTCCGAGCCCAGTCCCCTGGGTCCCGGATAGCCGCTGCGCGGCTTCCGGGATGACGGTGGAGGGTAGGTTGGAGAGGCTAGTGCCCCGCCGGAGCCGCCGGCGCAGCCGCGCTGAGCGCGCGGAAGTCGATGTCGCTGTCGGCCACCAGGTAGACGAAGCTCGTCCAGGCGGCGACGTTCTGGGCCAGCTGGATCGGGTCCACCTTGTCCAGGGTGTCGTCGGCGGTGTGGTGGTAGTCGAAGTAGCGGCTGGCGTCCTGGTTCAGGGCGATCACCGGCACGCCGGCGCCCTCGACGCCGCTGATGTCGGCCCCGCCGTGGGCGGCCGGTGCCCTGTCGAAATAGACCTTCAGCGGGCTCAACACCTGGAAGGCCGCCTTCATGGCCGGGTGGCCCTCGGCGCCCTTGGGCAGTTGCAGGCTGTAGATGCGGTCGGCGCCGGTGTCGCTTTCGCCGGCCAGGACCAGCTTTTCGATATTGGCCTTGTTGGCGGCCAGGAAGGCCTCCGACGAGCCGCCGCTCTCCTCCGAGCCCCACATCACCACGCGGATGGTGCGCTTGGGATGCTTGGGCAGATCGCCGATCAGCTTGGCGGCGGCCGTGGTGATGGCGATGCCCGCCGCGTCGTCGAAGGCGCCGGTGCCGACGTCCCAGCTGTCGAGGTGGCCGCCGATGACGATCACCTCATCGGGCTTTTCCGAGCCCTTGATGTCGGCCGAGATGTTCCAGGCCACGTCGCCGGCGTCGAGGCTGGAGGCCAGCTTCAGCTTGATGCGCAGCGGGCCCTTCTTGGCCAGGCGCTCCAGCTGCTCGGCCTCGGGCACGCCCAGGGCGGCGGCCGGGATGGTGATCACGTCGGGGCCGTTGGTGGTGACGCCGGTGTGCGGCACGGTCGAGCTGGAGGTCGAGATCGAGCGGATCAGCAGGGCCACGGCCCCGCGCTTGGCGGCCTCGACCGGACCCGAGCGACGCGAGATTCCGGCGATCCCGTAGCCGGCGCCGTCCTGGGCGCGGACCATCGGCTGGGTGATGACGACGATCTTGCCCTTGATGGCGCTTTCCGGCGCGGCGATCATCTCGGCGTAGGTAGTGAACAGCGCCACCTCGGCCTCGATCCCCTCGGCGGGCGTCGGGATGGTGCGGCCCAGGCCCACGATCGACAGCTTCAGCGGATAGGGCGCGACCAGCTCGGCGCTCTCCTCGCCGCGGGTCCAGGACGGCTTGGCGAAGGTGTCGACCTTGATGTTGGTGAAGCCGAGGGCCTTGAACTTGGCGACGCTCCAGTCCTTGGCGCGCTCCATGCCCGGCGAGCCGACGAGGCGCGGGCCGATGGTGGTGGTCAGGTCCTCGGTGATGTCCCAGGCCAGCCGGTCGGTCAGGGCCTTGTCGCGCAGCGCCTCGGCGGTCTTGACGTCTTGAGCGTGAGCGGCGCCCGCCAGCAGGGCGGAGGCGGCGACGGCGGTCAGCAGGCTGCGGAACATGAGCAGGATTCTCCCCTAAGGCGGGCTTTTCATAGCACTGCTCTTCGACCCGAGAACCCCGCCCCGCGCCCACTTTTGTCAGCAGCGTGCAGGAGGCGCGAAAATCGCCCTACCCAGGCCCCAAGTCAGATTCTGGGCGCCGCCCCGAACAGCTTGTCGGCGAAGAGGTCCAGCGCCTTCTGCGACAGGTCGGTGTTGTTGAGGATCACCACCGTGTCGCCGGTGTCGAGCCGGTGGCCCAGCACCGAACGGAAGCCGGCCGTGCGTCCGGTCTCCCAGGCCGCCAGCTTCACCTGGCCGTCGATGGTCAGGGTCCGGGTCCGGCCGCCCAGGGTGTAGTCCTGCTCGGGCACGCGGATCGTGGTCAGGGCCTTGCGCGAAGTCTCGCTCAGGAACGGCGTGTCGAAGACCACGTGGGCGGCGACCAGCAAATCATCGACCGTGCTGAAATAGCCGCCGCTGGCCGCCATCACCGACAGTCGCGGATTGGTCCGGGGCGCCAGCGGCGGGCCGGCGTAGTAGGAGCGCGCCACGCCAGGATCGGTATCGATCATGCCGGCCTGGGTCTGGCGCATCTTCAGCGGATCGGTCGTCAGCTCCCGCACCACCGCCTGGAACGGCTTGCCGGTCGCCGCCTCGACGATGGCCGAGACGATGAACCAGTTGACCGGGTGGTAGTCGAACTTCGTCCCCGGCGGGAACAGCGGGTCGCCCTGGCCGAACAGCTTCACGGCCTCGGCCGGCGTGACCTCGCGCTTGAGGATCTCGGGATCGGCCTTCAGCATGGTCATGAAGGCGTTGGGAATGCCGCTGGTGTTGGATAGCAGGTGGGCCAGGGTCACGGTCTTGCCGGTGTCGGGCCGCTGGTCTGGCAGCCAGGTCGCGATCGGAGCGTCGAGCGACAGCTTGCCCTGCTCGACCAGCCGCAGCACGGCGATGGTGGTCAGCCATTTCGAGATCGAGGCGACGCAATAGATGGTGTCGCGCGTCGCCGGCTTGTTCGCCTCGATGTCGGCCGAGCCGAAGGCGCGGACGTAGGACGGCTTGCCCTTGCGCCCGATCATCACCACGCCCTGGAACTTCTGCTCGGCGACGAAGGCGTCGACGATCGGGTTGGCAGGCCCGAGCTGAGCCGGCGACGCAAAAGAAAGCCCGGGCGCGGCGCACAGCGCCCCGGCGGCGGCGAACAGACCGCGACGATCGATCATGCAACTAACCCCACGAAATCGCCGCCCCCAGCGATGGCGCGACCCTGGCGCACGGCGCGGGCGAAGTCCCGTTAAGCTTTGGCAATGAGCGAACATTGGCATTCGACGAGAAGCGCTCTAGGTCTGGTCGGGACTTCAGGAGACCTCGATGCCCAAGCCGACGGCCGAGACGGCCGCCGCCGACATCCCCCTCGACGCCAAGCTGCGGCCGACCCAGGCCCGCGCGCAGGACACCTACGAGGTCGTCCTGGCCACGGCCGGCGAGCTGCTGGTCGAGTCCGGCTTCGAGCAGTTGACCACCAACGCCATCTGCAAGCGCGCGGGCCTGACCCCGCCGGCGCTCTATCGCTACTTCCCCAACAAGTACGCGATCCTGAAAGAACTCGGCGACCGGCTGATGCGCCTGCAGGACGAGGCGGTGTTCGAGTGGATGGCGGCCGGCGGCCTGGAGGGCGACACTCCGGCTGAGCGCGTGGGGAAAGTGGCCGACCTGCTGACCGGCGTCATCGACATGACCCGCGCCTTCCCCGGCGGCGCGGCCATCGGCCGGGCCCTGCGCGCCGTGCCGATGCTGCAGCAGCTGCGTTTCGCCTCGCGCGACATGGTCGCCGGCCAGTTCGCCGAGGTTTTGGCCGCGCGCTTCCCCACAGTCCCCGCCGCCCGCATCGGGGTGGCCACCCGGATGATGGTCGAACTGACCTACGCCGCCACCGAGATGGCCGTCGAGGAGCCGCAGCAGGACGCCGCCGCCCTGTCGCAGGAGATCGGCCGGCTGTTCGACCGGTATTTCGAGACGTTCGATTTGGCGCTGTAGCGCCTGCGGCGCTCCCCCTCAGTCGCTCCGCGACAGCTCCCCCAGAGGGGGAGCATCTGCGGCGATAGATCCTCCCCCTCTGGGGG
>NZ_JBWKNI010000032.1:30686-41225 GCF_059415485.1 Caulobacter sp. GW821-FHT10C03 | reverse complement strand
GCGATCCACAGCCGCTAACTCGGGCCGGTACCAAGAGCCCTCCCCATGGCTGGGATGGGGATGATTATGGGGCGGCTTGAGTGGGGGAGGATAAGTTGGGGTTATAAAGTTGTAGGGCGTTGAGTTCGCTAAACTCTTTTCCGATTACGCCGTGCGAGCAGCGTGCGTTCCTTCTCCCCTTGCGGGAGAAGGTGGCGGCGAAGCCGTCGGATGAGGGGTCTCTCAGATGGGAGACGCTCCGCCCGGCCTGACGCTGCACGCGGTGTTGAGGTCTGAGAGACCCCTCACCCGACCTCGCTCCGCGAGGCCACCCTCTCCCGCAAGGGGAGAGGGATCAAACGCGGTGGATTGCAAAAAAAGCCTGGGTCCCCGCTTTCGCGGGGATTTTACGGGAAGAGGGATCAGGCCCGGAGCCCGGCCTGACCGCTGCACGCGGTTTTGAGTTCTGAGAGACCCCTCACCCGACCTCCCTCCGGGAGGCCACCCTCTCCCGCAAGGGGAGAGGGATGCTTACCCCGTGACGAAGACCTTCTTCAGTTCGGTCTTGAGGATCTTGCCGTTGGCGTTGCGCGGCAGGGTCTCGGGCCAGAACACCACCCGCACCGGCACCTTGAAGGCGGCCAGGCGGTCGGCGACGAAGGCGCGGAGTTCGTCTTCGGTGGCTTCGGCGCCGGGTTTCAGGGTGACGACGGCGGCGGGTTCTTCGCCGAGGGTCTTGTGGTCGACGCCGACCAGGGCCGCATCCATCACCGCCGGGTGGTCGTAGAGGACGTTCTCGACCTCGATGCAGTAGATGTTCTCGCCGCCCCGGATCAGCATGTCCTTGGCGCGGTCGATGATGTAGCAGAAGCCCTCCTCGTCGAGGCGGGCGAGGTCGCCGGTGCGCACCCAGCCGTCGATGAAGGTCTGGGCCGTGGCCTCGGGCTTGTTCCAGTAGCCCTTCACCACCTGCGGCCCCTTGCACCACAGCTCGCCCACCGAACCGATCGGCAGCTCCTGGTAGGGCGCCTCCAGGGTCATGATCTTCAGGTCGGTGACCGGCACGGCCGGACCGCAGCTTTCGGGACGGTTCTCGTAGTCCTCGCCCGAGTTGGAGGTGGCGGTGGCCGAGGTCTCGGTCATGCCCCAGCCGTTGCCCGGCGAGGACTTGGGCCAGATCTCCTTGATCTTGCGCACCAGCTCGGGCGCCGAGGGCGCGCCGCCATAGGCCACGGCCTCCAGCGACGACAGGTCGTAGTTGTCGCGGGACGGATGCTCGATGATCTGCCAGGCGATGGTCGGCACGCCGCCCATCTGGGTCAGCCTCTCGTCCTGGATCAGCTGCATGGCCTTTTCGGGATCCCACTTGCGGATCATCGCCAGCTTGGCGCCGCCGAACAGGCCGGGGTTCATCACCGCGAAGCAGCCGGTGGCGTGGAAGAACGGCACCGAGATCAGCGCGCCCTTCTGCGGCAGGCTGGGATCGGGCTGGGGCGGGGCCTCGCCACGGCGCAGGAAGCTGCGCGCGGAAGCGGCGGCGGCGGCGAAGATGTTGCTGTTGACCGCGCGATGCGTGGCGAGAGCCCCCTTGGGCTTACCCGTGGTGCCGGAGGTGTAGAAGATCGTCGCGTCGTCCTCAGGCCCCAGCTCGACGGTCGAAAGCGGCTTTTCGTCCAGCTTGATCCAGTCGTTGGGGCCGCCGATCACGCTTTCCAGGCGCGTGACATAGGGATGGGCGATCTCTTCCCTGGCGCGCGAGACGTAGACGCGCTGGAGGTCGGGGCAGTTGTCGAAATGCTCGGCCAGGCGCTCGAAGCGCTCGACGTCCATCACCGCGACCGAGGCGCCGGAATCGACGAGGCCGTATTCCAGCTCCGGCCCGGTCCACCAGGCGTTCAGCGGGGTGAGGATCGCGCCGATGGAGAGGCCCGCATAGAAGGCCACCGGCCATTCGGGCAGGTTGCGCATGACCAGGGCCACCCGGTCGCCCTTCTTGACGCCCTTGGCCTCCAGCTCGGCGGCGAAGACGGTGACGGCGCGGTAGAAGCCCTCGAAGCTGACCCGCTCGTCCTCGTGGACCAGATAGATCTTGTCGCCGTGGGTGCGGCCGACCTGCAGGGTGTGGCGCAGGGTGGGCGGAAGGTTCTTCCAGGTCCGCGTCGGCACGCCGCGGATCACCACCTCCTCCATCTCGCCGGGCGTTCCCGGGGCGGTGATCAGGGCGTAGGCCTGTTTCACCGACATGGCGGGCCAAGGGGGCAAGGCGTGAGCGGCCTGGGTCATTCGTTACTCTCCCGGTGTAGCTCGCGCTCGTTGGAAGCGGCGCGTTTCCGTCGAGTAAGCACGGCGGGACGACCGATGTAAACGGTCGTTTGGATAGATAAGGGAACAATGTTTAGTTGGCCGCCCCGTCCTTCTCCCCTTGCGGGAGAAGGTGGCGGCGAAGCCGACGGATGAGGGGTCGCGCGGACGGTTCTGAGAGACCCCTCACCCGACCCCGCTCCGCGGGGCCGCCCTCTCCCGCAAGGGGAGAGGGATCGCAGTCAGGCCATCGCCGCCAGACGCTGCAAAGCCGCTTCCAGCTTGGCTTTCGCCGCTTCGGCCTCGGCGAGGCGTTCGCGGTTTTCGTCGACGACCTCGGGCTTGGCGCGGGCCAGGAAGTCGGGGTTGCCGAGCTTCTTGCCGGTCTTTTCGATCTCCGAGACGTGGCCGGCGATCTCCTTGGTCAGGCGGGTCTTCTCGGCGGCGACGTCGATGAATTCGGCGACGCCGAGGGCGCCGGTCGCTTCACCCATCACCACCGGCGCCGTGCCGGCGGGAGCGGCGTCGGCCAGGGAGATCTCGCCCAGGCGGGCCAGGCTGAGCAGCAGGTCGCGGTGACGCGACAGGCGGCCTTGCGTGCCCTCGCCCGCCCCGACCACGGCCAGGGCCGGCTTGGCCGACGGCGGCACGTTCATCTCGGCGCGCAGCGAGCGGATCTCGCCGACCGTGTCGACCAGCCAGCCGATCTCGGCGGCCGCGTCGGCGTCGATCCAGCTTTCCGGCAGCTCGGGCCACGAGGTCGAGATCAGCATGGCCTGGCGGGCCGGACCGCCCTCCTCCGCCGTCTTGTCCCACAGTTCCTCGGTGATGAACGGCATCACCGGGTGCAGCAGGATCAGGATCTGGTCGAGCACCCAGGCCGTGGTCGCGCGGGTCTCGGCCTTGGCGGCCTCGTCCTCGCCGTTGAGGATCGGCTTGGCCAGCTCCAGGTACCAGTCGCAGAAGACGTTCCAGATGAAGCGGTAGAGGCTGCCGGCGGCCTCGTCGAAGGCCGGGGCTTCAAGCGCCTTGGTGACCTCGCCGAGGGTCTTGACGACCTCGCCGCGGATCCACTTGTTGATCGGCTGGGACACGGTCGCGGGGTCGAAGCCCTCGACGCGGACGCAGCCGTTCATCTGGGCGAAGCGCGTGGCGTTCCACAGCTTGGTGCCGAAGTTGCGGTAGCCCTCGATGCGCTGCTTCGAAAGCTTGATGTCGCGCGCCTGGCCCGACATGGCCGTCAGGGTGAAGCGCACGGCGTCGCAGCCCAGCTCGTCGATCAGGGCGAGCGGGTCGATGACGTTGCCCTTGGACTTGCTCATCTTGGCGCCCTTCTCGTCACGGACGAGGGCGTTGATGAACACCTGCTTGAACGGAGCTTCACCCATGAAGTGAATGCCCATCATCATCATCCGGGCGACCCAGAAGAAGATGATGTCGAAGCCGGTGACCAGGGTGCTGGTCGGGTAGAAACGGGCGACGTCCGGGGTCTTTTCCGGCCAGCCGAGGGTCGAGAACGGCCACAGGGCCGAGCTGAACCAGGTGTCGAGGACGTCTTCGTCGCGGTTCAGCACCACGTCGGCGCCGAATTGCTCGCGGGCGGCGGCGTAGGCGGCTTCTTCGGTCTCCTCGACGAAGATCGAGCCTTCCGGACCGAACCAGGCCGGGATGCGGTGGCCCCACCAGAGCTGGCGCGAGACGCACCAGGGCTCGATGTTGCGCAGCCACTCGAAGTAGGTCTTTTCCCAGTGCCTGGGCTCGAAGACCGTCTCGCCGGTCTCGACGGCCTTCAGGGCCGGCTGGGCCAGGGTGTAGGCGTCAACGTACCACTGGTCGGTCAGGTAGGGCTCGATGACCACGCCAGACCGGTCGCCGTGCGGGACCATGTGCTTGGTCTTCTCGATCTCCTTCAGCCAGCCTTCTTCCTCGGCGCGGGCGACGATGGCCTTGCGCGCGGCGAAGCGGTCCATGCCCTGATACTCGGCCGGGACGGCGTCGTTGAGCTTGGCTTCGGGGGTCAGGATGTTGATGGCCGGCAGGCCGGCGCGCTTGCCGACGCCGAAGTCGTTGAAGTCGTGCGCCGGGGTGATCTTCACCGCGCCCGAGCCCTTGGTCGGGTCGGCGTAGTCGTCGGCGACGATCGGGATGCGGCGGCCGACGATCGGCAGGACGACGTCCTTGCCGACGAGGTCCTTGTAGCGCTCGTCCGACGGATGGACGGCGACGCCCGTGTCGCCCAGCATAGTTTCGGGACGGGTGGTGGCCACGACGATGTAGTCGCGTGTCTCAAATTGGGTCGGCTTGCCCTCGTCGTCGAAGGCGACCGGGTGCTCGTAGGTCACGCCATCGGCCAGCGGATAGGCGAAGTGCCAGTAGGCGCCGTCGACCTCCTTCTGCTCGACCTCGAGGTCGGAGATGGCGGTCTGGAATTGCGGGTCCCAGTTGACCAGGCGCTTGTCGCGATAGAGCAGGCCCTGCTTGTAGAGCTGGACGAAGACCTTGCGGACGGCGGCCGACAGGCCCTCGTCCAGGGTGAAGCGCTCGCGCGACCAGTCGCAGCTGGCGCCCAGACGGCGCAGCTGGTTGGTGATCGCCCCGCCGCTCTCGGCCTTCCATTCCCAGACGCGCTCGACGAAAGCGTCGCGGCCCATGTCGCGGCGGCCGATGTTGCCGGCGGCGGCCAGCTGGCGCTCGACCACCATCTGGGTGGCGATGCCCGCGTGGTCGGTGCCCGGCAGCCACAGGGCGGCCTTGCCGCGCATGCGGTGGAAGCGGGTCAGCACGTCCTGCAACGTGTTGTTCAGCGCGTGGCCGATGTGCAGGGAGCCCGTGACGTTCGGCGGCGGGATCACGATGACGAACGGCTCGGCGTTCGGATCCTCGCTCGGCTTGAAGGCTCCGGAGGCCTCCCAGGCGGCGTACAGGCGGGGTTCGACGGACTTGGGATCGAAGGTCTTTTCAAGCATGGCGGAGGGGATATGCCACTTAGCGCCGCCCCGCGAAACCGGGCGACGGGATTATCGGGGATTTTGAACGGGAAAAGGCGGCCGCCGGAGCGACCGCCTTCTTTAATTTCCGTGCGTCGGCGGCCGTCCTAGGGACGGTGCGACGCAAGCATCATACGCCGCGGCCGCGCGAGATCCGGTGGACCTCTTCCTCGACCTTGTTCTCGACGATGCGCGGCAGGTTGGTGTCTAGCCACTCCTTGAGCAGCGGGCGCAGCAGCTCGCGGACGACGTCTTCCAGCGTGCGGCCGTTGGCCGGCATCAGCAGGGCCGAGCTCAGGCTGCCGAAGGCGCTGGCGGCGAGGCCGGCGGCGTGGTCGCCGACCAGGGTCTCGGCCACTTCGTCGCGGTTGAAGGCCGGCGACGGCGGGGTGTAGGCCGGTTCCGGCGGCGGGGGCGGCGGCTCATAGGCCGGCTCCGGCTCGGGTTCCGGGGTGTAGACGTCGAGGTCGCCGAGCGTCTCGACCGGAGCCGGCGGCTCGATCGGGTCGGTCAGGTCGAGGACGTCGTCCTCGATCAGCGGCTCGGGCTCGGGAACCGGCTCGGGCGCGGGCGGCGGCGCTTCGGCCGCCGGAGCGTCGTCTTCGGAGATGATCCGCCGGATCGAGGCGAGGATCTCCTCCATCGTCGGTTCTTGAGAGCTCTGGTCGGACATGATGGGCTGGGCCGTATTAAAGGGCTACGAATCCTTGGCGTCCTGCAAGACGCGCACCACCGATGGTGCAGACTTGCACGGCTTAAGCAAGGCCAAGGATGGGCGAGGCGATGATTCGTCCAGGATTGGACGGACTTACTTACCCGGAGCGGGCGTCGCCACGGCCGGCGAGGCGATCTTGTCGAGCGCCTGCACGGCCGGCTCCCAGGGCACCCACCCGAAGGCGTGGTTGACCTTGTCGTACGAGGTCTTGGGATCGTAGCGCGTCACGTCGGGGGCCAGCTTGGCGATGTCGAGCGCGCCCATGGCCTGCAGCACGCCGGTGCTGGCGACGTACTCGTCGCGGCGGGCGGTCACGAGGGCCAGTTCGGCGGCGCGCAGCTCCTGCTGGGCGTTGAGCACGTCGAGCGTGGTGCGCAGGCCGACCTGCTGCTCCTGGCGGACGCCCTCGAAGGCGATCTTGGTCGCCCTCACCTGCTCTTCGTTGGAGACGAGGTTGGCGCGGGCGGCCAGCAGGGTGCTCCAGGCCGACGAGACCTGCTGCACGACGGTGCGCTTGGCGCCCTCGACGGCGATGCGGGCGGCGTTCTCGCGCTCGCGAGCCGCGCGGACGGCCGAGGCGTTGAGGCCGCCGGTGAAGATCGGCACGCGGGCGGTGATCGAGCCGGCGACGGCGCGGTCGTAGTCGCCGAACTGCTTGCCGGCGCCGTTCACCTCGCTGGCGTCATAGCCGAGGCTGGCGCCGGCCGAGACGGTGGGCAGGTAGGCGGCGCGGGCCGCGGCGACGTCGGCCGTGGCGGCCTGCTCGCTGTAGCGGGCGGCGACGACGGCGGGGTTGTTGGCCTCGGCGGCGTCGAAGGCCTGCTCGACGCTGGCCGGCAGCAGGGCCGCCAGCGAGGGCTCGGGCGCCAGGTCGGTCGGGTTCTGGCCGACGACCTGGGCGTAGCTGGCGCGGGCGACGGCCAGGTTGGCCTGGGCCGACGACAGGCTGGCCTTGGCGGCGGCCAGGCGCGCCTGCGACTGGGCCACGTCGGTACGGGTGATCTCACCGACCTCGAAGCGGGCGTTCGACTCGTCGAGCTGACGGGTCAGGACGTTGACGTTCTCCTGGGCGATCCGGAGGCTTTCCTCGGTGCGGCGGACGTCGACATAGGCGGTGATGACGGTGGCCAGCACCGACTGCTCGACGCTGCGCAGGTCTTCACGGCCGGCCAGGACGGTCGCCTCGGCGGCCGTCAGGTTGGCGCTGGCCTTGCCGCCCGTATAGAGCGGCTGCGACAGCGAGACGGTGGCGCCGCTGCCGCTGGTCTTCAGGCGATCCAGACCCGCCGAGGTGGTGTTGGCGTAGTCGGTGCGCGAAGCCGAGATGTCGGCGGTGGCGCTGACGGTCGGACGGAAGCCGGTCTTGGCCTGGACGACGGTTTCGTCCGTGGCCCGCTGCACCGCGCGCTGCTGCTGCAGGGTCGGATTGGTCTGGTACGCCAGGGTGACGGCGTCGGTCAGCGTCTCGGCGTTCGCGGCCGAAGCCATGAAACCCATGCAGCAGGCGGCGGCCAGCAACCCGGCCCGACGGCTCTTCGACATCCCGTTCTTCCCCAACACACCCGAAGCTCTCGCTTCAATACCAGCGCTGTAAGGCCGGCCGTCAACCGTCGCTAGTTAAGCTTTTTTCACGCAGGCGTTGTGCGCCCGCGTGAAATGGGCCCGGATCAGAACGCGAAGCCGGCCTCGACCGGGAAACCGGCCAGGAGCGACGGCGTCGAATCGAACACCGCGCGACCGGCCACGCCTTCTTCGGCGCGGACATAGAGCGTGGCGCGGCCGACCGGCCCCTGGCGCTCGACGACGCCCAGACGGCCGTGCAGGGCGAGCGCCCCGGTCCACGAAGCCGGAGCCTTCGGCACGGCGCCTTCGGTGACGATGACATCGTATTCGCCGGCAGGAACGGCGGTCAGGTCGTCGCCGTCGAGACGGGTGACGGCCAGGCCCATGGTCTCGAGCACCACGGCGGCATACGGCGCGGCGATGACCAGGGCCTTCTCGCCGGCGCGCGGCTTGATGATCTGCAGCAGCTTGCCGATGTCGCGCGGGCGCATCAGCGTGCGGCCCGGCGCGTATTCGACTTCGGCGTCGGCATAGGCCAGGTAGGCCTTGCCGGCGGGCACGAGGTTTTCGCGCGGAACCACACGCAGGGCGTCCTGCAGCGGCAGGTCGGTCACGTCGGCGGTGCGGATCTGGCTTTCCACCATGTTCAGGCGGGCGGCCGCGAAATCGGAGCTCATGGACTTCCTCGGAAAGCGGTTCGACAGGCTTATAGGTCCGCGTCTCGTCGGAAGGCAATCAGCCGCTTGCATTACGTATGCAGGGCGTTCGGCGTCGCGTCAGACCCCTTCGCCGAGCAGGCGGCGCAGCTGGTTGACGGCCGGACGCATCAGCGGACAGACCGTGGCGGCCGTGGCCAGGGGCGGGCCGAGCACGGCGGCGCGGGCGGCGTCGTTCTCGCAGAGTTGCACGGCGATGCGGGCGATCAGCGCCAGATCCGGTTCCAGCAAGGCGGTGCGCTGGTCGATCAGGCGGGTCAGGTAACGCGGGTCGGCGTCGTCGGGATAGCTTTCGATGGCTTCCTCGACGCTTTTGAGCAGCACCTCGATACGGCTTTCCACACCCACGGCGGTGGCGGCCTCACGCAATCTGGCTTCGATCTCACTCATGCCCAGCCGCGCCCCCGCGTACGCCTTCCCCTGAATTCGGCGGCCCGTATGGCGCAAAATCGTCGTTAACGCCTCCCCCAAAAGCATACTGTCCCCAAAATGGGGACATGGTGAATTTTGCTGGCGCGGCGACTCAGCACCACGGTTAATCGGGCCAAGGGCTTCAGGGGACGGTATGGGCACGGATGTTCGGCGCGCGGTTGTCCGCCTATCGGCGGGTTATTTCCTGCGCTCGCTGGATGTCGCCAAGGGCCTGCACGGCAACGACCCGGTCCGGGCCATAGTCTTCACCACCATCTGGGTGGCCAACACCGCCCATATCCGCCCCAACATGGGCTTCGACGCCAAGGAAAAGGTGGTCCAGGACGCCCTGCGCCGCCCCGTGACGGTGGTGCAGATCGCCGACTCGCTGGTCATGCCGGCCGAGACGGTGCGCCGCCACGTCAGCGGCCTGATCGCCGACGGCCTGTGCGTGCGCCACGGCCGCAAGGGCGTGACCATTCCGGCCGAGGTCTTCGCCCGCCCCGAGATGCTGGCCAGCCTGGACCAGCAGCACCAGTACACCGAGACCTATTATCGCGAGCTGCAGAAGCTGGTCGAGGCGTAGGCTCGCCGGATCACGGGGCGGGGCTCAGCCCTGCGCCGCCTCGAACCGCATGGCGTCGGCGATCATCGTTTCCAGCGAGCGCGTCGGGCGCCAGCCGAGGTCGGCGGCGATGCGGGAGATGTCGGCCACCAGGGCCGGCGGGTCGCCCTCGCGACGAGGGCCGTAGCCGTAGGGGGCCGGCTTGCCGGCCACGGCCTCGGCGGCCTTGATCAGCTGCAGCACCGAAGCCCCCTGCCCGGCCCCGACATTGTAGGTGTCGCCGCGCCCGCCCTCGATCAGGCGGCGCAAGGCCAAAACGTGGGCGTCGGCCAGGTCGGTGACGTGGACGTAGTCGCGGACCGCCGTGCCGTCGGGCGTGGGATAGTCGTCGCCGAACACGGTGAGCGGCCCCGCGCGGCCCAGCATGGCGCGGCACAGCAGCGGGACCAGATGGGTCTCCGGCTCGTGGCGCTCGCCGATCTCGCCGTCGGGATCGGCCCCGGCGGCGTTGAAATAGCGCAGGACGGTGACGTTGAGGCCATAAGCCGGCTCCATCCAGCGCAGGGCGTCTTCCAGGGCCAGCTTGGTCGAGCCGTAGGGATTGATCGGCCGGGTCGGGTGGCTCTCGGGGATGGGCGAGACCTCGGGCGCGCCGTAGACCGAGGCCGTCGACGAGACGACCAGGGGCGCGACGCCGGCGTCAGCCAGGGCCTTGGCGAAGATCACCCCGGCGGTGAGGTTGTTGTCGTAGTACTTGGCCGGATCGCGGTTGCTCTCGCCGATCAGGCTGTGGGCGGCGAAGTGGATCGCGCCCTTGATGTCGTAGCGGGCGACCAGCTCGGTCACCAAAGCCTCGTCGCGGATGTCGCCCCCGTGCAGCGGCCCCCACTTCACGGCGTCGGCGTGGCCCATGACCAGGTTGTCGAGCGTGACGGGGCTGTAGCCAGCGGCCGCCAGGGCCTTGCAGGCGTGAGACCCGATATAGCCGGCGCCGCCGGCCACGAGAATCGACCCGGACATCGATTGGGACATCGATTGGGACATCGACTGGGAACTGGACACCGGCCCTCTTTCGCCGCCCGAGATCCTGGCGCCCGGGCGTTTCTGCATGTCGCCGAACCTTGCGCCGGCCGCAACCCCAAAGCCTTGGCCATGGAGCCCACGGACGCGCCGCGTCCGGACGATCAGGCGAAGGCGGAGGGGGAAATCTTCCTGACGGCGAACCCTTCGAAGGATCGAAGGAAGAGTGGCTCCGCGGGTAGGATTCGAACCTACGACCAGCCGGTTAACAGCCGGCTGCTC
>NZ_JBWKNI010000032.1:0-30588 GCF_059415485.1 Caulobacter sp. GW821-FHT10C03 | reverse complement strand
TCTACCACTGAGCTACCGCGGAACAGGTCGCTCTCAAGAGAGGGCGGTTGATAGCCGCCTCGGTGACTCGGCGCAAGCCGCACAATCACGCTGCGGCGAGATGAGCCGGTAAAGCTTGTGGAGGAATTTCCTGGGCGACGAGGTCTTCGAATGATCGAAGGAAGAGTGGCTCCGCGGGTAGGATTCGAACCTACGACCAGCCGGTTAACAGCCGGCTGCTCTACCACTGAGCTACCGCGGAACAGGTCGCTCTCAAGAGAGGGCGGTTGATAGCCGCCTCGGTGACTCGGCGCAAGCGCCTTCGAGATAAAAAACAGCCCGGTTCGAAAACCGGGCTGTGAAAAGTTGAGTGATGGTGGGGCGCCTTCAAAAAGAAGACGCTCACAACCTCGCCAATCATGGTTAACCAGATCTTAATTTCACACCGACCCGCCAAAAGGTCGCAGGGGTGAAGCATGGGCGCCCTGCCCGGCGGCGCCTTCGCGTTGCTCCTTGAGCCACCCAGTCTCGCGACCATGTGTAACAGCGATACGTCGGCATCTTCCCGCCGGCCGACTCGGCGGCTAAAGCGTTCACCATGAACGAACCCGACGACCAGTGGTCGGTCACGCTCCAGCGCGGCGTGGCCAGCCTCGACTTCCAGGTGGCGCGCGATCCCGCCGTGGCCGCGCCCGTCATGACCGGCCTGCTGGGCGACCTGCGCGGGGCGCGGGCGATGGTCCAGGCCGCCGCCATGGCCGCCGCCGAGGCCGATCGCTGGGTGGCCGCCGGGTCGGGCGACATTCCCATTCCGCGCGCCCTGGTGCTGACCCGCCGCGACCTGGCCAAGGCCAAGGCCGCCGAACCGCCCGGCAGCACGACCTCGCCGTTCACGGCCGGCTACGCCGCCGTCTATCGCCTGGAGCTGGCCCGCCTGCTTTGGGCCGCCATTTCCGACGCCCCGGCCCGCCGGCTGGAGGAACTGGCCCGCCGGGTTCCGGCCAACTAGAAACGTCGCCAGAGGGCGATGACCGCCCCACGCTCGCGCAGGGCGTTGCGACCGGAGGCCGTGCCGGTGAGCCCGGCCTGGGCCGACCAGCCGGCCGGCAGGGCGTAGACCGCCGAAAGCTCCAGGTTCAGGTAGCGATAGGCATCATAGCCGCCCTGCCCCGCTCCGAGCGACGACACCGCATAGGCCTGCCCCATCAGCATGAGTGACTTCTTCGGCCGCACGCCGAGCGTGGCCTCGAAGCGCCGCTCGTCGGGCGGATCGCCGTCGCGGCGGCGCAGCCCGCCCTGGACATCGGCGAAGACCTCGCGGCCGCCCAGTGTTCCGCTCCAACCGACCAGCAGGCGGCTGTCATATTCGGTGTCGGGCGAGCCCTTCTGCGCCGCGCCCGGATCGGCGTCGCCGCCCGGCAGGCGCACCGAGGTCTGGTTCGACATCACCCAGCCGTCGCGCGCCAGCAGGCGGTAGCGGACCCCGACCTCGATATGCCCCGGCTCGTCGGCGCGGCCGTTGGCGGTGCGCAGGCGGCGGACCGAACCCTGGAGGCCGAGGGTCAGCCGGTCGGTCAGGCCGTATTCGGCGAAGGCCTGCAGCTCGGTCTTGCGGTAGTCGACGATGTCGACCGCGCCGCCGCCGGCGTCGAAGCCGTAGGTGCTGTCCTGGGCGCGCAGGCTGACGATCACCTCCTTGCCGCCCTTGGGCTGGGTCCAGGCCGCCGCCTTGGCCTGGCTCCACGACGCAACCGTCGCCACAGCCGCCAGCAGAGCGACGCCCCCGCGCCGCCTCACATCGAAGTCCATGCCGCCTCGCCCCTCCGCGACCGGTGAGCGATGATAGAAGCACGAACTATCGCTAAGGCTGCATATGATTTTATGCGATTGACTCGCAACAACATGAGTCCTAGATCTTGTTGCGAACCAATCGCAAATCGATGTCGGGTTTTCCCTCCCCTCACCCATGACATCGCCTGCGTCCGGCGGGGCTCTCCTCCGCCGGACGCCTTTTGCGCCGAACTGCGTCCGCCGACTCCCCGCCGACTTGGAGGTCTCAATGAGCTGCGCCTGCGGACTGGAGATGGACTTCGAGGACACCGGCCCCGAGGGCCTGGCGCGGGGCGAGCGCCTGCTGCTGTGGGGCGTGCGCACCTGGGCGGCGCTGCGCCTGCAAGGCCAACCAGCCGACGCCGCGATCCGCGCGACCTTCGCCCGCAACGCCTCGCCGCGCACGGCGGCGCTGTTCATGCAGACCATGCTGCTGGTCGAGAGCGATCTCGTCCGGCCGTTGCAGATCCAGTGCCCGCACTGCGCCGGCTACGCCATGGACGAGCAGCGGCTGGTGACCGCCTGCGGCCTCGCCGCAGCGGCGCCGGGCCTGGCCGCAAGGCTGCTGGCCCCGCTGGTGACGCGGCCCGAGGTGGCCAGCACGTTCGCCCGCGCCCTCAATCACGCCCTGGCCCTGGACGGCTGCCCCCTGCCCGTGCGGATGGGCGAACCGGTGGAAGAAGCCCCGCCCCTGCGCATGGCGACGGTGCACTAACCCCGCACGCTGGAGACGGCTTGGCGGAACGGCGCAGCTCGCCTATCCAGAAACCATGACCGCTCCCCGTATCGTCGCCCGCGACCTGGCCTATTCCGGCTGGCTGCGCCTGCATATGCTGACCCTGGAGACCGAGGGCGGCGAGCGCTTCAAGCGCGTCGTCGAGGACCATGGCTCGGCCGTCGCGGTCCTGCCTTACGATCCTGAACGCAAGGTCGCCGTGGTCGTGCGCCTGACCCGGGCGCCGCTGCTGATGAAGGAAGCCCAGCCCGTCGTCGAGGCGCCGGCCGGGCTGATCGACGCCGGCGAGACGCCGGCCGACGCCGCCCGCCGCGAGGCGATGGAAGAGACCGGCCTGACCCTGCGCGAGATCATTCCGGCCGGTGAGATCTGGAGCATGCCGGGCGTGTCCAGCGAGCACATGACGCTGTTCCTGGCCGAATACGGCGCGGCCGACCGCACCCACGTCGGCGGCGGCCTGGCCGAGGAGCACGAGGACATCGAGGTGATCGAGCGCCCGCTCGACGCGCTGTGGGCCGAGACCAATGGTTCCGCGCCCGCAGACGCCAAGACCCGGATCCTGTTGCAGGCCCTGCGACTGAAGCGTCCCGACCTCTTCGACGGTCCGCTCTAGAGCGAGACCTCGAAGCGCATGCCGTCATAGGCCGGCTCGACGCCCGGCGGCAGCTGGCCGGCCAGGGCGTTGTAGTCGAGGTCGATGTGCAGGTTGGTCAGGATCGCCCGCTTCGGCTTGGCCCGCTCGATCCAGCTCAGCGCCCGCTCGACGGTGGCGTGAGTGGGATGCGGCGTCCAGCGCAGGGCGTCGACGATCAGCACGTCGAGGTTCTCCACCGCCGGCCAGCTGGCCTCGGGGATCTCGAGAACGTCGGGAATGTAGGCCACGTCGCGGAAGCGGAAACCGGCGGCGCGGATTTCGCCGTGGTCGACGTCGAAATTGACCACCGGGATCGCGCCACTGGGACCATCGATACTCCAAGCCTCGCCGTGCGGCGGCAGACGACGCGCCTCGCAGATGGCCGGATAGCCGCCCTTGGTCTCGAAGATGTATTTGAACCGGAGGAGCAGGCCGTCATAGGTGGCCGGGTCCATGAAGGTCGGAATGCGGAAGCGGTGGTTTTGATAGAACGGCCGCACGTCATCGATGCCGTGGGCCTGGTCGGCGTGATCGTGGGTGAACAGCACCGCGTCGATACGGCCGGCGCCCGCCCGTGCGGTCTGCAGGCGCAGGTCCGGCGAGGTGTCGACCAGCACCGTGGTGTCGCCGCGCGGATCGCCGCCCGACAGCCGTCGCACCAGCATCGAGCAGCGCGAGCGGTGATTCTTCGGCTCGGCCGGATCGCAGTCGCCCCAATTGCCGTCGGCGCGTGGCACTCCGCCCGAGGAGCCGCTGCCGAGGATGGTGAACTCGAGCCGGCCGCCGGTCATGGGCGCGGAATCGCGTCGAACAGGGCGAAGAAGGCGTCCTCCGAACGCTTTTCGGCGTCGGCACGGGTCCAGCCGCGGATCTCAGCCAGCTTGTCGACGATGTGCGGCAGGTGGGCCGGCTCGCAGCGGCGGCCGCGCATCGGCACGGGCGCCAGGTAAGGGCAGTCGGTCTCGACGATGATGCGGTCGGCCGGCATGTCGCGGATCACGGAACGCACGTCCTCGGCCTGCTTGAAGGTGGCGATGCCCGAGACCGAGAACCAGGCGCCCAGGGCGGCGGCCCGGCGGGCCAGGTCCGCGCCGCTGGTGTAGCAGTGCATCAGGATCTTGAAGGCGCCCTTGGCGTGCTCCTCCTCCAGGATCTGGCCCATGACGTCGTCGGCCTCGCGGGTGTGGACCACCAGCGGCAGGCCCGTCTGGCGGGCGGCGGCGACATGTTCCCTGAACACGCCGGCCTGCACCTCGCGGGGCGACAGATCATAGTGGAAGTCCAGGCCCGTCTCGCCGATGCCGACGACGCGGGGCTTGCCGGCCAGCTCGACCAGGTGGGCGGTCGTCAGGTCGACGTGGTCCTTGGCCTCGTGCGGGTGGGCGCCGACCGTGCACCAGATGTCGGCCTCGGTCATGGCGATGGCGTGGACGGCCGGGAAGTTGGGGATCTTGTCGCAGATGGTCAGCATCATCTCGACGCCGGCCTCGCGGGCGCGGGAGATGACGGCGTCGCGGTCCTCGGCGAACTGGGGCGCGTGCAGGTTTACGTGGCTGTCGATGAGCATGCGGTCAGATGGCGGCCTTGGCGGCGGCGCGCAAGTCCGCAATCGCCGTCCAGAACACGTCGGCGCGGTCGAGGTTCACGGCCTCGGCCTCGATCGGCCAGCGGATCAGCCGCTCCCAGGCGCCGGCCCAGCGGTCGAGGCCCGCCGGGGTGCGATCGCCGGCCATGCCCACGGCCATGGCGTGGATCTGGTCGGCCAGGCGCTCAAACAACAGCTCGAAGCGGGCCTGGCCTTCGGCGCCCTTGAAGGTGTCGGCCAGGGCCAGCAGCGCGGCCTCGTCGATCTCCGGGAGCTTGCGCAGGATCTCGCCGGCGGTGTCGTCGGCCTCCAGGGCCTTGGCGGCGGCCAGCTGCAGGGCCTTGCCCGGCGCGCCGTGAGCCATGCGGCCCAGGCGTTCGGCCTGGCGTCGATCCAGGCCAAGGCGATGCTCGACCATGTCGGCGGCGCGCTCGACGCCGGGCGCGGGCACGGCCAGGCGGCGGCAGCGCGAGCGGATGGTCGGCAACAGCTTGCCCGGCGAATGGCTGATCAGCAGGATGATCCCGCGCGCCGGCGGCTCCTCCAGCGTCTTCAGCACGGCGTTGGCGGCGTTGACGTTGAGATCGTCGGCGGCGTCGATGATCGCCACCCGGTAAGGCGAGGACGCCGGCGAATTGGCGAAGAAGCCCGGCAGCAGGCGGGCCTCGTCGACGGGAATCGACTTGCGGGCCTTGCCGTCGTCGGTGGCGCGCTCCAGCACCATCAGGTCGGGATGCGAGCGGGCCGCCACCTGGCGGCTGATGAAGTCCGACGGCGCCGAGCCCAGCAGACCGAAGGCCGGATCGGGCCGCGCGCCCAGCAGCCGGCGGGCCATGCGATAGGCCAGGGTCGCCTTGCCGACGCCCTCCGGACCGGTCAGCAGCCAGGCGTGGTGCAGCCGGCCACGGCCCAGGGCGTCGATGAACGCGGCCTCGGCCTTGTCCTGGCCGTCGAGCGAGAAGACGTCGCGCGGATGCGGAGGCGCGTCGCTCATGCCAGGTCCAGCCGCTCGGACACGGCCTCCCATACGGCCTGAGAGACCTCTTCGATGGTGGCGGTGGCGTCGACCACCGCGCAGCGATCCCGTTCGCGGCGCGCGATCTCCAGGAAGCCGGCGCGCAGCCGCTCGTGGAAATCCAGGCCCTTGGATTCGAAGCGCGCAGCCCCACCCCGCGCGGAGGCGCGTTCGAGGCCGACGGTCGCGGGCAGGTCGAAGACCAGGGTCAGGGTCGGGATCGTGGCGCCCAGCACATGCTCTTCCAGGCTGGCGATCAGCGAGGCCGGCGCATCGCCGCCGGCGCCCTGATAGGCGCGGGTCGAATCGGCGAAGCGGTCGCAGACGACCACCGCGCCGCGATCCAGGGCGGGACGGATCACCCGCTCTACGTGGTCGCGACGGGCGGCGTACATCAGAAGGGTTTCGGTGACCGGCGACCAGCGGTCGGCCGCGCCGTGCACCAGCAGTTCGCGGATCGCCTCGCCGCCGGGACTGCCGCCCGGCTCGCGGGTGACGACGACCTCGTGGCCGAGCGCCTCCAGCCGCTGCGCCAAGAGGCGCACCTGAGTGGATTTGCCGGCGCCTTCGCCGCCTTCGAAGCTGATGAAAGTTCCGCGGGTCACCGGCCTCAAATCGGCTGGAACGCGAGGCTTGTCCAGACCTGGTTGGGTGGGCTCCACACCGAACCGTAAAACCCCCGCGAAAGCGGGGGGGCTAGGCTTTTTTCTGAAACGCGGGGCGCTCGACGATAGAACGCCTGGGTCCCCGCTTTCGCGGGGATTTTACGGAAGAGAAGGTTAGGCGAGCTAGGGCCGCAGCACCGTGGCGTCGCCGAAGCCAAGCGAGGCGACGCGGTCGCGGATGCCCCAGGCTTCGCCCTCGTCGGCGCCGCAGTTGACGACGACGCGGTAGAGCGTGCCGCCGCCGCGATCCATCGGCTCGACGGTGACGCGGCCGGCCGAGGCCAGGCGATCGGCGGCGCGCTGGGCGTTTTCGCGGTTGGCGAAGCTGCCGGCCTGGACACGATAGGCGCCGCTGGACGGTGCATCGACCTTGGTGACGCGCGACGACGGGGCCTCGGCCGGCGGGTCATAGAGATTCGCGGCCGTCTCGCGCGGGATTTCCCGATAGGCCGGCTGGGGCGGCGGCGGGGTGGCCGGAATGGCGGCGAAGCGGCGGGGCTGGTCGACGGCGCTCTTGGGCGCCGGGCCGATATAGCGCACCCGCACACGGGCCAGACCCCTGCCCTTGTAGCCCAGTTCGTCGGCCGCGGCCTTGGAGAGGTCGATCAGGCGATCGCCGACGAACGGTCCGCGATCGTTGACCCGCACGCGCATCTTCTTGCCGTTGTCGAGGTTGGTCACCTCCACGATCGACGGCAGGGGCAGCGTCTTGTGGGCCGCCGACGGCAGGTCCATGTCGAACAGCTCGCCGTTGGCGGTGCGGCGATTGTGGAACTGCTCGCCGTACCACGAGCCGGTTCCGACCACGTCGTAGTCAGGGTCCGCCTTCGGATAGTACCAGATGCCCTTGATCTGATAGGGCTTCTCGGTGCCGCGCAGGCCCTGGCCGTAACCGGGCGGCGGCGGACCGTGATATTCGCGGTCGGGCGAGCTGCTGGCGACCGGCTTGTTGATCGGCAGGCGCGGCGACGGCGTCGCGCAGGCGGCCAGGCCCGCGGCGCCCAGCGCCGTCAGCCCGAGGACCTTCAGCGCGCGGATTTCAGAACTGTAGGTGCGCCGCATGCGTCGCCAAAACTCCGGATGGTCGTCCCCCATCGTGGTTTCAGCTTCGTTCAGATGTTTTTAGGCTTGGTTAAGGATGCCTGCGACAGATCGTTCTGGAGCCGAAGCACAAGCGCTGATATAGCCGCCCGCTCCGGACAGGTGGCCGAGTGGTTTAAGGCAGCGGTCTTGAAAACCGCCGTAGGTGGAAGCCTACCGTGGGTTCGAATCCCACCCTGTCCGCCACCCCTTCTTCAGATGCGTCGCTCTCACGACGCCGAGGCCAACACCTCGGCTGTCGTCGTGACCACCGCGTATTCGCCGTGCAGGTTCGAGAGGCTGAACAGGCTCCACTCCCCGGCGGGGCGCATCCGGCCGTGCAGGTCGGCCTTGTCGAAGGTGAAGCAGGCGTCGCCCGGCACGGTGACATCGAAGCCCTGGCAGGCGGCGGCGCGGACCGTGGCCTCGACGGAGTTGCTGGTGCTGACCCCGACGATCACCAACCGCGACAGATCGCGCGCCTTCAGCCAGCCCACGAGTTCACCGCTGGCGAAGGCGTCTGGGACGATCTTCTCCAGACGGTGCTCGGACGGCAAGGGCTCGAACCTCGGCTGAAACTCCGATGACGGCTCCCCGCGTTGGAAGGCGCCGTCGGGCGAGCGGCTGAAGTGGCGCACGTGCACGACCGGAAGACCACGTTCGCGCCAGGCGGCCAGCAGGCGGGCGATGTTGTCCTCGGCGCCGGGATTGTCCCGGGGGCCGGTATTCTGCGGCAGCATGGCGCGCTGCAGGTCGATCAGGATCAGGGCCAGCTTGGTCATCCCGCCAGCTTGATCGGACGCCTCGCGGCGCGCAACCGGGCCGGCTCAGGTCCTTCCCTTGTCTGAAACTCTGGCATCCGGGGCCTCGCCAAGGTAACCAACGCCCCTTCCCGACCTTTCCAGTCCCGCGACCAAGATCCTTTCCCCATGACCGACACGACCTCCGCCGCCGTCTATGGCTTTCCCCCGCGCGAGGTGATCGAGACGCCGCGCGGCGCGATCCAGACGGCCCCGACCGTGCCGGGCGCCGAGCCGCTGGAGGGGCTGGCCGACGCCTCGCTTGACGCTTTCGTCGCCCTGGCGCCGGCCGGCGCCGTGGAGCGCCGCTATGTGCTGGCCCAGATGCTGCGCGCACTGAAGCCGGGCGGCCGGCTGACCGTGGCCGCGCCCAAGGATCGCGGCGGCCTGCGGCTGAAGAAGGAGTTGGAGGCGTTCGGCTGCAAGATCGGCGAGGACGCTCGCCGTCACCACCGCATCTGCATCACCCTGCGCCCCGAGACGCCGGCGGGTCTCACCGAGGCCCTGGCCGAGGGCGCGCCGCGCCGCATCGACGGCGAGGGCCTGTGGACCCAGCCCGGCGTGTTCAGCTGGGATCGCCTCGACACCGGCACCGCCCTGTTGATGAGCGCCCTGCCCGCCTTCTCCGGCGCCGGCGCGGACCTGGGCTGCGGCATCGGCGTGCTGGCCCACCAGGTGCTGGCCTCGCCCAAGGTGACCAAGCTCGCCCTCATCGACATCGACCGCCGGGCGCTGGACGCGGCGCGGCGCAATGTCGGCGACGATCGGGTGAGCTTCTCGCATGCCGACGTGCGGCTGGGCCTTCCGGAGCTTTCGGGCCTCGACTTCGTGGTCTCCAATCCCCCGTTCCATGAAGGCGGCGGCGAGGACAAGGCGCTGGGCCAGGCCTTCATTCGCGGCGCCGCGGCCCTGCTGAAGAAGGGCGGCGCGCTGTGGCTGGTGGCCAATCGTCACCTGCCCTACGAGGCGGTGCTGGGCGAGCACTTCACGCGGGTGCGGTCCGTGATCGACCAGAACGGCTTCAAGGTGTTCGAGGCCGTCAAATGAGCAAGCCGCTGATGGCGCGCCTGGATCGGCTGCTGGCCAATCTGGGCTATGGCGCGCGGCGCGAGGTGCAGGCTCTGGTCTCGGCGGGCAAGGTGACCTTCGACGGCGTGCCGCTGAAGGACGCCGGCAAGCGCATCGCGGTGACCGCCGACCTGCCCCAGCACCTGATGATCCGTGGCGTTCCGGTGGATCCGCCCGCCCCTCTGGTGCTGCTGATGAACAAGCCGCTGGGCGTGGTGTGCTCGCATCGCGAGGAAGGGGCCAAGATCTACGACCTGCTGCCGCGTCGCTGGCAGGTGCGCGATCCGGCGCTGTCGAGCGTGGGGCGGCTGGACAAGGACACCTCGGGCCTGCTGCTGATCACCGACGACGGCGACTTCCTGCACCGGGTGATCTCGCCCAAGCGGCATGTGGCCAAGACCTATCTGGCCAGCCTCGACCGGCCGCTGTCGGGCAAGGAGGCCGAAGCCTTCGCCAGCGGTACGCTGATGCTGGAGGGCGAGGAAAAGCCCCTGCTGCCGGCGCAGCTGGACGTGGTCGACGAGACCACCGCCCGCCTGACCATTACCGAGGGTCGCTATCATCAGGTGCGCCGGATGTTCGCGGCCATGGGCAACCACGTGGTCGCCCTGCATCGCGAGCGGATCGGCGGGATCACCCTGCCCAGCGACCTGGAGCCCGGCAAGTATCGGATCCTAAGCGCCGAAGAGGCCGAGCAGGTGTTTTCGTGAGCGACATCGAGGTCGACGCCCGGGGCCATCGCTGCCCCGTGCCGACCTTGCGGCTGCGCCGGGCGCTGGAGCATGCCCCGGCCGGGGCGACGGTGCGGCTGCTGGCCGACGACCCGCTGGCCCGCATCGACGTGCCGCACTTCGCCCGCCAGTTGGGGGCGACGCTGGAGGGGGTCGAAGACCTGCCCTCCGGCGCGATCAGCTTTCGGGTGACGAAGGCGCCTTGAGGCCGATGGCCTTGGGGCCGTCGAGCAGGGCCTGAGGCCGCTCGTCCAGGGCGATCTCGACCTCGGTGGCCAGCGCCCCGCCGAAGAACACGGCGTTCACGCTCCACGACAGCCAGATCAGGAAGATGATCACGGCCGAGATCGAGCCGTAGGTCGCGCCCAGATGCGCCACCTTCTCGACGTAGAAGGCGCTGGCCCACGACATGAAGACGCAGAACAGGGCCGCGGCGACGCCGCCCGTGATCGAGGCGCGCCAGCCGACCGGCACGCGCGACATGGCGTAGCGGTAGATCAGGGTCATGCCTACCACGAGGCCGAAGGTCGCCCAGCTCCACTCGCTCTGGATCCACGACACGCCCTGCAGCGGCCGCAGGTCCAGGGTGCTGGAGAGCAGTCGGAAGGTCAGGAAGATGCCCGACATGGCGAACAGCAGGCCGAAGGCGGCGATCAGCACGAACAGCGCCATCAGGTTGAAGCCGAAGAAGCCGCGCTGGTCCTCCTCGTCGTGGATGAACGACAGGCCGGCCAGCAGGGCCTTGAAGCCGCGATGGGCGGCGTAGACGCCGATGACCAGGATCACGAGGCTCTGCAGCGAGACGGTGTAGACCGGCGCATGGGCCAGGCGCTGCATTTCGCTCTGGAAGATCGGCCGCGCGCCGGTCGGCATCATGAAGGCCAGGGCGTCGGCCTGGCGGGCGGCTGTGCTGGGATCCAGCAGCAGGCTGTAGAGCCCGATCAGTATGGCCAGGCCCGGAAACACGGCCAGCAGGGCGAAGAACGAGACGCCGCCGACATAGAGCATGACGTCGCGCCCCCACAGCCGGGACAGGGCCAGGCCGAGGACGCGGAGAATTTCCTGGATCCAGTGGATCGGGTCGAGATCGAGGTCTCGCCAGCGGATGGGGGCCTTGGGGGGCTGCATCCGCCGGAAACTGCCTGCCGTCGCCCGGTGAAGCAACCCTTGGCGGCTAGGCTTGTCGCCAAACAGTCAAAGACGCGCCGCCTCAGGGAAAGCGACGCGTCTCCGCAGGACTTGCCTGAACCGGACGCCACATCGAGGGACGGGTTGGCGCAGCGGCCGGTTACAGGTCGAAATTAGGATTCGCCGCCTGAACCGCGCCTGAACGTGGTTGTCAGTTTGGCGGGGGCGAAGAAAAGCCCGCCCTACAGAGCGCCCGAGGCCTCCAGTTCGGCGATGGCCGCGCCATCGAAGCCCCAGTCCGACAGAGCCTGGGCGTTGTCGGCTCCGATCTTCGGCGGCGGGCCCTGGATGACGCCGGGGGTGGCCGAAAAGCGTGGCGCGGGCGCGGGCTGGATGACGCCGGCGACCTCGACGAAGGTCTCGCGGGCCTTGTTGTGGGCGTGGTCGGGGGCCTCGTCCATGGAGAGAACCGGGGCGAAGCAGACATCGGTGGCGTCCATCAGTTCGCACCACGCGTCGCGGGTCTTGGTGGCGATCACGGCGGCCAGCTTCTCGCGCAGGGCGGGCCAGTCCTCGCGGCTCATCTGGGCCTGGAAGTGCGGGTCGGTGATCCCGGTCTTCTCCAGCAGCAGCAGGTAGAACTGCGGCTCGATCGAGCCGATCGACACCCACTTGCCGTCAGCGCACTGGTAGGTGTCGTAGAAGTGGGCCCCGCCGTCGAGCAGGTTGCTCCGCCGCCCCTCGCGCCACATGCCCATGGCCTTGAAGCCGTAGAACATCGCCATCAGCGAGGCCGCGCCGTCGCTCATGGCGCAGTCGATGACCTGGCCCTGGCCGCTCTCGCGCGCATGGATCACGCCCGCCAGCAGGCCGAAGGCCAGATAGAGCGCCCCGCCCCCGAAGTCGCCGACCAGGTTCAGCGGCGGGATCGGCTTGTCCTCCGTGCCGATGGCGTCGAGAGCGCCGGTGATGGCGATGTAGTTCATGTCGTGGCCAGCGGCCTTGGCGTAGGGGCCGGTCTGGCCCCAGCCGGTCATGCGGCCGTAGACGAGCTTGGGATTACGGGCCAGGGCGACGTCGGGACCAAGACCCAGGCGCTCCATCACCCCCGGACGGAAGCCCTCGAACACCGCGTCGGCGGTCTCCATCAGCTTCAGGCAGGTTTCGACGGCGGCGGGCTGCTTGAGGTCCAGCGCCACCGAGCGACGGCCGCGGGCGGTGACATCGGCGGGCGAGGAGCGGCCCGAACCCTTGCGGTCGATGCGCACGACGTCGGCGCCGAGGTCCGACAGCAGCATGCCGCAGAACGGCCCCGGGCCGATCCCGGCGAACTCCAGCACCTTCAGCCCCGACAGCGGTCCCTGGCCCATGCGTTCCTCCCGTTTTCTGTTCTGTTGACGCCAGTAGGACCCGGCTGACGCTCGGTCAGGCAAGCCCGGCCGCAAACCACCTGTCGACAAGGTAAAGGCTGCGACCTTGCATCCCTTTGCCGCACCCCCGCCTCTGCTATGTTGGCTCGCGAATCGAGGCCCTGCGCCAGCGGAGAACGAATTTGGCGGTGAACGCCCGGATCCTGATCGTGGCGCGTGACGACACGCGGGCCGGTCCCCTTTCCGAGGGGCTGGACCGGCTGGGCTGGCGCACCATCACCGCCCGCGGCCCCTATGCGGCCCTGGCGGCGCTGGGCGATCTGCAGATCGAGGCCGTGATCGTCGACATCGACGCCGCCGGTCCCGACAGCCAGACGCTGGCTCGCCGCCTCAAGGCCGCCGTGGCCCCGCGCCGCCTGCCGGTGATCGCCATCGGCGAGCCGGGCACGGACGCCGGCCAGGCCGCCTTCGACCTGACCCTGTCGCCCCCGCTGCATCCGTCGCAGGCGGTGCTGCGCCTGGAATCCCTGGTCCGCACGGCCATCGCCGAGGAAGAGTTCGAGCTTCGCCTGACCACCTTCGGCGATCGCGGCCGCCGGCTGGACCTGCCCGAGCCCACGGCCACGCCCTATCGCGTACTGGCCATCGGCGAGCCGGCCCCGCAGTTCCTGGCCCTCTCCAACGCCCTGACCCGGGGCGGCGCGGACGTGGTCGGCGCCTTCACCGCCTACACCGCCTTCGACTACCTGCACGAGCGGGCCTTCGACGCGGTGGTGCTGTGGGCCGGCGAGAACCAGCAGGAGGCGATGTCGATCGCCGCCGGCATGCGCCGCAACACGCGGCTCTTCCACATCCCGGCGCTGCTCTACATGAACGCCGAGAGCTATGTGACGATGTCCGAGGCGTTCCATCGCGGCGTCTCCGACGTGGCATCGCCCCAGACGCCGGAGGGCGACACCGCCCGCCGCGTTATCGAGCTGGCCCGCAACTACCGTCGCGGCGAAGCCATTCGCGGCGCGCTGGAGAAGGCCCGCAGTTCGGGCCTGATGGATGCGGCCACCGGCCTCTTCACCCGTGACCTGTTCGCCGCCCACCTGGCGCGGTTGGCCGGCGCGGCGCGCGAGCGTGGACGGCCGCTGTCGATCGGCGTGCTGCGCGTCGCCGACAAGCCCGAGGTGGTCTGGGCGCGGCAGAACGGCTGGCTGGACCGGGCGATCCCGCAGATCGGCTCGATGGTCGGCCGCCTGGTCCGCGTCGAGGACACCGCCGCCCGCCTGGCGCCCGAGGTCTTCGCCCTGGCCCTGCCGGCCACCAATCTGGCCGCCGCCAAGGCCGCCGCCGAGCGCATCGCCGCGGTCATCGGCTGCACCGCCTTCGACGCCGGCGAGGACCGCAGCCCGTTCGTCTGCGAGTTCGACATCGGCGTGGCCCAGATCGAGCCGGGCGAAACCGCCATCCATGCACTGGAACGCGCCGCCTCGCTGGCGCTCCAGAAAGCCGTCTAGGAGTTAAGCCGATGGGCGTGCCGATCACCGTCGACGTCGTCGCCGACGTCGTCTGCCCGTGGTGCTATCTGGGCTGGCGGCGGGTGAAGAGCGCCCTGGCCGCCCGTCCGGACCTCGAGCCGATCGTCGTCTGGCGTCCCTATCAGCTGGATCCCACCCTTCCCGAGGAAGGCGTCGACCGCGCCGCCTACATGGCCGGCAAGTTCAAGGACCCGGTGCGGCTGAAGGCCGTGCACAAGGCGCTGCAGGACGCCGGAGCGGAAGAAGGCATCGCGTTCGCCTTCGACAAAATCGCCCTGTCGCCCAACACCAGCGCCGCCCACCGCCTGATCCGCTGGGCGCGCGGCGCGGCCGTGCAGGACGAGGTGGTCGAGGCCCTGTTCGCCGCCTATTTCGAGCAGGGCCGCGATATCGGCGATCCCGTGGTGCTGGCCGACATCGCCAAGGGCGCGGGCATGGACGAGGTGGCGGTGCTGGGCCTGCTGTCCGAAGGCGCCGACAAGGACGTGGTCGCCCAGCAGCACGCCATGGCCGTGCAGGGCGGCGTCACCGGCGTGCCGGTGGCGATCTTCGCCGGCAAGGTGGCGGTGGTCGGGGCCGAGAGCCCTGAGAACCTGCAGAAGGCGATCGACCAGGCGCTGGCCTAATTCCTTCTCCCCTTGCGGGAGAAGGTGTCGGCGACAGCCGACGGATGAGGGGTCTCTCAAACGTCGGACGCCTCATCCGGCCTGACCGCTGCACGCGGCTTTGGTATTTGAGAGACCCCTCACCCGACCCCCGCCTTCGCGGGGACCACCCTCTCCCGCAAGGGGAGAGGGATCAGGTTAGCGCCGGCTGCGCCTCGAGCCGCATCCGGTACGCCATCACCGCGGTGTGCCCCAGCTTCTCGACCAGGCGCCAGTTGACGATCGCCCCGACCGGCGCGCCGACGATCGGCAGCAGCTGGGCCAGTTTCGCCAGGTCGATATGGTCTCGGTACTGCTGCTGGAAGGCGCGCCAGTCGAAGCCGGAGAGGTCGGTCGGGTGCTGGCGCTGGTCCCAGCCGTCCATGGCCTCGAACACCCGGGCGCGGTGCCCGGAATCCGAAAAGGCCAGCTCGAAGATGTGCAGGATGTAGAGCCGTTCGGAAAGCTGCGCGCCGTCGTGGCCGAAGGCGGCGGCGATCTCGAACAGCAGCTTGATCTTGAAGCTCATCAGCAGCGGAAAGTCGGCGGCGGCCAGGACGAAGCCCCCTGCCCCGGCGATGCCGCCCTCGGCGGCGGCGGCCTTCTTCCAGCCGTCGATGGCCGCCCGCACGCGAACCAGCCGCTCGTCCAGCGTGGCCTGGACCAGCGGCGCGCCGGTGGCGAAGTCCGAACCCGTCAGAATGGCCCGGGTCATGCCCTGCATGGCGGTGGTGATGGCCGCATGGACCTTCTCCGGGATGATCCTGTTGACCTTCAGCTGAACGGCGCGGGCGGCCAGGCCCAGGGCGCCGGGCGGCTTGGTCATCTCGGCACGCCAGGCGGCGAGGTCGGCGGTGGCGGCGGTCTGGACCAGGAGGCTCTCCGGAATGGCGCGAGCCTTGCCTGAAGGTCGCTGAGAATCATGGCGGCGGGCCGATTTGACACGCCGGCCGCCGGATCATGACGCATTCCGCGCGAGGCCAAGAATCCGTTGTACCTGTCGATTGAAACGCCGACCTCGTCGCCCGTCCGTCCCGCCGTTCTGGGACGCCTGGTCGCCGGCCCCGAAGGCCACGACGCCCCGCCCGCCTTCGCGACCGGCCTGATGGGCGCGGCGACGGGGTCCGACGCCCTGCTGTCGCGGGCGGTCTCGACCCAGCTTCGCGAGTTCGCCCGCCGCCAGACCGCGCGCGAGACGGTGGCCCGCATCGCCGAGCACGCCACGCGCGGCCGGAACCAGGCCACGGTCGATCCGGCCTGGATGAACGCCTTCGTCGATCATGTCGAACGCGCCCACGGTGATAGGGCGCTAACCCTGTGGGGCATGGTGCTGGCCGGCGAGATGCTGTCGCCCGGCAGTTTCTCGGTGCACGCCATGCGGCTGCTGGCCGAGCTGCCGTCTCGGACCATCGGCCTCTTCGCCACGGCCGCCGCCCATTCGCTGAACGACGTAGTGTTCCAGGAGGCCTGCGACTTCAGCAAGCCCGAAGCCGTCGCCCTGGAGGCGGCGGGCCTGATCTCCGGCGGCGGCGACACCTTCAACCTGCCGATGGCGGCCACTTCGCTGGCGACGGTGACGATGGAGGGCGAGCACGGCCTGGGCGCGTCGCTGCCCGCACCGACCTCGTTCGGCGTCTATGTGCTGTCGCCGGTCGGACTGGAGTGGCGGCGGCTGGCCTCGAACGAGCCGGCCCTGACTCGCGCCCGCCGCATCGCCCAGGCGCTGGCCAGCCGACGCCCCGGCGCCCGCTTCCACGTGCTGCACGCCGTGGCGCCGGATGGTGCGACCGTGCTGGAAACCATCTGACCACAGCCGTCCACACGGGCGTCCACATTAGCGTCCACACCCTGGACCAGCGTCCACACCTATCGCCCGCTCTATCCCCAAGCGCGCCGGTTCGCCGTCTCGCTGTCGGAGTCCCAGCCGCCTATAGCTTGCCAACCCATTCACCATGTGACTTCGCCCCGACCTTGAGCCAGCTGAAATTGCCGTTGGAACGTCCGCCCAGCTTCGAGCGGGACGACTTCGCCGTCTCGCCGGCCAACGAGGACGCCGTGCGCGCCGTCGACGCCTGGCCGGCGTGGCCGAACGGCCGCCTGGCCCTGATCGGCCCGTCGGGCAGCGGCAAGACGCATCTGGCGCGCGCCTGGGCCGCCCAGGCCGGCGCGGTGATCATCGACGCCGCCGATCCCAACCTCGCGCCGCTGGACCTGCCCGCCCTGCGCGGCCGGCCGATCCTGGTCGAGGACGCCGACCGCCGCGCCCTGGGCGGGGTGGTGTCGGACGAAGACCTGTTCCACCTGCTGAACATGGCCGGGGTCGATGGCGGCAGCCTGCTGCTGACGGCCCAGACCGCGCCGCTGGAATGGCAGACGGTGGTGCCGGACCTGCGCTCGCGCCTCAACGCCCTGACCGCGGCCCTCATCGACGAGCCCGACGACGTGGTGCTGGAGGCCGTGCTGCGCCGCGCTTTCGCCGACCGCCTGATCCGCCCCGCCGACGACGTCTACGCCTTCCTGCTGCGCCGCATCCCGCGCAGCGCGCCGGAGGCCGTGGCCCTGGTGGCCCTGCTGGACGAGGCGGCGTCGGAAAGCGGTCGCGGAATCACCCGCGCCTTCGCCGCCCAGATCCTGGCCTTCGGCGACGAGGACAGCTTCGAGGACTGAGCCGAACACCTCGATCCGCTTGAAGAAACGGCGTTTGTCTTGCGGCTGTCATCAGGCTCGGTCACGATACGGACCGTTGCCCTGGAGTAGACGATGACCGACGCCGCCGCCCTCGCGCCCGCCCCTCACAAGGTGGAGACCGCGCCCGAGGATCGCGCGCGCCTCGTGCTCGACGAAGACCTGCTGGCCGCGCCCGAGCGGTTCTTCAACCGAGAGCTCTCCTGGCTGGCCTTCAACCAGCGCGTTCTCGAGGAAAGCGCCAACCCGCGCCACCCGCTGCTGGAGCGCCTGCGCTTCCTGTCGATCAGCGCCAACAACCTCGACGAATTCTACATGGTCCGCGTGGCCGGCCTGAAGGGCCAGGTGCGTGAAGGCGTGCGCGTGGTCAGCCAGGACGGCCTGACCCCCGGCGAGCAGCTGACCCGCATCAACGCCTCGGCCTTCGAGCTGATGAGCGAGCAGCAGAAGATCTGGCGCGAAGTGCGCGCCGAGCTGTGGGCCGAGGGCCTGAAGCTGCTGGACGCCAAGGACATCGTCGGCGCCGACCGCGAGCGGGCCGAGGAGATCTTCAAGTCGCGCATCTTCCCGGTGCTGACGCCGCTGGCGGTGGATCCGGCCCACCCGTTCCCGTTCATCCCGAACCTGGGCTTCTGCCTGGCGCTGAAGCTGCGCCGGATCTCAGACGACAAGCACCTCTACGCCCTGGCCCCGATCCCCAACCAGGTGCAGCGCTTCTGGGAGCTTTCGGCCGGCCCGCTGAAGGGCCGCAAGCGCGAACGCAAGATCGTGGCGCTGGAAAGCTTCATCATCCTGTTCCTCGACCACCTGTTCCCCGGCTACGAGGTCGAGGGCCGGGGCCTGTTCCGCCTGATCCGCGACAGCGACCTGGAGATCGAGGAAGAGGCCGAAGATCTGGTGCGCGAGTTCGAGGCGCGCCTGAAGAAGCGGCGCCTGGGCCGCGTGGTGCGGGTGAAGATCCAGACCACCATGCCCGCCGACCTGCGCGAGTTCATCACCGAGGGCCTGCGCGCCCAGCCCGAGGACGTGGTGCTGGTCGACGGCAAGCTGGGCCTGGCCCAGATGAGCGAGCTGATTCCGCCCGATCGCCCGGACCTGAAGTTCAAGCCCTATAACGCCCGCTTCCCCGAACGGGTGCGCGACCACGGCGGCGATTGCTTCGCGGCGATCCGCGAGAAGGACATCCTCGTCCACCACCCGTTCGAGAGCTTCGACGTGGTGGTGCAGTTCATCCGCCAGGCCGCCCGCGACCCGAACGTGCTGGCGATCAAGCAGACGCTGTACCGCACCTCCAAGGACAGCCCGATCGTGGCGGCCCTGATCGAGGCGGCCGACAACGGCAAGAACGTCACCGCCCTGGTCGAGATCAAGGCGCGGTTCGACGAGGAAAATAACCTGAAGTGGGCGCGCGACCTGGAACGGGCCGGCGTGCACGTGGTGTTCGGCTTCGTCGACTGGAAGACCCACGCCAAGCTGTCGGTGGTGGTGCGGCGCGAGGGCGAATCCCTGCGCACCTACTGCCACTTCGGCACCGGCAACTATCACCCGCAGACGGCCAGGGTTTACACCGACCTCAGCCTCTTCACCTGCGATCCGGCCATGGGCCGTGATGGCGGCAAGCTGTTCAACTTCATCACCGGCTACGCCCAGCCCGGCGCGCTGGAGAAGCTGTCGTTCTCGCCCCAGACGCTGAAGCCCGACCTGCTGGCGATGATCGCCGCCGAGGCGGCCAACGCGCGGGCCGGCAAGCCGGCCGGCATCTGGGCCAAGATGAACGCCGTCGTCGATCCGCAGATCATCGACGCCCTCTACGCCGCCAGCCAGGACGGCGTGCAGATCGATCTGGTCGTGCGCGGCATCTGTTGCCTGCGGCCGGGCATTGTCGGGCTGTCGGAGAACATCCGCGTCAAGTCGATCGTCGGCCGCTTCCTGGAGCACAGCCGCGTGGTGGCCTTCGCCAACGGCGCCGACATGCCCAGCGCCCAGACCCGCGCCTTCATCAGCTCGGCCGACTGGATGCCGCGCAACCTCGACCGTCGGGTGGAAAGCCTGGTGCCGGTCGAGACCCCCACCGTGCACCAGCAGGTGCTGAGCCAGATCATGGTCGCCAACCTCAACGACGAGGCCCAGAGCTGGCGCCTCGACAGCGAGGGCCACTACGCCCGCGATCCGGCCTGGGAGAGCAAGGGCGCGTTCTCGGCCCACGAATACTTCATGACCAATCCCAGCCTGTCGGGCCGCGGGCATCACGTGCAGGACCTGCCGCGGGCCTTCGACCACGTGGGTCCGAAGCGCAAGCGCTGAGGATCCGGCGCCCAAAACCTGGGGAGCGACGGCTTTCGTGACGGTTTCGTCCAAGGCCGCCGCTTCCCCTGAGCGCCGAATGCGTTAAACCAACCCCATGCCCCTCTCGGCGCCGCGCGACGCGGCCGTGATCGATATCGGCTCGAACTCGGTGCGCCTGGTGGTGTACCGGCTGGAAGGCCGCGCCATCTGGACCGTGTTCAACGAGAAGGTGCTCGCCGGCCTTGGCCGCGAACTCGGCTCCAAGAACCGTCTGGCCCCTGATGGCGTCACCCAGACGATGGCGGCGCTGAAGCGCTTCAAGGCGGTGCTGAAGGCCGTGCAGCCGGCCGAGACCTTCGTCGCCGCCACCGCCGCCGTGCGCGAGGCCTCCGATGGTCCGGCCTTCGTCAAGCGGGTGCTGGAGGAGACGGGCCTTTCGATCCGCATTCTCTCCGGCGAGGAAGAAGCCCGCTACGCCGCGCTCGGCGTGCTGGCCGGAACGCCGGACGCCACGGGCGTGGTCGGGGACCTGGGCGGAGCGAGCCTGGAGCTGGTGCGGCTGGAGACGACCGGAGCCGGCCAGGGCGTGACCCTGCCGCTGGGGCCGTTCAGCCTGGGCCTGACCGAAGGCTTCGACGCCGACCGCGTGCGCCGCCTGGCCGCCCAGCGCCTGGCCCCCGTGGCCGAGGCCTTCAAGGCCGACACCTTCCACGCCGTCGGCGGCGCCTGGCGAAACCTGGCTTTGCTGCACATGCGGCTTTCCGGTTACCCGCTGCAGGTGGTGCACCAGTACGAGATCGGCCGCGTCGAGGCCCTGGAGGCCGCGCGCCTGGTGTCGCACCAGTCGAAAAGTTCGCTCGAACGCATCGAGGGCATGTCCAAGAAGCGGATCGAGACCCTGCCCTACGCCGCCATCGTGCTGGAAAGCCTGATCGAGCGCCTGGATCTCAAGCGCATCGAGATCTCGGCCTTCGGCGTGCGCGAAGGGCTGCTGTTCGAGGCCATGCCGCCGCGCGTGCGGGGCCTGGACCCGCTGATCGAGGGCTGCGCCTCGCTGACGGCCCGCCAGGGCGTGGCCGACGACCTGGGCGTGGCGCTGCAAACCTGGCTGACGCCGGCCTTCGACAAGCTGGAGCCGCTGTTCGACGGCCGCGACGCGGTGCTGACGGCCGCCGCCTGCCGCCTGGCCGACCTCGGCGCCCGGCTGCACCCGGACCATCGCGCCGATCTGGTGTTCGAGCAGGTGCTGCGCGCCCCGATCGCCGGCCAGACCCACGCCGAACGCGCCTTCCTGGCGGCGGCCGCCTTCGCCCGCCACGCCACGGCCTTCACGCCGCCTGAGTTGGACGTTCTGGAGCGCCTGCTCAGCCCCGCCCGCATCAAGCGCGCCCGGGCCCTGGGCGCGGCCATCCGCCTGGGTTGCGACCTGTCGGGCCGCAGCCCGGCCCTGCTGTCGCGCTCGCGGCTGTCGATCGACAAGAGCGACGTCCAGCTGTCGGCCGAAGAGGGTTACGCGGCCATGCTGCTGGGCGAACAGACCGCCAAGCGGGCCTCGACCCTGGCCCAGGTGCTGGGCCTGAAGCTGAAGATCGCGCCGCTCTAGGCGCTGCGTCTCGAGCCCGCGACAGCGCGCCGCAGGCGGAACGACGTTCCGCGAGCATGGTTTGTTAGCCACGCCAAGCTGAAGCTCCTCGTCTCAGCACGGGGAGAAAGCCGGCATGCAGAAGCAAGTCGCCTACGAACATCAGGACCAGATCCAAGCGCCTTCGGCGAGCCCGCCGCAGACAAGCCCGCCACGGGGCGACATCGTACGATTGGCCAACGCCGGCTCGAAGGCCGTCGAAAGCCCCGCCAGGCGATTGCAGCAGGACGTGGCGACCGCGTTTGGCGCCAAGGAAGGCTGGTCGGTGAAGCGGACCGTCCTGCTCGGCGCGGCCTATCACCTGGTGGTGCTGGGCGCCCTGGGGCTGGCGGCCAGCCAGGCCGTGGTCCACCTGGCAGGCTGACCCAGCCTAGGCGGCGCCCAGCACTCGCACCAGGACGGCGTGCAGGGCGGCGACTTCGAACGGCTTCTCGACGAAATCCTGCATGCCCGCCGCGCGGCAGGCGGCCATCTCGGCCGAGCTGACCGCGCCGGTCACCGCCACCACCGGCGTCTGCTGGTTGAGGCCGTCGGCGCGCAGCCGGCGGGTGGTGTCCAGGCCGTCGAGGCCGGGCATGTTGACGTCCATCAGCACCACGTCGAAGCGCGTCTCGCCGGCGAGAACCAACGCGCTTTCGCCGTCGGCCGCCAGGGTGACGTCCAGACCGAAGGCCTCCAGCACCTGGGCCAGGGTGCGGCGGTTGATCTCGTGGTCGTCGACCACCAGGACAGCCGGCGCGTCGTCGAAACCGTCGGCGGACGCGTCCAGCGGCTCTGGCGCGGGCGGCTCCTCGCCGACCGGGGCCGGCAACGTGAGTACGAAGCGCGCCCCGGGTCCCTCGACCGGCTCGGCGGCGAGATCGCCGCCCATCAGGCGGGCCAGATCGCGGCTGATGGCCAGGCCCAGTCCCGTGCCGCCGAAAGTGCGGGCTGTGTCGGCGCCCAACTGGTCGTAGGCGGTGAAAAGCCGCGCCAGCTGTTCCGGACCCAGGCCCGGCCCGGTGTCGGTGACCGCCAGGGTCAGCAGCAGCCCGCCCTCGGCGCGCGGGGTCATCTCCAGCGCCACGCAGATGCGGCCCTCGGGCGTGAACTTGATGGCGTTGGACAGCAGGTTGTTGAGCACCTGGCGCAGCCGGACCGGGTCGCCCTTGATCCAGCGCGGCAGGTGGCGACCGCCGGTGAAGCGCAGCGCCAAGCCCTTGTCTCGGGCCTCGGCGCGCCAGAACCGCAGAGTGTCGCAGATCAGGATGCGGGGGGCGAAGTCGATCGTCTCGACAGTCATGCGCCCGGCCTCGATCTTCGACAGGTCGAGCAGGTCGTTGAGCAGGGCCCGCATCATCACGCCGGCGTCGGCGATCAGACCGGCCTTGCCCCGGGCCTGGCCGCGGGAAGTGCGGGCGATCTCGCCGGCCCCGGCCAGGATGGCGCTGAGCGGCGTGCGCAGTTCGTGGCTGACCATGGCGACGAAGGCGCTCTTGGCGGCGTCGGCGGCCACGGCCTGTTCGCGACGGATCTCAGCGGCCGTCCTCGCCTCGCGCTCGGCCATCAGGGTCTGGCGCGACCAGCCGAAGACCAGCGATGTGACCAGCACCATCAGTCCGCCGCCGATCAGGAAGGCCTTCACACCCACGTCCTCGTGGTTGGCGGCCAGGACCGGCGAGACGAAAAGATAGGCCAGATGCGGCGTGGCGGTGACCGCGAAGGCCATTCGCGACCCCTTGGCCCCCATCAGAGCGGTCATCACCGAGCCGGCCAGAAGCAGAGCGCCGCCAGCCGCGCCGGCGGGCAGGCCCGTTCGCCACAGCGGCACCGCCAGCCAGCCGAACGCGACGGCCAGCAGGAAGTCAGCGCCCAGGCAGGCGAGAACCCAGCGACCCGGATTTCCCTCGAAGCCGCGCAGGGCCACGGCCTGGAGACCTTGCGCCGCGAGACAGGCGAACGCCCAAGGCAGCATGAAGGAAAAGCGCGGCGCTAGGCCGATCGCCGCACAGACCATCGCGATGACAAAGAGACGCAGAGGAATCTGCTGCCGCAGGGCCTTTGCCGGTCTTGCATAACTGCGCGCGGCCCTGACCAGCCACGGATCCTGTTCCGCGTACGCCAACTCGACCTAAATCCCCAGTCTTCGGCCGTCCCCACGGCCGACATCTCCGCGACGCCCTTATAGCGTCCGGAGGTCACGATGATTTTGTCAAAACATGTCGGCCAAATGGCCGCTGTGCCGTCTTGCACAAAAGCAGCGCTTGCTCTTCGCGCCGGGTCGGCGGCGGCGCAACCCCTTTTGAGTCGCGCCGCCGGAACGACGGTATCAGGCCGGGCGCGGAGCCCGGCGAACCTCGACGACACGGACCTTGGTCCCGTCGAGCACCAGGGCCAGTTCGCCCCGCTTGATCTTCAAGGCGTCCGTGCCGAAGGCGTCGCGACGCCAGCCTTGCAGGGCCGGGGTTTCAGCCTCGTCGTCGGCCGCGATCTTTTCGAGATCCGAGACGGTGGCGATCAGCTTGGACGCCACGCCGGCCTCTTCGGCGCGAGCCTTGAGCAGAACCTTCAGCAGCTCGACCACGGCGCCGGCCGAGGGCGGCGGCGGCGGGCCGGGCTTGTCGACCACGGGGGCGTAGCCCTCGGGATCGGCCAGGGCGGCCTTGATCGCGGCCAGCAGGTCGGGACCGAACTTGCTGCCGCCGAAGCCCTTGGGCACGCCGCGCAGGGTGTTCAGGCCGTCCAGCGAGGTCGGGGCCTGGGTGGCCAGCTCGTCGATGGCCTCGTCCTTGAGGATGCGGCCGCGCGGCTGGTCGCGCTGCTGGGCGGTGCGCTCGCGCCAGGCCGAGACGGCCTTGAACACGGCCAGGTACTTGGCTTGCGTCTTGCGCGGGCGCAGGCGGCGCCAGGCCTTTTCCGGATCGACGTCGTAGGCGGCCGGATCGCTGAGCGCCTTCATCTCCTCCTCGACCCAGGCCAGGCGGCCCGATTCCTGGAGGCGATCGCGCAGCACCGGGAACAGGCGCGCCAGGTGCGTCACGTCGGCCAGGGCGTAGGCCAGCTGGGCGTCGGTCAGCGGGCGGCGCGCCCAGTCGGTGAAGCGGCTCGACTTGTCGATCTCGATCTTCAGCATCTGACGCACCAGGGCGTCATAGGCGATCTGCTCGCCGAAACCCGCGGCCATGCCGGCCACCTGGGTGTCGAACAGCGGCGTTGGCATCGCTTTGAGATTGTTGAAGATCTCGACGTCCTGACGGGCGGCGTGAAACACCTTGAGCAGGGTCTCGTCGCGCATCAGTTCGAGCAGCGGCTCGAGGTCGAGGCCGTCCGCCAGCGGGTCGATCACGGCGTCCGAAGACGGCGAAGCGACCTGAATCAAGCAGAGCTTGGGCCAATAGGTGGTCTCGCGCATGAACTCGGTGTCCACGGCGATGAAGGGCTGCCCCTTCAAACCATTACAGAACTCCGCCAGCGCGGCGGTGGTGGTGATCGGCGTCATCGGCTGCTAATAGCCTCGCGCACCCCCGAGTCTGCAAGCGTCAAGCGTTGCGGAGCAGCCACTTTTCTGTCCCAAAGCGCCCGAGAGGGTCCGCGGAGGGCCTGGAACCACAGATGAGCGACCCGATGAGCGATCCGAAGACCGACCAAGCCGGCGGCCTGACCTACGCCCAGGCGGGCGTCGACATCGATGCCGGCAACGCCCTTGTGGACGCCATCAAGCCGCTGGCCAAGGCGACCCGCCGCCCCGGCGCGGAAGCCAGCCTCGGCGGCTTTGGCGCGCTGTTCGACCTGAAGGCGGCCGGCTACGAGGACGCCCTGCTGGTTACGACGACCGACGGCGTCGGCACCAAGCTGCGGATCGCCATCGACGCGGGCATGCACGCCACGGTCGGCATCGACCTGGTGGCCATGTGCGTCAACGACCTGCTGGCCCAGGGCGCCGAGCCGCTGATGTTCCTGGACTACTTCGCCACCGGCAAGCTGGACGTCGAGACCGCCAAGAGCGTGGTCGCCGGCATCGCCGAGGGCTGCAAGCTGGCCGGCGCGGCCCTGGTGGGCGGCGAGACCGCCGAGATGCCGGGCATGTACAATGACGGCGAATACGACCTGGCCGGCTTCTCGGTCGGCGCGGTCGAGCGCGACGGCGTACTGCCCAAGCTCGAAAAGCAGCGGGCCGGCGACGTGATCATCGGCATCGGCTCGTCGGGTCCGCACTCGAACGGCTATTCGCTGGTGCGCCGCGTGGTCGAGCGTTCGGGCCTGGCCTGGGACGCCCCCTGCCCGTTTGAAGACGGCAAGACGCTGGCCGAGGCCCTGATGGCTCCGACCCGCATCTATGTGAAGTCGCTCCTGCCGCTGCTCCAGTCGGGTCGGGTCAAGGGCGGCGCCCACATCACCGGCGGCGGCCTGATCGAGAACCCGCCGCGCTGCATCGCAGACGGCCTGGTTCCTCAGTTCGACTGGAACGCCTGGCCGCTGCCGCCCGTGTTCGAGTGGCTGCAGGAGGTTGGTCAGATCGACGCCCACGAACTGCGCCGCACGTTCAACTGCGGCGTCGGCTTCATCCTGATCGTCGCGCAAGCCGACGTGGAGCCGGTGCTCGCCGCCCTGCTCAACGCTGGCGAAGACGCGTTTGTTTGCGGCCAGCTGGCCGCCGCCTAATGGCCACGCGGACCAAGGTCGCCGCCCTGATCTCGGGCCGGGGCTCCAACATGGAGGCCCTGGTCCGCGCCGCCCAGGCCCCGGACTGCCCGTTCGAGATCGCCCTGGTGCTGGCCAACAAGGCTGATGCCGGGGGTCTGGCCACGGCTGAGGCGGCCGGGATCGAGGCGCTGTGCGTGCCGAGCAAGCCGTTCGGCAAGGACCGCGAGGCCCACGAGCGCGCGGTCGACGCGGCCCTGCGTGAGCGCGGGATCGAGGTCATCGCCCTGGCCGGCTACATGCGCATCCTGACGCCGTTCCTGGTCGACGCCTGGGAAGGCCGGATGCTGAACATCCATCCGTCGCTGCTGCCCAAGTATCCGGGCCTCGACACCCACGCCCGGGCCATCGCGGCCGGGGATGCGGAGGCGGGGTGCACGGTGCATCTGGTCACGGCCGGCGTCGACGAGGGTCCGATCCTGGGTCAGGCGCGAGTGGCGATCGAAGCCGGCGACGATGACCATGCGCTGGCGGCTCGGGTGCTGAAGGAAGAGCACAGGCTCTATCCGGCGGTGCTGAGCGCGTTCGTGCGGGGGCTTTGAGATTCAGTCCGCTGCGGGCTCGCCACGGTCTTTTCCCCGTGTGTAGTCCACGCCGTAGAACCCGCCCGGATCGGCGGCTCGCAGAGCGGCGCACGCCTTCCAGGCGGCGTCCCAGTCCATCTCCTCGCTAAGCGCGCTGTCCCGACCGTACAGCCGCCAGATGGGCAGCGAGGACGCCACGGACTCGTACACCGCCTCTTCCAACGTGAAGAACCAGGCGCTGTCCATGCCGATCGATCCCTCGCCACGCCCATCTTCGCGGCTCCAGACCAAGCCCCACGGACTAGCCGGACCGAAGCCCTGCTCACAGTAGGCGATGGCGACATCGGAACGCGCGCGGTCCTCCACGACGGTCCAGCAGACGTACTGCTGGCCAGGCTCGCCATAGTCCCAGTCGCGCAGGACCGGTCTGGGTTCGACGAGCAGGCTCCTGACGTGATTCCTGACCCTTGCGTCGGCGATCGCCTCCAGCTCGCGCTCCACAAGCACGTTCAGGCGCTTGGTGTCGATCATTCCCGTCCCCATCGAGCGCCTCCTGCGCCCCAAACAAAAAGGCCGGCGGGTCGCCCCGCCGGCCTTTTCATAACCTAAAGCTCGAAAGCCTTAGCCGACGATGTCGGCGTCGGTGAAGAACTGGGCGATTTCGATGCCGGCGTTCTCGAGGCTGTCCGAACCGTGGACCGAGTTTTCGCCGATCGACAGGGCGAACAGCTTGCGGATGGTGCCTTCGGCGGCGTTGTCCGGGTTGGTGGCGCCCATGACTTCGCGGTACTTGGCCACGGCGCCTTCGGCTTCCAGGACCTGCACGACGACCGGCTCGGCGGTCATCTGGGCGACGAGTTCACCGTAGAACGGGCGCTCGGCGTGCACTTCGTAGAACTTCTTGGCCTGAGCTTCGGTCAGGTGGACGCGGCGTTGAGCGACGATGCGCAGGCCGGCTTCCTCGATCACGGCGTTGATCTTGCCGGTGATGTTGCGGCGGGTCGCGTCGGGCTTCAGGATCGAGAAGGTGCGTTCGGTCATTCCGAAAATCTCACAGAGAAAGTTTGTGAATTGGGAGGTTGCGGGCTTATAGCCGGGCGCCTCCTCCCCGCCAACCCCGCGTTCCCAACATGCTTCAGATCAACGAACTTACTTTCGACGCCTGGGGACGCCGGTTCTTCGACAAGGCGACCGTCAGCCTGCCTCCCGGCGCCAAGGTCGGCCTGATCGGCCGCAACGGCGTGGGCAAGTCGACGCTGTTCAAGCTGATCCTCGGGCACCTGGTCGCCGCCGGCGACGAGATCAGCATGCCCAAGAACGCCCGCATCGGTTCGGTGGACCAGGAGCACCCGGCCACGCCCGTGACCCTGCTCGACACCGTGCTGGAGGCCGACGAGGAGCGTCACGACCTGCTGACCCGGCTGGAGACCGCCGATCCCGAGGAGATGGGCGAGATCTGGAGCCGGCTGATCGAGATCGACGCCGACTCCGCGCCGTCGCGGGCCTCGGAAATCCTGGCCGGCCTGGGCTTCACCCAGGAAGACCTGCAACGGCCGATGAGCGAGTTCTCGGGCGGCTGGCGGATGCGCGTGGCCCTGGCCGCGGCGCTGTTCGCCGAGCCCGACATGCTGCTGCTCGACGAACCGACCAACTATCTCGACCTCGAAGGCGCGCTGTGGCTGGAAGCGCGTCTGAAGAAGTACCCGCATACCGCCCTGATCGTCAGCCACGACCGCGAGCTGCTCAACAACAGTTGCACCCACATGCTGCATCTGGCCGGCGGCAAGCTGGAGCTCTACACCGGCGGCTACGACGATTTCGAGAAGCGCCGCGCCGAGAAGGCCCGCCTGCAACTGTCGGCCAAGGCCAAGCAGGACGCCGAGCGCGCCCACCTGCAATCCTTCGTCGACCGCTTCAAGGCCAAGGCCTCCAAGGCGGCGCAGGCGCAGTCGCGGATGAAGCGCCTGGCCAAGATGGAGCCGGTGTCCACCACGATCGAGGAGCGCGTCGCGCCCTTCACCCTGCCCTCGCCGCCGCGCCCGCTGCCCCCGCCGTTGATCCGGCTGGAAAAGGCCAATGTCGGCTACGAGCAGGGCCGCGCGATCCTCAAGAACCTCAACCTGCGCATGGACCTGGACGACCGCATCGGTCTTCTCGGCGTCAACGGCGCGGGCAAGTCGACCTTCGCCAAGATGATCGCCGGCGCGCTGGACATCCAGACCGGCGAACTGCACCGCGACAAGAAGATGAAGGTCGGCTGGTTCCACCAGCATCAGATCGAGGCGATGGATCCCAACGACACCCCGTTGGAGATCGTCCGCCGGGCCATGCCGGACTCCAGCGAATCCTCGCGCCGCTCGCGTCTGGCCCAATGGGGCCTGAACTTCGACAAGCAGGAGACCACGGTCGCCAACCTGTCGGGCGGCGAGCGCGCGCGCCTGCTGCTGAACCTGGTGGCCATGGACGCCCCGCACGTCCTGATCCTCGACGAGCCGACCAACCACCTCGACATCGACAGCCGCCGGGCCCTGCTCGACGCCCTGAACGACTACGAGGGCGCTGTGCTGCTGATCACCCACGACCGTTCGCTGATGGAGCTGGTGGCCGACCGCCTGTGGCTGGCCGCCGACGGCAAGGTCGTTCCGTTCGACGGCGACATGGACGACTACGCCAAGTTCGTGCTCGACCGCGCCAAGCAGGCCGTGAAGCCGACCCAGGTGGCGCGCGAACCGGCCAAGGCCGAGACGGCGTCCGCCCCGGCCGCCAAGAAGGTCGCCATCGAGCCGCTGCGCCGCAAGGTCGAGGCGGCCGAGCAGGTGCTGAACCGCAAGACCCGTGACTTGGCCGAACTGGAAGCCCAGCTGGCCGACCCGCAGCTCTATGTGAAGACGCCGGCCAAGGTGCCCGAACTGGAGAAGCGCCGCGACAACGCCAAGGCCAAGCTCGACGAGGCCGAGGCCGCGTGGATGGAGCTGGCCGAGCAGCTGGCGGAAGCCGAGGGCTGAGGCCCCACTCGCGGTAAACGTCAATAAACCAAGAGATTTAGCCGTTCCGACAGACCTGCGGTCGTATCCCTTGCGACATGACCGCAGCCCTCGCCAGCCGCAACCACGTCGTCGCCAATCCGGAAGGATTGTCGGCCGGCTGCGTGCTGGAGGCCTTCGCCGCCTGGCTCGACCAGCGCCTGGCCGAGGCCACGCGGCTGGAGATGGACCTGGCCTTCCGCGACCGTCCGTTCGACGTCGAGATCGGCCGCGTCCCGGCCCTGGTCGGCTGGGAGCACCGCTATCTCGCCCCCGGCGCCGAGGCGCCCAAGGGCAAGATGTGGACGGTCTACCGCCTGCACGACCAGACCGGCCGCCCCAGCGAACTGGCGACCGCCCGGGCCAGCGCCGACAAGCTGGAAGACCTGACGCCCCTGCTGGGCGAGCTCGGCTATCTGGGCGTATTCGACGGCGACGCGGCGATGTTCCCGGGCGTCGGCAAGCGCTAGGCTTTTCGAGCTTCGGCTTCCAACGCCTTGACGATGCCGGGCCAGGCCGGCTTGCGAGGCTGATTCATACCTTCGAGATAGATGTTGCGGACGCTGGTCCAGCAGCGGATTCCCTCCTGCATCTCCTCACGAAAATGGGCCAGTTCGTCTGCCGGCGCGGCGTGCGCCACGCGCTCGACGTCGCGCAGCATCCTTTGCAGCACCTCGATGTTCTTTTCGCAGGCGTCGATCATCCGCCGATTGACGGCGTCGAGCGGTCGCTTGCCGGTGGCGCGGCGCAGACGGCTGCGCGGGGGTTTGGACTTGGGCATGGGGTTTCTCCGCTCCTTAGGGAACCTCCCCCTGTGGGGGAGGCGATCGCGCAGCGATCGGTGGGGGGTGTTTTTGCGAGGACGGCCAGCGTGGCGGCGGCTGAAACCGTCCCCCCACCGGCCTTCGGCCGCCTCCCCCACGGGGGGAGGTTCCTTGGGATGCGGACACGGCTTCT
>NZ_JBWKNI010000031.1:0-45878 GCF_059415485.1 Caulobacter sp. GW821-FHT10C03 | reverse complement strand
AGCGCTCCCTCCCGAAGACCAAAAGGTCGTCGGCAATCCAGCTGCCCGAGTCGATTGAGGCCGCGGAACTTAGCGATCCAGCGCCGAAAATGCAAGTCGAAACCTTCATTTCCGAAGCTGCGAAGGCGTCCCCCGCGGCGAGGTGCGGCTTCTACGTGGGGCCTCCGCCGGCCGCAAGCCGATTCCGCCCGCCCCGCGCCCTTAGCTGTGGGCGGATCTGTGCATGGAGTCCGGAACAGAAGCGCTTGCGCCCCGCCCCGCCGTGGCTTCATAGAGCGCGCAGGGTCAGGTGCGCGCGGCTGACCCGCCTGACGCGCTCCATCTATAGAGAGCGCTCTATAGAAGAGGGGTCGTCGATGTTGTCCCAGAAGGCGCGCTACGCCCTGCGCGCGATGATCGAACTGGCGCGCGCCGAGGAGCAGGTCACGGCCGGCGAACTGGCCCTGCGCGCCGACGCGCCCCGCAAGTTCCTGGAAGCCATCCTGCTGGGCCTGGCCCGCCACAAGCTGGTGACCAGCCGCCGCGGCAAGTTCGGCGGCTACCTGCTGGCCCGCCCCGCCGCCGAGATCAATTTCGCCGAGATCATCCGCCTGGTCGACGGGCCGCTGGCCTTGGCCCCCTGCGTCAGCCGCACCGCCTTCCGCCGCTGCGAGGACTGCAGCGACCTGGTGACCTGCGCCCTGCGCGAGGCCCTGCTGCGGGCGCGCGACGCCACCGCCGCCGTGCTCGAGGGCTACACCCTGGCCGACGCGGTCACCGGCACGGGCGCCGAGCTGATCGGCTGACGCCCCTCTCTATATGTAGGGGCGCTCTCATATGAGGCGCTCCCTATAGAAGAGAGAGCGCCCCTCGCCCGCCCCGGCCTCAGCCGGCGGCGATATAGGCCTTCAGGCCGTCGGCCTCGGCCTGGGTCTCCTGGATCTTGTACTTCACCAGGTCGCCGATCGAGATGATCCCGACCAGCCGACCGCCCTTGGCCACCGGCAGGTGGCGGATGCGCCGGTCGGTCATCTTGGCCAGCAGGGCCTCGATGGTCTCGTCCGGCTGGGCGAAGATCACGTCGCGGGTCATGCAGGCCGAGATCGGCTTGGTGAGGGCGCCGGCCCCCTCCTTGGCGATCTGCCGCACGATGTCGCGCTCCGACAGTATGCCGGCGATGCTTTCGTCGGCCTCCAGCACCACCATCGCCCCGACCTTGCGGGCGTGCAGCAGGGCGGCCGCCGCGCCGACGGTTTCCTGGGGCGAGGCGGTGAACACCAGGTCGCCCTTGTCCTTCAGGATCTGAGACACCAGCAAAGCTCAATCCTCCCTTATGGTTCTTGGAGAACGAGGGTCTCGCAATCCCGCTCCGGGATCAATGGCGTAAGAGACGCCAAAGGATGCGCGGCCTTCCGATCGACCGCCCCAACCGCCGCGCGGTGCGCGTTTAACCAATTCTGGATACCTTGGCGCCTAGGATTGGCGTGTCCGGTTTTGGCACGGGGGTTGCTTGCAATCCCCTGGCAGACAGTCGCGGAGCCCGTCATGGCCTCAAATAAGAACAACAAGCCCCTCGTCCGGGCCTACGGCGCGGCTTTCGTCGCAGCCGGAGTCCTGATTTCGGGCGCCGTTCCGGCCTTCGCCCAGAGCGTCAGCACCAATTCGGCCTCGTACAACGCCGGCTATGGCCGCACGGCGGGGCAGGAAAACCAGATCGTCGACTATTCGACCCGCGACGCCAACGGCAACCGCGTCATCGTCGACGGCGTCATGCTGACCGGCAGCGACCAGAGCGTCTATTCCAGCCGCAGCTCGTCGGGCTCGCTCGACAGCTATTCGGGCGTCGGCAGCCTGGGCGGCTATTCCAGCTCGACCGCGATCGGCAACAACCTGACGGTCATCACCCAGGGCAGCAACAACGTGGTCATCGTCAACTCCAAGCAGGTCAACAACGGCAATGTCACCGCCGGTTCGTCGACCAACGGCGGTGTCTCCAATGGCAACTAAGCGGATCCTCCTGCTGGTGGCCGCGGCCTGCTCGGCGCTCAGCGCCTGTGGCGGCGGCGTGCCCAAGCGTCTGGACGCGGGCAACTACGCCCGGCCGATCGGCACGGCGCCGGTCACGGCCAACCCGACCCCCTATTCGACGGCGCTGAACTGCCTGGCCAGCTACGCTCGGCAGAACCGCGTCGCCGCCCCGCGCATCGCCGTAGGCCGCATCGCCGACTACACCGGCAAGGAAGAGTCCGACGGTTCGGGCCGCAAGGTCACCCAAGGCGCCTCGCTGATGGCCATGACCGCCTTCGCCAAGGCCGGCATGCCGATGGTCGAGCGCTTCGACACCTCGGTTTCCGAGCTCGAACTGAAGTACGCCAACAACAAGCTGATCTCCGACCGCCCGGCCCCGACGCCGGACGCTCCGGCCGACTATCGCAAGATCGTCGCCGGCCAGGTCGCGGGCTCGGACTTCTACCTGGTCGGCGGCGTCACCGAACTGAACTACAACATCCACTCGGCGGGCGCCGACCTCTACGGCGGCGACCTCGACAGCGACGGCCTGAAGGCCAACTTCAAGCGCCGCCTGTTCGTGATGAACATCGCCATGGACCTGCGCCTGATCAACAGCCGCACCCTGGTGGTGGAAGACGTCATCTCCTACCAGAAGCAGGTGATCGGCCGCGAAGTCAGCGCCGGCATCTTCGCCTTCGCCAACAATAACGTCTTCGACCTGTCGGGCGGCAAGGGCGCGCTGGAGCCGGTGCAACTGGCCGTGCGCTCGCTGATCGAGCGCTCGGTCGTCGAGATGAGCGCCAACCTCTACGGCATGCCGGGTCCCCAGAGCTGCCTGCAGTCGGATCCGTTCGGCGCCGACACCGTCGGCGTCACGGGCGCCTACACGCCCGCCTACAACAACCTGGGAACCAACAATGCGCAGACCCGCGAAGATCCGTCTCGCTGGAACGATCGCAGCGATCCCTCTGTGCGTCGCGGTCGCTACTAGCGTCGCCTTCGCCCAGGGCCAGGTTCTCAACAACCAGGTCAATCTGGGCGAGGTCTTCACCGAGCAGACCCTCAACGTCGTCACCGTCGAGGAGGGCGTCAGCGCCACCACGACCGCCGCCGGCAACGCCGTCGGCATCGGCGGCGAGCGCGCCGACGTCAGCGCCACCTCAAACCAGGTGAACTCCGGCTCGGTCTACGGCCACGGCGTGGTCAACGCCTCCGGCTCGATGGGCGCGTCCAGCGACGTCACCACCGTGGCGACCGGCAACAACGGCTCGGTCGACATGACCGAGGCCACCTATTCCGGCTTCACGGTCCAGACCAACAGCGGCGCGGTCACCGCCCGCGGCCAGGTCGAGGGCGAAACCGCCCAGGCCGGCGACCTGACCATGGCCACCCAGGCGATGGGCAACGCCCAAGGGCTCTATCTCGACAACGGCTCGGCCGGCGCCCGCATCAGCCAGGCCAATTCCGGCGACGTCCTGGCCGACGGCGGGGCGATCGTGCAGTACGTCAGCGGCACGTCCACCGTGGCCGGCGCGGCGGCGGGCAACAGCATCGCGATCGGCGGCTACAACCAGTCGGCCGCCCGCGTGATCGCCGACCAGGGCAACACCTCCGACCTCGTCCAGGCCAGCAAGTTCACCGCCTATGGCAACAGCTACCTGACCAGCACGGCGACCACCGCCGTCGCCAACGACCTGTCGGCCAGCAACACCGGGCCGCTGCTCGACGTGGCCAACCACCAGTACAACACCGCCTATGTGCGCTCGCAGGCCGAGACCAGCTCGTATCTCTACGGCTCGGCCCAGGCCAGCGCCAACGGTGTGGGCAACAACGCCGTCGTCGGCAACACCGGCGCGGCCCTGGTGCTCGACAACGTCCAGACCAACGACGGCGGCGGCGTCGAGGTGATCGCCAGCGCCACGGGCGACACCGGCTACGACATCGGCGCCAGCGCCACGGCGGCCGGCAATTCGGTCACCGGCTATGTCTGCAGCCAGTGCGGCGGCTCGATGAGCGTCTCCAACGACCAGTCCAACAGCGCCGACGTCTCGGCCCGCTCGACCACCACGGTCACGGGCTCGGCCCGCTCGGTGACGGGCACGGCCAGCGCCACGGGCAACAACGCGGCGTTCTACATCCGGAACTGAGGCCTCTCTGCTCCTCCCTTGCTTTAGCGGGGGAGGTGGCGCGCTGCGGATACGCAGCGTGACGGAGTGGGCGAGACTGGGCTCGGCCCTTCCCCCCGTAAAATCCCCGCGAGAGCGGGGACCCAGGTGTTTTCCAGCAATGCCCGTTCCCTCTCCCCTTGCGGGAGAGGGTGGCCTCCGAAGGAGGTCGGGTGAGGGGTCTCTCAGAAATCGAAACCGCGTGTGGCGGTCAGGCCGGGTGATGCGTCTCATGTCTGAGAGACCCCTCATCCGTCGGCTTCGCCGCCACCTTCTCCCGCAAGGGGAGAAGGATTTCAGCGCCCGTACACCGCGTCGCGCAGTTCCCGCGTCACCTGGCCGTTCATGCCTTCGAACGCGGTATTGGTCAGCAGCACCACGGTCAGACCAGCCTTGGGATCCACGAACCAGTTGTGCCCATAGACCCCGCCCCAGGCCAACGTGCCCTGCCCTTGCGGGGTCTTGGCCACCGCCGGATCGTCGAGCACGGCCCAGCCGTAGCCGAAGCCCCAGCCGGGGCCCTGGGTGGCGGCCTTGATACCGGCCTGGTCGGTGGTCATCAGCTTCACGGTCGCGGGCTTGAGCACCGGCCCGCCGCCCGTGCGCACGGCCTCCAGCAGGGCCAGCACGTCGCCGGCCGTGCCGACCATGCCCGCCCCGCCCGAGGGGAAGGCGGCCGGATCCGTCGCGCGGCTGGGGGCCATGCGCACGGCGGTGGCGCCCAGCGAGACGTCCTGATTGTCGGTCATCCGGGTGGGGGCCGGGCTGGCGTTGGCGTAGGGCGTGGCCAGGCGGGCCGGGTCCTTGGCCTGGAAGCCGGCGTCCTTCAGGCCCAGCGGCCCGGTGACGGTGCGCTCGACCACCTGCGGCAGCGGATGGCCGTCGGCCTTCTCGGCGACCAGCCCCAGCACGTCGATGGCCAGGGAATAGCGCCAGGCGGTCCCCGGCGCGAAGGCCAGCGGCCCCTTGCCGATCCGGGCGACGTTCTCGTCCAGGCTCAGGCCCGAGATGTCGAGCCCGTCCGAGACGCCCAGCTTGTGATACGGGTGCTCGGCTGTCTCCGACAGGCCGTAGGTCAGGCCCGCCGTGTGGTCGAGCAACTGGCCGATGGTGATGGTCGGGACCCGCCCGTCGGCCAGGGCCGGCTTGAAGTCGGGCAGCCACTTGGTCACCGGATCGGCCAGCGACAGCTTGCCCTCCTCGACCAGCCGCATGATCGCCACGCTGACGAACGGCTTGCTGACCGAGGCCAGGCGGAACACCGCATCCTCGCGCATCGGGGCGGCCGCCTCGCGGTCGGCCAGGCCCACGGCCCGGTGGTAGACGAGCTTGCCGTCGCGGGCGACCAGGGCCACCGCGCCCACCAGCCGCTGGTCGGCCACGGCGCGGTCGAGCACCGCGTCGATGCGGGCGGCCAAAGCGGCGTCCTGGGTCTGCGCGACCACCGCCGGCTTGCCCACGGCCTGGGCCTGAACCATCGCCGGCGCGCCCGCCGGCACCGCCCAAATCGCCAGGGGGGCCGCAACGCCCGCAAGCCATCGACGCATTTCGCTGCTCCCTCGCCGCCGGACGCCCGGCCTTCCTACGGAGTGGGATGCGGCCGCGCCTTGCGCAAGTCCAGGCGCGCGAGTTTCCCACAGGCTTGCGGGCCGATGTTGCAAACTGGAAGTCGCCCCGGCCCAATCCGCCGCCGCGCGGCCTTGCTTGCGCCACGCGCGCCGCCCAAGTTGAGCTTCGACATCTTCCGCAATCGATCGGTAGCCATGATATCCGTCTCGCGCCTGGCGCTCGTCGTCTCCGCCGGCCTGGCGCTCACCGCCTGCTCCACCCTGCCTTCCGTCCTGCCCGGTTCGAGCAAGAAGGCCGACGCCCCGACCGCAGCCGCCGCCCCGGCAGCGCCCGCGCCGCCGGTCGCCCCGGTCAAGACCTCGGGCCCGCAGTTCTCCGACCTCAAGCCCGGCCAGTGGCCGCACGAGATCTCCGACGTCGCCGTCGATCCGGCCATCCGCTTCGGCGTACTGCCCAACGGCATGCGTTACGCCCTGCGCAAGAACGCCACCCCGCCCGGTCAGGCGGCGCTGCGCCTGTGGTTCGACGCCGGCTCGCTGATGGAGGCCGACGACCAGCAGGGCCTAGCCCACTTCCTCGAGCACATGGCCTTCAACGGCTCGAAGAACGTGCCCGAAGGCGAGATGATCAAGATCCTCGAGCGCCGGGGCCTGGCCTTCGGGGCCGACACCAACGCCTCGACCAGCTTCGACGAAACGACCTACACCCTCGACCTGCCCAAGACCGACGACGGCACGGTCGACGACGCCATGATGCTGCTGCGCGAAGCGGCCGGCGAGCTGACCATCGACCCCGCCGCCGTCGACCGCGAGCGCGGCGTGGTGCTGTCGGAGGAACGCACCCGCGACACCCCCGGCTACCGCGTCTTCAAGCAGGGCTTCGCCTTCAACCTGCAAGGCCAGCGCCCGCCCGAGCGCCTGCCGATCGGCACGACCGACGTCATCTCCACCGCCCCGGCCCAGCGCATCCGCGACTTCTACCAGGCCTGGTACCGGCCCGAGAACGCGGTGTTCGTGGCCGTCGGCGACTTCGACCTCGACGCCATGGAGGCCAAGATCAAGGCCCGCTTCGGCGACTGGAAGGCCGTGGGCGAGCCGGGCGCGCGTCCCGACCTGGGCGCCGTGGCCCAGCGCGGCCTGACCGCCAAGGTCATCGTCGAGCCGGGCTCGGGCGAGTCCGTGCAGATCGGCTGGGCGCAAGCCGCCGATCAGCGGATCGAGACCAAGGCCACCGACCGCGAATACATGCTGGAATCGCTGGGCATGGCGGTGCTGAACCGCCGCCTGCGCGCCTTGGCCCGCGGCGAGACCCCGCCGTTCATCTCGGCCGGCGCCCTGCGCAACGACCAGTACCACGCCGTCCAGATCAACGGCCTGTTCGCCCAGGTGAAGCCAGGCGACTGGAAGACCGCCCTGCAGGTGCTCGACCAGGAACAGCGCCGCCTGGTGCAGTTCGGCGTGCGCCAGGACGAGCTGGACCGCGAGATCACTGCCATGCGCGCCGGCTATCAGGCCGCCGCCGCCGGCGAGGCCACCCAGCGCACCCCGGCCCTGGCCGGCGCCATCGTCGGCAGCCTGGGCGACCGCGAGGTGGTGACCAGCCCCTCGCAGAACCTCGCCGGCTTCGACGCCATCACCAAGGACCTCAAGGCCGACGCCGTCTCGGCCGCCGTGCGCGCGCTGTTCGCCGGCCAGGGGCCGCTGATCGTGCTGCCGACCCCGACCGCCATCGAGGGCGGCGAGGCCACGGTCACCGCCGCCTATACGGACTCGACCAAGACCCCGGTGACGCCGCCGGCCGCCCCGGTGGCCACGGCCTGGCCCTATGCGGTGTTCGGCCCGACCGGCAAGCCGGTGGAGCAGAAGGACGTCGCCGACCTCGACACCGTCTTCGTCCGCTTCGAGAACGGCGTGCGCCTGACGGTCAAGCCGACCAAGTTCCGCGACGACCAGATCCTGGTGAAGGCCCGCATCGGCAACGGCCTGCTCGACCTGTCCAAGGCCGGCCAGAGCCCCCTGTGGTCGGCCTCGTCGATGATCGAGGGCGGTCTCAAGCAGATCACCGCCCAGGACATGGAACAGGTGCTGACCGGCAAGGTCTGGAACGCCGGCCTCGGCGTCGAGGACGACGCCTTCGTGCTCAGCGGCCGCACCCGTCCCGAAGATCTCTCGACCGAGCTGCAAGTGCTGGCGGCCTACGCCTCAGACGCCGGCTGGCGGTCCGAGGCCTTCAACCGCATCAAGACCTATTACGGCACGATCCACGACCAGCTGGAGCGCACCAACAGCGGCGTGGTCGGCCGTGACCTGGCCGGGCTAATGCACCCGAACGACGGCCGCTGGACCTTCCCCAGCCGCCAGGACATCGCCGCCGGCTCGATCGACCAGCTGAAGGCCGCCGTCGGCCAGCCCCTGTCGACCGGCCAGATCGAGGTCGTGGTCGTGGGCGACACCACGGTCGAGAAAGCCGTCGCCGCCGTGGCCGAGACCTTCGGCGCCCTGCCCGTCCGCACCGGCGCGCCGGCCCCGGCCGAGGCCAAGCAGATCGGCTTCCCCGCCCCGTCCAAGACCCCGGTGATCCGCACCCACAAGGGCCGCGCCGACCAGGGCCTGCTGTTCATGGCCTGGAAGACCGACGACCTGTTCAGCGACCTGCAGCGCTCGCGCAACATCCAGGTCCTGGCCCAGGTGATGCAGCTGCGGCTGATCGACGAACTGCGCGAGAAGCAGGGTGCCACCTATTCGCCCTCGGTCTCGGCCACGGCCAACGCCACCTTCCCCGGCTGGGGGTATCTGGGCCTGTCGGTCGAGGTGCCGCCGGAAAAGCTCGACCAGGTGGTGGCCAGCGTCCGCAAGATCGCCGCCGACCTGCGCGACAAGCCGGTCAGCGCCGACGAGCTGGAACGCGCCAAGCTGCCGCGCATCGACCAGCTGGAAAAGGCCCGCGAGACCAACGAGTACTGGCTGGGCGCGCTCTCGGGCGCCCAGACCGACCCGCGCCTGCTCGACGCCACCCGCTCGGTGATCGCCGGCCTGCAACGCGTCTCCGCCGCCGACGTCCAGAAAGCCGCCCGCGCCTTCCTGTCCGACGACAAGAGCTGGACCTTCGAGGTCAAGCCGGAGAAGTGAACCTGGTCCCTCTCCCCTTGCGGGAGAGGGTGGCCCCCGAAGGGGGTCGGGTGAGGGGTCTCTCAAACCTCAAAACCGCGTGCGGCGGCCAGGCCTGGCGCAGCGTCCAATATCTGAGAGACCCCTCATCCGTCGACTTCGCCGACACCTTCTCCCGCAAGGGGAGAAGGACAAAAGAAAAAGGCCTCCGCTCTTTCGAACGGAGGCCTTTGTCGTTTCGAACGGGCTTAGGCGATCAGTAGACCACCCCGCCGACGCCGCCGTCGAGGCTCAGGCTCATGCCCGACGACCGCGTCTCCCGGACCGTCTCCTCGCGATAGGCGGTGTAGGTCTCGGTGGTCAGGATGGTCAGGATCTTCACGCCGGCGCCGTAGCGGCGCAGCAGCGAGCGCTCGTTGCAGTCGCGGGCCGGGCGCTGCGGACGGCAGACCAGGGTCCCGCCTTCGCCGCCACGAATACCGGGCGTGTGATAGAGCGCTTCGTTCTTCTGGCAGATATAGGTCTGGGCGCCGCGGCCGCCGGTGCTGACGTCGATCGTGCTGTCGTACTCCCCGATCACGTACTGCATGCGGCTGCCGGCGATGCAGCGATAGAGCTCGCCGTCATAGAGGTCGTCGATGTCGCGGTCGGGCGTGACCTGCGAGGCCGGGTGCGGGATGTCCTTGTCGTCCAGGCAGACGGCGCGGACGACGACGCGCTTGAACTTGGTGCGGGTGGCTTCATAGGCCGTGCGGCGGGCGGTCTCGCCGCCGATCACGTTGAGGCCGTCGATATAGCCGGTGGCCTGCGGGCCCGAATAGTAGCCGCCATGCGCGCCGCCGCCGTAGTAGACGGTCGAACTGGCGCCCGCGCCGGCCCCGGCGCTGCTGCCGGCCGAGGCATTGGCCGAGGCGCTCGCATTGACGTTGACGTTCACGTTGACGGAGGTCTTGCCGCCGCCACCGCCGTTGCAGCCGCTGTTGCAGCCGCTCGGCGGCTTGGGCGGGCGCGGGGGCGCCGGCGGCGGGGTGCAGCAGCTCGGAGGCGTGGTCGTGCAGCCGCTGTTGCACTGGGCGTAGGCGACACCGCCCACGAAGAGTCCGGCCAGGGCCGCCCCGATGGCGATCCACAGCTTGGACACGGTCAGTTTCGGCGCCGTCATGGCGTCTCCCCTTCACACAGCGTGCGTCTTCCAGCCGGTTCACCAGCAAGAAGCGCGCCATGGGCCCGCCGCGCCTCGACTCTGTGCCAAGACGATACGACGGGGCCCCTGGCCCGGTTCTCCTAGCAAGCCCCATGCGGTCGATCTGGACCGCGAAGTGGACCCGCCAGGGGACGACGATGTTCCATCCAAGCACGGAACGGTTGATAGACTATTGGCGAACCCAGGCCGGCGCCGCGCGCATGCCGTCCCGCGCCGATGTCGATCCGGGCGATTTCCTCGATATTCTGTCCCAGGTCTTCATCCTGGGACGCTCGGCAGGCCGCTATCCGTTCCGCCTGACCGGCGGCTTCGTGGCCGATCTGCACGCCCGCGACCTGCGCGGCGAGGACTCGCTGTCGCTCTGGGCGCTGTCGCACCGGCTGGAGGTGAAGTCGGCCCTGGAGGTAGCCCGCCGCCGTGCCGAGCCCGTCGTCGTCACCGCCGACATCCGCGCCCACGGCGTCGCCTCGGTCGGCATGGAGGTGCTGCTGGCCCCGATGACCGGCGCCAGCGGCGAGGTCGACCGGTTCCTGGGTCTCTACCAGCCGATCGCCATGATGCAGCGCCTGATGGGCCGCCCGGCCTACGAACTGGGCGTGCGCCGGATCCAGACGCTCGGCCCCAACAACGCCGAGGCCCCGCGCCTGCGGCTGGCCAGCCTGGACGGCCGGCTGATCGCCTGACGGCGGACAAGGTTTCCTCCCGGACTCTGGAGCGGGAGGCTTGCGTCGCACTGCCGGGTGCGACGCCGAAGGGACGGAGGGGGACGCTCGGGAGAGCGCCTCGCGGCGGGAGCGCCCCCTCCTCCCGGATTTACTCGGCGCCGCCGTTGCGAGCGGTGACGATCCAGCCCGCGCCATCGATCACCACGGACCGCTCCTGCGCCTTGGCCGCGAAGGCTTCACGCACCGCGATCCTGGCTTCTTCCACCACCGCCTTGGCCTGATCCGATAGGGCGCGGGTCAGCGGGCCGACCTGGAAGGCCAGGTCCACGGCGTCGGCGATCGCCGCCTCGCGCGTCTCGCCTTCGCCGAAGACGATCCGGTGGTCGACCGGCGTCAGCGCCACATCCACAAAGCCGGCTTCGCCCAGGATCCGCTCCACCCGCGCCCGGTCGCCGAACGAGAAAGGCCCAGGAGCCTCGGGTGGCGGCGCGGCGGGCGGGCCGACGATCGGGGCGATGGCCTTCAGCGGCAGCCGCACCCAGTCGTTCTCGCCCGCCCCGCGCCAGCAGACGAAGGCGAGGCGACCGTTCGGCTTCAGCGCCCGGCGCATGTGGCTGAAGGCCTGGGCAGGATCGTCGAAGAACATCACCCCGAACCGCGAGAACAGCAGGTCGAACTGCGCCACCGGCAGCAAAGCCCGGCTGGCGTCGGCCACCTGGAAGCGGGCGTTCGGGCGGTCCTCGCCCAGCTTACGGGCCCGCGCCACCAGCGGTTCGGAAACGTCGACGCCCAGAACGCCGCCCTTGGCCCCGACCAGAGCCGCCAGCGCCAGGCTGCCCGCCCCCGCCCCGCAGCCGATGTCCAGCACCTGCTCGCCCGGCGCCGGCGCGGCGGCGGCGACCGTCGCCCGGCCGTAGGCGTCGAGCATCCGGTCCAGCCGCGCCTGGTTCGCCACCCAGCGCTCGCCGGTGCGCCCGTTCCAGTCGGCGATCTGGTGGACATTGCGCTCGGTCATGGCAGGGCCTCAGTTGAGAATTGATCTCAACAAGCTTTAGCCCCGCCGTCGCCGGCTGTCGATCGAGAACACAGCCCCGCTAAGATCGCGGGGCCTCGGTCGCCAACTGGCGCAACCGTCGGACCGTGCTTTCGGCCAGATCCGCCAGATTCCAGGCCTCGCCGTCTTTCAGACGGTTGGCGATCATGCTCAGCGGATGACAGCCCAGTTGGACGCCCGTCAAGGCGACGCTGATCTCGTCGCCGTACGCGTCATCGACCGCCAGGGCCCATTCCAGGCCGCCGTGCGCGAGCAGCGCCTCGCCGAACGCATAGCCCACAGCCTCGATCGCCGCTGTCGCGCCTTCGGCCTCTGAAAGCAGAACATCGTAGAGCGCTTGCAGGTCGGCCGCCGACAAGCGCTCTACCCCGGCTATCCGTTCGGCCCGCGCTACCCCGGCGCGGACGGCCGCACGCTCGGCTTCATCGAGAGGACGGTAGATCGGCAAGGCTCAGCGCCCCGCCGCGTCCAGCGCCGCGATCACCTCGGGCGGCAGGGTCAGGCGGGCGCCGGCCAGCAGTTCGTCGAGCTGTTCGACGCTGGTGGCGCTGGCGATCGGGGCGGTGATGGCCGGATGGGCGACGATCCAGGCCAGGGCGATCTGGGCCGGGCTCGCGCCGGTCGCCTCGGCCGCCTGATCCAGCGCGGCCAGAACCCGGAAGCCCTTTTCGTTCAGGTATTCGCGCGCGACGGTCCGCCCGCGCGCCCGGCCTTCCAGATCGGCCTCGCTGCGATACTTGCCGGTCAGGAAGCCGGCGGCCAGGCCGTAGAACGGGATGATCCCGACGCCTTCCCGCGTCGTCAGCTCGGCCAGCGCGCCCTCGACCTCGTCGCGGTCATAGAGATTGAACTTCGGCTGGATCGACTCGTAGCGGACCAGGCCCTTGTCGGCCGAGGTCTTCAGCGACGCCTCCAGCCGCTCGGGCGTGAAGTTCGAGGCCCCGATCGCCCGCACCTTGCCGGCCTTCACCAGCCGGTCGAAGGCCTCCAGCGTCTCGTCGATCGGCGTGGCCGCATCGTCCTCATGCGACTGGTAGAGGTCGACGTAATCCGTTTGCAGCCGGCGAAGCGAATCCTCCAGCGCCGCGACGATGTTGGCGGCCGAAAGGCCCGGGCGCTTGGGCCACTTGGCCACCTTGGTCAGGATCTTGATGCTGTCGCGCTTGCCGCCGGCCGCCAGCCAGCGGCCGATCGTCGCCTCGGACTCGCCGCCCTCGTGTCCCGGGACCCAGGCCGAATAGACGTCGGCCGTATCGACCGCGTCGAAGCCGCCGTCGACGAAGGCGTCGAGCAGCCGGTGCGATGTCGTCTCGTCGGCCGTCCAGCCGAAGACATTGCCGCCGAACACCAGCGGGGCGATCGAGAGGCCGGAGCGGCCAAGGGGGCGTTGGCTCATGAAGCAGGTCCTATTGGAAGACGGCCGTGACTGTGGGCGGCTTCACCCGCCCTCGCCCAATCAAACTTTGAAATAAGGCCTATTGGGCGCGGGCAGCGGATCTATCCGAAAGCGCCCGCGCGCCTCCCTCTTCCGTAAAACCCCCGCGACAGCGGGGATTTTACGGGTGAAGAGGTCAGGCCGCCGCCGCGGCGGCCCCGTCGAACACCGGCGCGTCCTGCGGCGCCAGGGTCGCCTTCCCGCGCAGCAGGTCGGCCGCCCGTTCGGCGATCATGATCGTGGGCGCATTGGTGTTGCCGCCGATCAGGGTCGGCATCACCGAGGCGTCGATCACCCGCAGGCCCGCAAGGCCCTGCACCCGCAGCTGGTCGTCGACCACCGCCAGCGGATCGCCGGCCGCGCCCATCCGGCAGGTGCCGACCGGGTGATAGATCGTCTCGGCCTTGGCCCGGATCCAGGCGTCGATCTCGGCGTCGCTCTTCACCCCGGCGCCCGGCGCGTACTCGCTGTCGCGATAGGGATCCAGCGCCGCCTGGGCGGCGACGTCGCGGCCGATCCGCACGCCTTCGCGCATCGCCCGCCGGTCCTCGTCGGCGGCCAGGTAGTTGGCCAGGATCGTCGGATCGGCGAACGGATCGGCCGACCGCAGCCCCACCGAGCCCCGGCTCTCCGGCCGCAGCTGACAGATGTGCAGGGTGAAGCCGTCCTTCTCGACCACCACCTTGCCGTGGTCCTGCATGATCGCCAGCACCGCGTGAATCTGCAGGTCGGGCCGGTCGAGATCGGGCCGCGAGCGCAGGAAGGCGCCCGACTCCAGGAAGTTCTGCCGCCCAATGCCCTTGCCCATCAGCAGGTAGGAAAGGCCGACGCCCAGCTTGTTCAGCCCCTTGTTGGCCGAATAGGCGGTCTTCAGCCCCTTGGTCGTCCACGACAGGCAGACGTCCAGGTGGTCCTGCAGGTTCTGGCCGACGCCGCGCGACTCGTGGATAGTCGAGATGCCGTGCATCTTCAGCGCGTCCGGGTCGCCGATCCCCGACAATTGCAGAATTTGCGGAGACTGCACCGCGCCGGCGCTCAGCAGCACCTCGGCGTCGGCGTGCGCGACCGCCGTCTGGCCGCCCTTGCCTGCGACATATTCGACACCGATCGCCCGGCCTTTCTCGACCAGGATCCGCGTCGTGCGGGCCTCGGTGATGCAGGTCAGGTTCGGCCGCGCCAGGGCCCCGGCCAGATAGGCGGCCGCCGCGCTCCAGCGCTTGCCGTCGCGGATGGTCAGGTCGTAGGGGCCGAAGCCCTCCTGCTGGAAGCCGTTGAAATCCTTGGTCACCGGGTGGCCCGCCTGGCGGCCCGCCTCGATCACCGCCTTGTAGAACGGGCTGTCGGACTCGCCGGCCGAGACGTGCAGCGGCCCGTCGCCGCCATGATAGTCGCAGCCCCCGCAGTGGAAGGTCTCCGAGCGCTTGAAGTAGGGCAGCACCTCGGCATAGGACCAGCCCGACAGGCCCATCTGCCGCCACTGGTCATAGTCGCGCGCATGGCCGCGGATGTAGATCATGCCGTTGATCGCCGAGGATCCGCCCAGGCCCCGGCCGCGCGGCCACCACAGGCGGCGGCCGTCCAGGTTCGGCTCCGGATCGGTCCAGAAGCCCCAGTTGCTCTCGCCCTTGGCCTTGATCAGTTCGCCCACGCCCGCGGGCATGCGCACCAGCACCGAGCCGTTCTTGCCGCCGGCCTCCAGCAGCAGAACCTTCACCGCCGGATCCTCGCTCAGCCGCGCGGCCAGCACGCAGCCCGCCGAACCGGCGCCGATGATGACGTAGTCGTAGCGCGTGCCCGACATGGCGTCCCTCCCACAATGTTATCGTTGTTAAGACAGAGAGTGACCCGGCCCGGCGACGGCGGCAAGAGGGCGCGTAAACGCCGCCATAACGTCGTTACGGATTTTGCGAAGACTCAACCTTAATCCGATCTGCAAACCTGCCCGCCATCATGACGGCATCAGATCGATCGGCGGCTTCGTGGAGAGCGCCTTCCGGTCATCCGAACTTCCAACGGCGGCTTCGATCCCGCTGCCGCCGTGAGAAGCCCCGCGCACCGAGCCCCCCGCGCGGGTCCGTCAGGAGCGCCGCCGTCTTCCCCCCAGAGGGCGGCGCTCCTGCATTTTTCCGGCTCAGATGGCCGCGAGGCCGGCGCGGTAGCGCTTCCAGTTCTCGACATAGTGCAGGGCCGAGGCCTGCAGGATCATCGCCTGGTGCTCGCTGACCTCGCGGATGATCTTGCCCGGCGCGCCGACCACCATCGAGTTGTCGGGGATCTCCTTGCCTTCGGTGATCAGGGCGCCGGCCCCGATCAGGCAGTTCTTCCCGATCCTGGCGCCGTTGAGGATGATCGAACCGATGCCGATCAGCGAGCCGTCGCCGATCGTGCAGCCGTGCAGCATCACCATGTGGCCGACGGTGACGTTGGCGCCGATGGTCAGCGGGATCCCGGCGTCGGTGTGCAGCACCGAGCCGTCCTGGATGTTGCTGTTTTCGCCGATCGTGATCGGGTCGTTGTCGCCGCGCAGCACCGCGCCCCACCAGACGCTGGCGTTCTGCTTGAGCACGACGTTGCCCATCACGCTGGCGCTGGGGGCGATCCAGTATTCGCCTTCCGGGGGAAGCCGCGGCGCCGCATCGCCCAACGAATAGACAGTCATCCGTACACCCCGTGTTCTTTTGGCACGCAGAATCTTAATCGCTCAGAAACCATAATCACCCCATTGTAAATCCGGTGATTCGGCATGGAACATCCCTTCATCGGGAGACTTCCTTCCGTATCCGCCGCGGACCATACCGACCGCGGCCTCCTGACGACGGAGAACAGGGTCTTGCGTTCGGCGTTCCGGCGTACAGCACCGCCTTCCTGGGGCTCCACCGAGCCGCCTGGCCGCGCCTGCGGCTCCGTCTTCTGCTCCTCTCATCGACCCAAGGACGACGCCTCACGGCCTCGTCCTTTTTTCATGCCTGAATGGAGGCTTTGATGACCAAGCGAGCCCTGAAGCGGATGGTGCGCGAGGGCGCGGACGACCGCTACGACGACGCCAAGGTGCGTCGCCTGCCGGTGGAGCATCGCGGCGGCTGGTCGCCGCTGGGCGAGACGGACAACGCGCCCCGGGATCAGAGCTACATCAAGACGATAAAACCAAAATCGCCGGGCCAGGCCCAGCTGATGGAGGCCATGGACTCCAAGAACCTGGTCATGGCTCTGGGTCCGGCCGGCACCGGCAAGACCTACCTGGCCATCGCCAAGGCCGTGGAGGCGCTCGAGGCCGGCCGGGTCAACCGCATCGTCCTGTCGCGCCCCGCCGTCGAGGCCGGGGAGTCGATCGGCTACCTGCCGGGCGACATGGAAGACAAGCTGGCCCCCTATCTGCGCCCGCTCTACGACGCCCTGACCGATCGCCTTTCGGTCAAGCGCATGCGGGCCCTGATGGCCGAGGGCGCCATCGAGATCGCCCCGGTCGGCTTCATGCGCGGCCGCACCCTCAACAACGCCTTCGTGGTCATCGACGAGGCCCAGAACTGCACCTACATGCAGCTGAAAATGCTGCTGACGCGCCTGGGCTGGCACTCGACCATGGTGGTCACCGGCGACCCGAACCAGTCCGACCTGCTGCCGGGCATCTCGGGCCTGGCCGACGTGGCCGCCAAGTTCGAGGAGTTGTCCAACATCGCCGTCGTCCGCCTGGCCGACAAGGACATCGTCCGTCATCCCCTGGTGGCCGAGATGCTCGGCGTTCTGTGACCCTAATTCTGTAATTTCATAACAGTTCTTGCCCCTCGGGGCTTGAGTATGGGGCGGTCGGACTGCAAGGTCCGGCCGCCTTAACTGTTTTGGGACCCCATATGTCCGATGCCGCCGCCGCCCCACGCTCGGAGTTCACGCTCCGCGGCGTGCTTCTGGGGATCCTGATCACCGTCGTCTTCACGGCCGCCCAGGTCTATCTCGGCCTGAAGGTCGGCCTGACCTTCGCCACCTCGATCCCCGCCGCGGTGATCTCGATGGCCCTGCTGCGGTTCTTCAAGACCTCGACCATCCAGGAAAACAACATCGTCCAGACGATCGCCTCGGCGGCCGGCACGCTGTCCTCGGTGATCTTCGTCCTGCCGGGCCTGCTGATGATCGGCTGGTGGTCGAACATCCCGTTCCTGGCCACCTTCGGCATCTGCGCCGTCGGCGGCATCCTGGGCGTGATGTACACGATCCCGCTGCGCCGGGCGCTCGTCACCAACTCGCCCCTGCCCTATCCGGAAGGCGTCGCCGCGGCCGAGGTGCTGAAGGTCGGCGCCGGTTCGCGCGAAGGCGCGGCCGAGGGCAAGGCGGGCCTGTGGGCGGTGATCGCCGGCACCCTGGCGTCGGCGGCCTTCGCGGCCCTGGGCGCGGCCAAGATCTTCGCCGCCGAGGTCGCTACCTATTTCAAGGTCGGCAAGGGCGCGACCGGCATCGGCGCCTCCAGCTCGCTGGCGCTGATGGGCGCGGGCCACCTGATGGGCATCACGGTCGGCGTCGCCATGTTCACCGGCCTGTTCATCGCCTGGGCCGTGCTGGTGCCGATCCTGACCGGCGTGTTCCCGGCCGAAGCCGGCATGAGCGTCGCCGACCACGCCCTGAAGGTCTGGTCCACCAAGGTCCGCTTCCTGGGCGCCGGCGTCATCGGCGCGGCCGCCATCTGGACCCTGGGCAAGCTGGTCGTTCCGATCTGGCGCGGCCTGGTCTCGGCCTTCGAGGCCGGCAAGGCCCGCCGCTCGGGCTCGGGCGACATTCCGCGCGTCGAACAGGACATCCCGCTCTTCGTCGTCGGCCTGGTTTCGGTCGCCCTGCTGGCCCCGGCCGGCTGGCTGCTGGCCGCCTTTGCGCTCGGCGGTCCCGCCGGCGCCCTGGCCCTGCCGCTGACCATCGTCGGCGTCGCCTATCTGGTGTTCGCCGGCCTGCTGGCCGCCGCCGTCTGCGGCTACATGGCCGGCCTGATCGGCTCGTCCAACAGCCCGGTCTCGGGCATCGCCATCCTGACCGTGCTGGGCGCCTCGCTGCTGGTCGGCGCCATCGGCCGCGGCCTGATCGGCCCCGACGCCGCCAAGGCCCTGGTCGCCTTCGCCCTCTATGTCACCGCCACCGTCCTGGCCGTGGCCGTGGTCGCCAACGACAACCTGCAGGACCTGAAGACCGGCCAGCTGGTCGACGCCACCCCGTGGAAGCAGCAGACGGCCCTGGTGATCGGCGTGCTGTCGGGCGCCGTGGTCATCCCGTTCGTGCTGGACCTGCTGGCCAAGTCCAACGGCTTCGTCGGCGCGCCGAACCTCAACGTCGTGCCCGGCGCCGAGCCCCTGGCCGCGCCGCAGGCGACGCTGATCTCGACCCTGGCCAAGGGCGTCATCGGCCATAACCTGCAATGGGACCTGCTGGGCGTCGGCGCCCTGATCGGCCTTGCCCTGGTGCTCGTCGACATCGTCCTGCGCCGCGCCAGCAAGGATCGTTTCAGCCTGCCGCCGCTGGGCGTGGGCCTGGCCATCTACCTGCCCAGCGCGGTGACCGCCCCCGTGGTGGTCGGCGCCGTCGCCGGCTGGATCTTCGAGCGCGTGGTCTCCAAGGACCGCAAGGCCGAGGTCGCCAAGCGCCTGGGCGTGCTGATCGCCTCGGGCTTCATCGTCGGCGAGAGCCTGTTCAACGTGGCCCTGGCCCTGCTGATCGTCGCCAGCAACAAGGGCGCGCCCCTGGCCATCGCCTCGCCGCCGCCCGAGCACCTGGGCATGATCATCGCCCTGGTCGTCGCGGCGATCCTGGTGGCCGGCCTCTACGCCTGGTGCCGCATCCAGGCCCGGAAGACCGAACAGGCCTGATCGGACTTTTCCGCTGAAGACGAAGACCCCGGAAGCCGCCGCTTCCGGGGTCTTTTTCATTCCGCCGCCAGCACGGTGAACCAGACGTCCGCCCGCCGCTCGAAGCCCAAGGCCCGGTAGAGCGCATTGGCCCCGGCGTTGTCGGCGTAGCTGTGCAGGAACGGCGTCTCGCCCCGCGCCAGGATCTTGCCGGCCACGTGCGCCATCAGCCCGGCGGCGTAGCCCTGCCCCCGGAAGTCTGGGTGGGTGCAAACGCCGCTGACCTCGGTGAAGCCGTCGGGCCGCATCCGTTCGCCGGCCATCGCCGCCAGTTCGCCGCCGACCTTCACCCCGACGAACTCGCCCAGTTCGTGGGTGCGCGAGAAGAACGGCCCGGGCTTGGTCAGCGTGGCCAGGGCCAGCATTTCGGCCGCGTCGGCTTCGGTCAGGGCGACGATCTCGAAATCGACGGGCTTGAGCGGGGTGATCGCCGACGCCGCCATCTGCCAGCAGAGGGCGCTGGAGACCACCGCCGTCCCAGGGATCGGCGGCGGCGGAGAAAGCTCGACCAGGCCGCTGTTTCCATGCTCGCCGACGAGCTCGCCCAGGGCAGCCAGGCTCTCCGGCGTCTCATCCGCGATGGCGGCGAACAGGCCGAAGCGCGGATCCATCCGCAGCGCGCCCTCCTTGGCGATCGCCAGGTGCGCCTGCCGGCCGGTCAGGCTGGACCAGACAGGGCGGTCGAGGGGATGGCTCATGGGCAATAGGCGGCGATCAGGGCCTTCACGGCGCCGACGCTGGCCATGGCCGGCTTGTCGTCGCCGTCGAACATCTGGCTGGAGGTGAAGACGCCCTCGATCAGCAGCAGGAAGGCGTCGCCCAGGGCTGCGGGATCGCGCGCGCCCATCTCCCCGGCCTTGGCCCGAAGGCGCCGGCGCAGGTCTTCCTTGTGGGCCTGCGAGACCATGCGGCCCACGTGCTGGCGGTCGGGATACTCCACCGCCGCGTTGCTCAGCGCGCAGCCGCGATAGTCGTCGCCGACCGACCGCGCCGCCAGCCCTTCGAAATAGGCGACCATCTGGGCCTTGGGGTCGCCGGGGAACGCATCCTCGGCCGACTTGAAGCGGTCCCAGAAGCCTTCTTCCACCTCGCGCAGCACGGCGGCGACCAGGTCGTCCTTGGACTTGAAGCTGCGATAGAGGCTGGGCTTGGTCACCCCGGCCTTGCTGACGATCTCGTCCACGCCCACGGCGCGGATGCCCTCGCGGTAGAACAGGTCTCGGGCCGTCTCGAAGATCTTCTCGGCGGCCCGCGCACCGGGCGCATACGGCTGGAGGTGGAGGGGTTGGTCGGCGTCGGTTTTCGTCATCGGGAACAAGGCCTCTTGACGATGTTACTAACCGGTACGTACAACGCCATCAAGACCCGTACCGATCGGTTACATTTTCCGCTTGGAGCCTGACATGGCCGCGATCCGCCGCCCCTTCGGCCGCAACTACGCCTTCGTGGTGGCCGGCGTGACCTTCCTGGCCCTGCTGGCCGCCGCCGGCCTGCGAGCGGCGCCGGGCGTGCTGATCCTGCCGCTGGAAAAGAGCTTCGGCTGGGATCGCGGCTCGATCTCGCTGGCCGCCGCCATCGGCATCTTCCTCTATGGCCTGACGGGTCCGTTCGCCGCCGCCCTGATGCAGTCGTTCGGCGTGCGCAAGACGGTCAGCCTGGCCCTCGTGTTGATGGCCGTCTCCACCGGGCTTTCGGCCTTCATGACCCAGAGCTGGCACTACGTCGCCACCTGGGGCGTGCTGGCGGGCTTCGGCAGCGGGGCCGTGGCCATGGTGCTGGGCGCGACCATCGTCAATCGCTGGTTCGTCGAGCGGCGCGGCCTGATGCTGGGCCTGCTGACCGCCGCCACGGCCACCGGCTCGCTGATCTTCCTGCCGGCCATGGCCTTCATCGCCGAGCACGGCGGCTGGCGGCCCGTGGTGCTGACCGTCGCCGCCGTCGCCGCGATCATGGCCCCGATCGCCTGGCTGCTGATCCCCGAGCGCCCGGCCGACATCGGCCACAAGCCGTTCGGCGCGGGCGAAGACTGGGTGGAGCCGCCGCGCGGCTCGGCCTCCAACGCCCTGGCCGGCGCCTTCGGAGCCCTGGCCCGCGCCGGCAAGACCCGCACCTTCTGGCTGCTGTTCCTAGGCTTCTTCATCTGCGGCCTGACCACCAACGGCCTGATCGGCGTGCACATGATCGCCTTCTGCGGCGACCGGGGCATGCCCGAGGTCCGCGCCGCCGGCCTGCTGGCGTTGATGGGCCTGTTCGACCTCTTCGGCACGACGGCGTCGGGCTGGCTGACCGACCGCTACGACCCGCGCAAGCTGCTCTTCGTCTACTACGCCCTGCGCGGCCTCTCGCTGATCTACCTGCCCTATTCGGACTTCTCGATCGTCAGCCTGTCGGTGTTCGCGGTGTTCTACGGCCTGGACTGGATCGCCACGGTGCCGCCGACCGCCCGCCTGGCCACCCAGGCCTTCGGCGACCGCGACGGTCCGATCGTGTTCGGCTGGATCGCCGCCGGCCACCAGCTCGGCGCGGCGACGGCGGCCGTCGGCGCGGGCCTGATCCGCGCGGCCCAGGGCCAGTACGTCCAGGCCTTCGTCATCGCCGGCGTCGCCGGCCTGATCGCGGCCGGCGCCTCGCTGCTGATCCGCCGCGAGGTCAAGGCGATGGCGGTCTGAGCCAGCCTCCTCCACCGTAAAATCCCCGCGAAAGCGGGGACCCAGGCTTTTTCTGAAAGGCGTGGCGCTCGACGATAAAACACCTGGGTCCCCGCTTTCGCGGGGATTTTACGGGGTGGAGATTAAGCCCAAAAGAAAACGGCCGCCCCGGAGAACCGGAGCGGCCGCTTTGCATGCCCGGACGGGCGAAAGGCCTATTCGAGGTCTTCGGCCAGGATGGCCATCTCGAACATGTACGAGCCGTCCTCGTCTTCGTCCTGGAAGAGGACGCCGATGAATTCGCCCTTCACTTCGACCTCGGCGGAGTCCTTCTGCTTCGGACGGGCCTTCACGGCGATGTGCGGGTTGCCGAAGGTGCGCTTCAGGTGGGCTTCGAGCTTGGCGATGGCGGCGGCGTCCACGGGGGGCTCCTGATCTTGTTATTGGGCTTTCGCCCCCGTGGGGCGGAATGGCGGGAAACTAGAGGTCCCGGGCGCAAAGTGTAAGGCCTTTTGCGCGCGAACCGGCTCAGGCCTGTTGAGAAAACGGCGGCGGCGAGGTCGCTCGCCCCTGCTCCACGAGCCAGTCGCGAAAGCGCCGGGCCCCGCGCGAGGCGCCGGTCCTGGGCGTCAGGGCGCACAGCAGCGTCGGTTCGGCCGCCATGCCCAGCGGCGCCACCAGACGTCCGGCCGCCAGGTCCCGCTCGGCGAAGGCGTAGGGCACGACCGCCGCGCCCAGGCCGGCGGCGGCGGCCTCGATCATGTAGAAGTAGTGGTCGAACTCCCGCACCAGGCCCGGGGCCGGCAGGTCGAGACCCGCGGCCTTCGCCCACTGGTCCCAGCTGTGCAGGTAGGTGCGGGTGTGCAGGCGCGGCAGGGCCGCAAGGTCCGCCGCCGTCCGGACACGCGCGGCCAATTCAGGCGCGACGACGGGCCCTACGAAGGTCTCCAGGAACGGCGTCGCCTCGCCGTCCGGCGAGGGCGGGCCGCCGGGATCGCGCATCCGGATCGCCAGGTCCACGCCGTCGGCGCGGAAATCGAACGGCCCGTTGGACTCGGCCACCCGCACCGGCGTGTCTGGAAAGCGCGCGACGAAGTCGGGCAGGCGCGGGATCAGCCATTTCATGGCGAAGGTCGGCAGGCACGAGACCACGGTGGGCCGGGGCTCGTCCTCGGGCGGACGCGGCACGGTCTCGTCGAGGATGTCGAAGGCGCGGGTCAGGCCCTCGGCCAGCTTCAGCCCGGCCTCGGTCATGACGAGGCGATTGCGCGGCCCCTCGGTCAGGGCGACGCCCAGATGGTCCTCGAGCTGGCGGATCTGGCGGCTGACGGCGCCGTGGGTGACGCACAGCTCGTCGGCGGCCAGGGTCATGCGGCCGCGCCGGCCGAAGGCCTCGAAGGCGCGCAGGGCGTTCAGCGGCGGCAGCGGACGTCGAGCCATGTGACGAAACCTCACAGACCTCGACCGATAAGTCGTTAGCCGGTCGGGCGCAACCGCCGGATAAGCGCAGGCATGGACACGCGGCGGAAAATCACATCGGCGCAATGGGCGGCTGTCGCGGCGCTGTGGGCGCTGGCGATCTACGGCATGACGGCCAAGCCGGCGCCGAGGCTGGAGACAGCGCGGCTAGTGGCCTGCCGCTGAAGCTTGGCCGCTCAGCCACCTTGCCTCTAGGATACGCCAGCGCGGCGAACGGGATCCGAAGATGAAGTGGCCAGACCTGTTCAAGCCTCGCAGGGCGCTCGGCGACTACGATCCGCTGAACGATCCGACCATCGAGCAAACCTTCTACATCCTCACGGCGCGCAAACGCCGGGACGTCGGGCGCGACACCCAGGCGCGGCTCTATCTGCATGACGGCAAGCGCCTGATCGTCACCGCCGTCGCGGGCATCAGCGACACCGGACCGGTGGCCATTCTCGACATCGGGTCACCCGACCGCGAGATCGGCGCCTGCGTGCGCGAACACCTGCTGCGGTTCTCGCCCGACAGCCCGAGCGACATGCGCGATCACAAGGCCGCCGACTGGGCGGCGTTCAAGGCTTCCAAGGAGCGCTCGGTAAAGGGCTTCGAGGAACGATGCTTCATGGTCATCGTCCAAGGCGGGTCCAGCAGCGTCACGATCGACGCCTTTCCCCGCAAGGGCCTGCACCCCGGCTTCAGCGTCCATGCGACCGAGCGCTACGACGAAACCGAATTGGGCGCCGCCATCCGCCGGACCCTGGCCGGAGCCCAGGCCCTGCGGAGCGCGGGCGTCCTCTAGCCCTCAGATCACGTAGTCGTACACCACGTCGGCCAGGGTGTGGTCCATGGTCCGGGCCGGCTCTTCGCAGGTGGGGCAGTTGACCAGGCGGGCCGGCACGCCGGCGGCGGTGCAGTGCGGCGGGATCGGCTTGAGCACCACCGAGCCGGAAGCGACCTTGGCGTATTCGCCGACGGTGATGTTGCCCAGCACCTTGGCGCCCGCGCCCAGCAGCACGCCCTTGCCGATCTTGGGATGGCGGTCGCCGCGCTCGGCGCCGGTCCCGCCCAGGGTCACGCCGTGCAGCATCGAGACGTCGTCGCCGACCACCGCCGTCTCGCCGATGACGATGCCGGTGCCGTGGTCGATGAACACGCCCGCCCCGACGCGCGAGGCCGGGTGGATGTCGACCTGGAAGACCTCGCTGGCGCGGCTCTGCAGGTAGAAGGCCAGGGTCTCGCGATTGTTCTCCCACAGCCAGTGCGACACGCGGTGGGTCTGCAGGGCCAGGAAACCCTTGAAGAACAGGAAGGGCTGGACGTAGCCCTTGGTGGCCGGGTCACGCTCGAACACGGCGCGCAGGTCGGCCTCGGCCGCGGCGACGAGGGCCGGATCGCTCTCGAAGGCCTCGGCGGCGAATTCGCGGGCGGTCATGGCCCGCATTTCCTGGTCGCCGAGCTTGCGGGCCAGCTGGAAGGTCAGGGCGTCGGCCAGGTTGTCATGGCTGAGGATCACGGCGTTGAGCAGCGAGGCCAGGGCCGGCTCGGCCTTGGCGGCGTGTTCGGCCTGGTTGCGCAGGGCGGCCCACACGGGCGGCGCGGCGCGCTCGGTCACGACTTCAAGATGCTTGGCCACGGGGCTCTCCCTTCCCAGCGGAGACTAGAGCATATTTATTCAAAACGCCCTAGCCGAACGATCGGCGCACTGACTAGCGCCCCAGAACGCGCGCGGCCAGATCGGCCGGCAGTTCGCCCACGGACGCCATATGGTGCACCCGGAGCAGTAACGCCACCGTCAACGAGTCCGGCATCCGCCCAGTGACCGCCGCGTTCAGCGCTTCCTGGAACGGCACGCGGGCCACGGCCAGGTCCTCGGTGTCGTCGGGAGCGGTCTTGGTCGGCGACAGGTCCATGGCCAGGAAGCCGTGGGCGAACTCGTCGCTGATCGAGTTGGAAAGCTCCAGCTCGAGGATCAGCCGCCAGTCGGCGGCCACCAAGCCGACCTCCTCGGCCAGTTCGCGCTTGGCCCCGTCGAGCGGGTTCTCGTGCATCGGCGCGCCGCCCTCGGGGATCTCCCAGCTGTAGTTGCCACGCGGAAAGCGGGCCTGGCCGACCAGGGTCACCGTGCCGTCGGCGTGCAGCGGCACGATGCCGATCGCCTGGTTCTTGAACGACACCTTGCCGTACAGCGCCGGCCGGCCGGTCGGCGCGATGGTCTGGTACTCCGTCACCTCGATCCAGGGATTGCCGTAGACGACCTTGGCGCTGGTCACGCCCCAGGGCTTTCCGTGCGGCTTCAGCCAGATTGGATCGTCGGACATGAGCTCTCGACTTGTCTGAACCAGGGCGGGGCCATAGGTGACGTTTTCTGTAGCGCGCTTTCAGGAGATCGTCTTGGCCGGTTCCGTTCCCCCCGCCCCCGAATTCGGCGAACCGATCGCCATCGAACCGGCGCCCGAGGTGCTGGCCTTCCTGGCCCGCCGCCGCTCGGCCTCGGCCATGGCCCTGGTCGCGCCAGGCCCCAGCGAGGACGAACTGTCCGACCTGCTGCGCCTGGCCGTCCGCGTGCCCGACCACGGCAAGCTCGCCCCCTGGCGGTTCGTGCTGCTGCGCGGGCAGGCCAAGGCCGCCTTCGCCGAGAAGATCGCGCCCCTGGCCGCCGACCAGGCCAATCCGGTCAAGGCCACGGCCGCCATGCGCAAGCTGACCACCCCGCCCCTGGCCGTGGTGGTGATCGCCCGCCCGCTGTCGGACGAGGTGCCGAAATGGGAGCAGGTGATGAGCGCCGGCGCGGTCTGCACCCAGCTGCTGCTGGCCGCCTCGGCCATGGGCTACGGCGCCAACTGGATCACCGACTGGTACAGCTTCGACGAGCGGGCGCTTGAGATCCTCGGCGTCGCCGAGGGCGAGCAGGTCGCCGGCTTCCTCTACATCGGCACGAGCGCCGAACAGCCGCAGGAACGCGTGCGCCCGGACGTGGCGGCGATCACCAGCGAGTGGACGGCGTAGTTCCTTCTCCCCTTGCGGGAGAAGGTGTCAGCGAAGCTGACGGATGAGGGGTGGCACAGACGAAAAACGCCGCGACAGCTGATCGGCTGTCGCGGCGTCTTGCTTTTGAGAGACCCCTCACCCGACCTCCCTCCGGGAGGCCACCCTCTCCCGCAAGGGGAGAGGGAAACGGGTAATCACCCCCGGCCGCGATAGGCCGGCACGCCCTGCTCGGGCACCCACAGGCCTTCCGGCGCCGGGCCGGTCTGCCAGAAGACGTCGATCGGGATGCCGCCGCGCGGGTACCAGTAGCCGCCGATGCGCAGCCAGCGGGGCTTGGCGACCTCGACGATCTTGCGGCCCACCTTGACGGTGCAGTCCTCGTGGAACGAGCCGTGGTTGCGGAAGCTGGTCAGATAGAGCTTCAGCGACTTGCTCTCGATCAGCCAGTCGCCCGGCGCGTAGTCGATCACCAGGTGCGCGAAGTCGGGCTGGCCGGTCACCGGGCACAGCGAGGTGAATTCGGGGGCCACGAAGCGGGCCAGATACAGCACGTCGTTCTGCGGATTGGGCACGGCCTCGAGCACGGCGGCCTCGGGGCTCTCCGGCGCGGAGACGGTCTGGCCCAGTTGGGTCACGGAAAGTTCGGTCATGGTCGCGATTTAGGCCTCCGCCCCCGGCGAGACAAGCGCCCGCGCGCCGGTTACGGTGTCGCAAACAAGCGTTCGAACGCAGGAGGAAACGTATGACGGGTCGCGACTTCGACGGCTTTTCGGTGGTGGTCACCGGCGCGTCCACGGGCCTGGGGCGAGCGATGGCGGTCGAGACCGCCCGTCGCGGCGCGGCCCTGGTGGTGGTCAATTTCGCCAGCAGCGCAGACGAGGCCGAGGAGACCGCCCGCCAGGTCGAGGCTCTCGGCGCCCGCGCGGTTCTGGCCAGGGGCGACGTCGCCGACGACGCCGACTGCCGGCGGATCGTCGAGGCCGCCGCGCCCTCGGGCCGCATCGACGCCCTGTTCAACAACGCCGGCGTGACCAAGTTCGCCCCGCGCCACGCCGACCTCGACGCCGTGAACGCCGACGACTTCCTGCGGCTCTATTCGGTCAACGTGGTCGGCGCCTTCCAGATGGTGCGCGCCGCCCGCAGCCTGCTGGAGGCAGCGCCCCGCCCTGGCGCCGTGGTCAACACCAGCTCGATCGCCGGCGTCATGGGCAACGGCTCGTCGGTGCCCTACGCCGCCTCCAAGGGCGCGATGACCACCATGACCCTGTCGCTGGCCCGCGCCCTGGCCCCGAGGATCCGGGTCAACGCCGTCTGTCCGGGCTTCATCGACACCCCGTGGTTCGGCAAGGCCATGGACGAGGAGAAGATCGAGCGCCTGCGGGCCGGCGCGGCGGCCGCCACCCCGCTGCAGGTCGCCTCCAGCGCCGAGGACGTGGCCGGCGCCGCCGTGTTCCTGGCCTCGCCCGCCTCCCGCCACGTCACCGGCGAAACCCTGCTGGTCGACGCCGGCCTGCACCTGGGGGCCGCGACGATGGCGATGCGCTGAAGCCGCAGTTAAGCGCTAAACATCCACCTGGCGACAACTGTGGCCTAGGAAGCTGCTTATGAAGCAAATTCGTCACACATGCCCAAGTTTTGGACGACCCTTGTTCTTATCGCTGGCGCTGTCGCCTAGCTGATTGCAACTAGAGCACGGCCCGCAGTTAATCCTGGCTTGTGAACTGACGCGCTTGCAGGCGCCGCACAGGTTGGGAGCAAACTCCCGGCGGGCTAACAAAAAAGGGGATAGCACGGATGAAGTTCTTCAAGCTTTCGCTGGCGGCCGCCGCCGCGACGGTCGCCCTCGGCGGCGCCGCCATGGCCCAAGAAGTCAGCCTCTCGTACAATGTCGGCATCGCCAGCGACTACGTGTTCCGCGGCGTGAGCCAAACCCAGGAAGACCCGCAAGTGTTCGGCGGCGTCGATCTCGGCTACGGCATCGGCTACGCCGGCGTCTGGGCTTCGAACGTCGATTTCGGCACCGATGATCCGTCGGTGGAAGTCGACCTGTACGGCGGCATCAAGCCGACCGTCGGCGACGTGTCGTTCGACTTCGGCGTGCTGTACTACGGCTACGTCGAAGACAAGGGCCTGACCCCCGGCAAGTTCAGCTACACCGAACTGAAGGCCGCCGTGTCCAAGCCGTTCGGCAAGGTCACCCTCGGCGCCGCCGCCTACGTCTCGCCGGAATGGCCGGGCGACCTGGGCACCGCCACCTACGTCGAAGTCAACGGCTCGGTGCCGCTGAACGACAAGTTCTCGCTGAGCGCCGCCCTGGGCAAGCAATCGGTCGAAGACGCCGCCGACTACACCACCTGGAACGTCGGCGTCGGCTACGCCCTGACCGACAAGCTCGGCCTGGACGTCCGCTACTGGGACACCAGCGAGCATGACTTCGGCGACATCTACAAGTCGCGCATCGCCGTCTCGCTGAAGGCCGCTTTCTAAGCCAAGGCCCTTCGGTAAAGGATCAGCCGCCCGGGTTCGCCCGGGCGGCTTTTTCTTTGCCCGTTTACTGGGCCCGTTTACTTGGAACAACTTCGCCGGGGCTAGCCGCCCCAGGCGGCCTGGATCTCGGACGCGGTCTCCAGCAGGGCGAAGCTCAGCCCCAGGCTCTTGAGCGCGCCCTCGTGCAGGTCGGGCTCGTAGGCGGCGCAGGCGTCGCTGGCCACGAAGACGTGGTAGTCGCGATGGAAGGCGTCGCGCACGGTGCTGTCGACGCAGCACTCGGTCGTCAGGCCGCAGACCACCAGCGTATCGACGCCCCGCGCCCGCAGCCGCGCGTCGAGATCGGTGCCGACGAAGGCGCTGTAGCGCGGCTTGCGCACCACCAGTTCGCCCGGCCCGGGGAGCGGACCGTAGAAGTCGGCGCCGGACGTTCCGGCCCGGCAGATGGCCCGCTCGATCTCAGGATCGCCGCCCCGCCGGCGCATGCGCTCCAGCAAGGTGGGGGCGTCGGTCTGCGGCGTCGTCTCCAGGCCGACGAACACCACCGGCGCGCCGGCCGCCCGGGCCGACTCGACCAGGCGACCGGCCGCGTCCAGGGCGGCTTCGACCGCCGACAGGTCGACGCCGAACCGGCCGATCACCCCGTCCGGCGCGGCGAAGTCCACCTGCATGTCGACGACCAGCAGCGCCGTGCGCGCCGGCGCGATCCAGGTCGAAAGGCCGTCGTCGGCGCGGAGGGGGGCCGTGTTCAAGGATAGGCCTCCCGCAGGCCAGGCAGGATCTCGGCGCCGAACATGGAAAGACCGGCCTCGTAGTCGGGGAAGATCAGCATCAGCCCGTCCAGCTCGCAGGTTTCGACCAGGTCGCGGATCCGCGCCCCGCAGGTCGCCGGCGCGCCGATCACCGTCCGGGTCATGAACGCCCCCTGGCGCGCGGCGGTCTGCGCCAGGCGCTCGGGGGGCACGCCCCAGTTGGACAACATGGTGGTGACCGCCGCCATGTCCACCCCGTCGCGATAATGGTCGGCCAGGGCTTCGGCCTCCGCGTCGGTCGCCGCATGGACCACCGTGCACATGGCGTAGGTGCGGATGGCCTTGCCCAGCTCCGCCGCCCGCGCCTTGGCCCGACGGCTGGCCTCGCGCAGGGCCGCCTCGTCCTCGCCCCCGATGAAGCAGGCGTCGGCCTCGGCGACGGCGAAGGCAAAGCCGCGCTCGGAGACGCCGGCGCAGATCAGGTCCGGACGCGGCGCGCTGATCGGCTTGGGCTTGGACCGGCAGTCGTTCAACTTGAAGAACCGCCCCTGGTGGCTGACGCTGTCCTCGGTCCAGAGGCGCTTGACCAGGCGGGTCCATTCCTCGGCCAGTTCATAGCGGTCGTCGTGGCTCAGCGTGTCGTCCCAGGCGCTCATCTGGGCGAACTCGTCGCGATAGGCGCCGGCGACGATGTTGAGGCCCGCCCGGCCGCCGCTGATATGGTCAAGGGTGGCGATCATCTTGGCGGCCACGGCCGGGTTCTGCAGCAGCGGATGCAGGGTGGCCCAGATCTTCACGCGGCTGGTGGCCTCGGCCAGGGCGGCCATCAGGGTCACCGATTCCAGCGCCGCGCCCCAGTGGTCGGTCTCGCCGCCGAAGCCGCGGAACTTGGCCATCGACATGATGAAGTCGAGGCCGATCTCGTCGGCCAGCACGGCGGCGGCGCGGTTCTGGGCATAGAGGCCGTCCAGCGGCGGCGTCGTCTTCGAGACGATCCAGCCGCCATTGGCCACGGGCAGGAAGACGCCGAACTCCTTGCGTCCGTCCTCGCGCCCCATGCTCGCCTCCTGCCGTGCTCGCCCTGCTGGCGAGTCGGCGGCGACCATAGACCAAAAGGATGACGTTGCGAGACCTTGGGCGAGACCCCGGGACGAGGTATCGGCGTGCGGTATCAGGGCGCCGGGACGGCCTCCGTCTCCGCCGCCGCGAGACGCGGCTTGGGCGGACGCATCATCAGGGCCGCGACGAACACCACCGCGGTCAGGGCCGCGAACAGTTCGAAGGTCTGGGTGAAGCCCCCCAGCCGATCGCGCATGAAGCCGCCGATGAACGGCCCCGCCGCCGAGACCGCGCCCACCAGGCAGACCAGCGAGAAGAGCTCGACGTTGTTCCTGCGGCCGAAATAGTTGAGCAGCAGCAGGCTGACGGCCAGCACGGTGAGGCCAAAGCCCAGGCCCACGCCGACGGCGTAGAGGGCTTGCAGCGGCAGGGTCGTGGCCCGCGACAGGGCCAGCAGGCCCACGACCAGCAGGCCTTGCGCCAGGGCCAGCAGCCAGCGGGGATCGACCCGATCACCGACGGCCCCGCCGGCCAGACGCGCCACGACCTGCATCAGGCCTTCGGCGCTCAGCGCCCCGGCCGCCACCACCCCGGCCACGCCCAGCTGGGTCAGGTGGGCCTGGGTCAGGCTGGCGGCGGTCACCCCGGCCAGCAGGTGGCTGAAATAGGCCGCCACCAGGATGGCGAACTGCGGGGTGCGGACGGCGTCGCGGACGCTCCAGTCGTGGTCGGTGCGGAAGACGCGCGGATGGGCCGGCGCGGCCTTGGCGTCGGCGGCGGTCAGGCGGTCCATGGCCCGGCCCGCTTCCTCCAGCCACTTGGGTCCGCCGACAACGGCCGCGCAGAGCAGTCCCAGCACGCCGATGGCTAGCGCCTGCAGCGCCCAGTAGACCCGCCAGTGGCCGTCGAAGGCGCCTTGGCTGGCCAGCACCATCAGCGGCCCGGCCACGCCGCCCAGGGCGCCGCAGGTGAAGTAGATGCCGAACGGCATGGCCCGCTGGCGAAAGATCGCCGACAGCACGTAGGTCCCCGGGATCAGGGCCGCCGCCTGGAAGCCGACGCCCAGCAGGGCCGTGGCCAGGAAATAGGCCGGCAGGCCATGGACATTGGCCATCAGGGCCAGCCCCCCGGCCATCACGGCCGCGCCGGCCACCAGGGTCGCGCGCACGCCCCAGCGGCGGATCAGCAGGGTCGGCAGCCAGGACGAGGCGCCGGTGGCCACGCCCATGATCGAGAAGCCGAGGAAGGCGTGCTCCCAGCTCCAGCCCAGCTCCGGAACCATGGCCGGAATGACCACGCCCAGCGACGAATAGGTCGCCGCCGTGATCAGGAACAACAGCAAGCTGAAGGCGCCCAGCAGCAGCCAGGGGCGATGCTGGATCCGGACGTGGGCCATCAGAAGCGCCTCGCGAGAGTGACCCGCCACTCCCGCCCCTTGCCGGGCAGGGCGGCGAGGTTGGCGTAGGTGTCGGCGACGGGCGTGAAGTAGAGCTCGTCGAACAGGTTGTCGATGTTCAGCGTGGCCGTATAGGGGCCGTACTCATAGGCGACCGAGCCGCTGGCCACGGCGTAGGCCGGATAGACCGGCGCGCCGGGAACCGTGCCCGAGGTCTTGGTCACATGGGTGACGCCCAGCGTCGCGAAGACCTTGCCCCAGTCATGCTGGTCCGACGCGTAGGCGCCGTACAGGCTGACCACCGACTTGGGGATCAGGGTGTAGTCGTAGTCGCCCGCCCGGATGCTGGTGAAATCCCAGACCAGATAGGCCCCGCCATAGCCGTCCACGCCGCTGACGCCGACCGTGTAGACGGGGATGTACTGGAACGACTTGTCCGGCCCCTTCACCGTCGTGTGCTGGCTGTTGCCCGAGAAGGTGAAGCTGAAGTGGTCGCTGGCCAGCCAGCGCACCTCCAGCTCGACGCCCTTGGCGCGCGTGCCGGTCGGCACGGCGTTGATCCCCGTCAGCTGGGTGCGGTTCTGGCGATAGCCGGCCAGCGAGCCGATCAGCGTGCCCTTCAGCCACTGGAACTTCACGCCCGCCTCGGCCAGGTCGCTGTCCGACAGCCAGGCGTCGCTGGCGTCGGCCACCAGGCCCGGGGCGATGTCGCCCGCCTGGCTCATCTCCAGCGCCGAGGCCTTGGCGTAGGTCATGTAGGGCATCAGCCCGAAGGGCGCCTTGTAGCTGACGCTGGCCGTATAGGTCCCCTTGCCCTTGGCCGCCTTCTGCACGCCGGCGACAGTGTAGGACAGATAGCCGACGTCCTCCGACGTGACGTCGTAGTCGTCGTAGCGCCCGCCCAGCATCAGGTTCAGGCGCTTGCCCAGGGAAATGTCGGTGGTGAAGAACACGCCGGCCTGCGTCCACTTGGAGTGGTTGTCGTTCTCCCACGCCACGCCGTCGCCAGGATTGAACGGACTGCCGATGATGTCGGTCGCCGTGGCGCCGTACGACAGATCCCGGCGATCGAGCGCGATCAGGCCGCTGTTGAAGCTCTCGCGCCGCCGGCCGTCGAAGGCACGATATGAGGCGCCGACGAACGACTGGGCCCGCACCGCGCCGTCGAAGGCCTCGTTGCGGAAGTCCCAGGTCAGGCGGGCCTCCCAGACGTCGCTGTCGAACCAGGCCGGATAGCCGTAGGAGACGAAGCGCTTGTTCTCCAGGGAGTCGTAAAACAGCTGCAGCTTGACCGAGCTGTCGGGCGACAGCTTGCGGCCGATGTCGAAATAGAGGGTGTTGGTCGCCGTCTTCGAGAAGTCGGCGGCCGAGACGTAGACCGTGCGCGGCGACAGCTTGGTCGTACCCACCCCGGTGTCCAGCGTGTGGGCCGCGTCCGTCGTCGGAGAACCGAAATAGGCCAGGTACAGCGCGCTGGCGTAGGGGTAGTAGCCGATCTCGCTGGGCGTCAGCCGGCCGTTGCCGTCGCTGTCGACCAGGCTGGTGTCGCGGCCGGTGACATAGGTTCCGTTGTCGATCAGGTCCTGGGTCAGGCGGTTCCAGCCCGAGGTCTGCACGTCGCCCTGCGAGCGATAGATCATGCCGCCCAGCGCCACGCTCCAGCCGCCGCCCAGGTCGAAATCGGCCGAGACCTGGCCCGTCTGCCGCCTGGGATAGACGCCATGGTAGAAGCTGTGGTTGTCCTCGACCTCGCCATAGAGGTGGACGCCGCCGATCACCTGGCCGACCTCGACGGGCAAGCCGACCTGGGCCGTGGCGTCCTTCTTGTTGTAGTTGCCGTAGGTGAGGGTGATCTCGCCCTCGGGCTTTTCCAGATAGCCGCCCTCGCCCTTCCCGGACTTCGGGATGAAGTTCAGCATGCCGCCGACCTTGCCCGAGCCATAGATCGGGGTCGGCGGGCCGCGCACGATCTGGATCTGCTCGGCCGCCCCGATCGGCGTCGCGTAGGTGCCGCGGTTCTCGACGCGCTTGAAGCCGCGGAAGTAGTTTTCGGCCAGGGTGCCGCGGATGTTGAGCGCCCCCGGCACGCCGTAGAAGCTAGCCGTGTAGGTCCCCGGCGACACCGCCGTCAGGTCGTCGATGGTCTCGACGCCGTAGCGCTGCAGGGTCAGGCCCGAGACGAAGCTGGCCGAACGCGGCGTCTCGATCAGCGGCTTGTCCAGGCCGAACACCGTGTCGTTCGGCTGCTTTTCCAGCAGGCCGGCGTTGCGGTCGCGGGCCGTCACCACCACCGCGTCGACTTCCGTCAGCTGGTCGGCCGCCCGCGCCGAGGAGACGGCGGCGAGGCTCGCGAAAGCGCCGATCGAGGCGACGGTGGCGAGAAGGACGAGGCGACGAGACATGCGGCAGGCTCCGGGAAGCGGCGCCTTCGGCCCCGCCTCGCCGCACCAAATGGGGATGGCTTGACGTTCGTCAAAATCTCTTCTGACATTTTAGAACGAATTGCCAAAGCCCTGTGTCGAGAAAGCCTCACAGTTGGCGAGACGTTCCGCCGGCTGTCGCCCGCCGGCCACAGCCGGGCCTTCAGGCAGCCAGGCGCCGGGCCTCGATCCGGCGCGACGCGGCCTCGACCCGAAGCTCGTAGTGGTCGCCCTGGGTCACCTCCTGGACGTTGCGGGGACGATGGGCGACGACATTGATCCCGCCGGCGTGACGCAGACTGTCGAACAGGATCCCCGCCCCGCCCGAAGCCCGCACGGCCTCGCCCAGCACCTGGCCGGCCGTGTAGTCGTCGCTGGCGTAGACCTCGGGCCGCGCCGCCTGCTGGCCCCGGATGTCGAGATAGTCGCCCTCCAGCCTGGCCGAATAGACCCGGTACTGGCGGCTAAGCGCCTGCGCCCCCGTGGCGACCGCCTCGCGCCGCAGGTGGTGGGCCACCTCGGCCACCGCCGTCGTCAGCCGGGCGGCGGCGTACCAGGCGCCGAGGTCCGGGCCATTGAAGCGCATGCCGCCGGGCGCGACGTGCAGGAACGAGGCCATGACGATACTGGCGTTGGGCCGGCCATGGACCCGCTCATCGATCGGCAGGCGCGCCACGCGCTCGGCCACCAGGCGATCGTTGGTCCAGCCGGCCAGATCCATCACCGCGTCGAGATCGGCCGCCGTCGCCACCGTGTCGAACAGGCCGATCGGCGGAAAGCGCGACGGGATCAGCCGATAGCTCGGCTGCGGCGCCGGCGCGTAGGCCTCGCTCACGAGAAGACGATCTCGGCGTCGTCGTAGGCACAGAAGTCGCGGTCGAGATCGCCCGGCGGCATGTAGAGCCCGCCCCGCGCCGCATCGAGGAAGCGGCGCACGCTGATCAGGCCGTCCTGGGTTCCGCAGGTCAGCAGGTCCAGCGGCGGGCGGCCGCCGAACAGCGGGGCCGTGTGCGGCGTCCGCAGCCAGGCGACCGCCTCCCGCTCGCCCGCGTGCAGCACGCCCAAGGCCTGGTGCACGCCCAGCACCGCCGAGATGCGGGTCAGCATGTCGAGATCCAGCGTGACGTCGCGATGCTCCCGCACCGCCTTCACCCAGTTGTAGTAGGTCGAGCGCGACGGCAGGCCCAGCACCAGCAGGCGCTGGTCTTCGGACAGGTCCCACAGGTCGGCGATGGCCAGGAAGGTGCGCAGCCCCGGCCCGCTCAGCCGACGGCGGTTGGCCGGCGAGAAGCGCGACAGGTCCAGCACGGCCGAACCGGCGGCGACTTCGACAGGTTTGCGCTTGGCGACGGGCATGCGGGCCTCCATCCAGATCCGAATATAGTCCAAATATGGACTGGATGGAAGATCGCAGACTTCTCCCTTCCCCCTTGATGGGGGAAGGGTCGGGGATGGGGGTGATCTGCTGAGCAGGCGGCAGCGCGCGGCTTTCGACGCCGCACCACCCCCACCCACCCCTACCCCATCAAGGGGGAGGGCTAAGGACGGCGCGTTAAGCCTCCACCTGCGGCCGCTGAACGGCCTCGGGGGTGATGCTGAGGATGCGGATCATCGCCGCCTTCGAAGCCTCGACGTCGCCGCTGGCGATGACGTCGGCGACCTCGCGGTGCTGCTCGATGTCGGCCATCAGCTCGGCCTCGGTGGCCCCGCCGAACGAGAACACCCAGAAACGGGCGGCCTTGTGCTGGAGGGGGATCAGGATCCTGGCCAAAGCCAGGTTGCCCGAGGCGCGGGCGACGGCCGCGTGGAAGCGCTGATCCATGGCCACCAGGGCCGGCAGGTCGCGCGCCCGGGCGGCGTCCTCGGCCCCATCGAACACGGCCTTGATGGCGGCGATGTCGGCCTTGGAGGCGTGGCGGGCGGCCAGGCCCGCGCAGTGCGGCTCGATCAGGGCCCGCGCCTCGTAGCCCTGGCGCAGGTCCACCAAGTCCAGCGGCGCCACCGTGGTGCCCGAGCGGGCGCGGCGGATCACCAGCCCCTCCAGCGCCAGCCGGCCCAGGGCGTCGCGCACCCCGGCCAGGCCCGCATCGTAGCGCGCCGCCAGCGACTGCTCGTCCAGCCGCGCGCCGGGCGCCAGCTCGCCCAGGATCAGGTCGAGCAGGATCTTCTCGTAGACCTTGGCCTTCTGCAGGTCGGGCGACCAGTCCTCCAGCCCCGACGACGAGCAGACGTCCAGCACCAGCATGCGCGACCGCGCGCCGCCGGCGACACCGTCGTCAGGGGCCCGCAAGGGCGAAGGCTGGCGCACGAAACCGCTCCCGAAGGTTGTCTTCGAACTGATAGGTAAGCTGAAATGTCAGTTTCGCCTAGTGGCTTCGCACCCGTAAGGGTGCGGGCTCAGGCGATCCGGCCGCGCCTCGAAGGACGCAAAGCGCCCGCAGCGCCTCAGACGCCCTGCATCGGCGGCTGGAACAGGCCGGTCGGCGAGGCGGTGAACACCTCGCAGCCGTCTTCCGTCACGCCGATCGAGTGCTCGCACTGCGACGACAGCGACTTGTCGCGGGTCACGGCCGTCCAGCCGTCGCCCAGCACCTTCACCGCCGGCTTGCCCAGGTTCACCATCGGCTCGATGGTGAAGAACATGCCGGCCTTCAGCACCGCGCCCTGACCGGGACGGCCGAAGTGCAGGATGTTGGGCGAGTCGTGGAACACCTTTCCCAGGCCGTGGCCGCAGAAGTCGCGCACGACGCTGCAGCGCTGGGCCTCGACGTAGCTCTGGATGGCGTGGCCGATGTCGCCCAGGGTCGCGCCCGGCTTCACCACCGCCAGCCCGCGGGCCAGGCTTTCATAGGTAATGTCCACGAGGCGGCGGGCGCGCGGCCCGACCTCGCCGACGCCGTACATCCGCGAGGTGTCGCCGTGCCAGCCGTCGACGATGACGGTGACGTCGATATTGGCGATGTCGCCCTCGCGCAGGGTCCAGTCGCCCGGGATGCCGTGGCAGACCACATGATTGCGCGAGATGCAGACCGTCTTGGGATAGCCGCGATAGAACAGGCAGGCCGGCAGGGCGCCATTGTCGAGGATGAACTCGCGGGCCAGCGTGTCCAGGTGGTCGGTCGAGACGCCCGGAACCACGTGCGGGATCAGCATGTCCAGGCACTCGGCGGCCAGACGGCCGGCCTTGCGCATGCCTTCGAAGTCTTCCGGCTTGTGGATCTTGATCTCGCCCGTACGGGTCTCGGTCTCGATCTCGAAGGCGTCGTCGAGGGTCATGGGCGGCTCAATCTCAAACGGGGCGCGTCACGCGGGGGAGCGCCAGGAACAAATGTCGGTCGGGCTTATGTCGCGACTATAGCACGAAAGTTCAACGGGCGTCGCGAGGGGTTGGCCCCTTGAGCCGCTGAGGGCAAAGAGCCAAGCCCTATTGGCACACGATCGCGCGAACGGTCGCCCTCGGAATCACATTTCGAGGCCCTAGGCACATGGAAGAGCGCGCCTACTTACAAGGATGATAGCGAGGTGTCCACGCGCCGCCTAACCCACGGGAGAGCGCGGAAGAACCAACAGCGTATTTTAAGGGCGACGAAAAATCTCGCCGATTTTCGATCGGACCTCCCTCGAAGTAATCACCGTTATTCAGCATCGACGAACGGTTCCAGATGCACCTGCTGGAACGTGTCGAACACCTGAACCATCCCACGCCACTGTCCTACGAAACCCGGCGCAGCGATCTGCATATGGACCCTCCGGAAAGCGACGCTGCCGCCGACACTATGAAGACAGCAGATCGTGTGTTTCTGGCCCTTGAATAGGGGGAGGTGCGAGGTGGGCGTAAACTGGTAGTTAAAGCCGTAACCCGCCCAACGCTGTTCAGGGTCTTCAACGATCTGTGTTCCAAGCGGCGTCCACGACAGCGCAGGCTGCGTGAACTGAAGCTCCTGCCCAACGGTGACAGTCACCGAAAAATATTTCACCAGCGCTGGCGAAACGTTCTCGATGTTGATGGCGATATCGCAGCTGCCATGCTCGTCTCGGTTCATCAGGAGCATGTTGGCCACGATCAGCGGTGCCTCGTTCCGACGCATCAAGTCCTTGATCTCGTGATCGAGCATCGCTTGAGCCTTGGTGTCATACCGGCGGAAGTACTGTTTGTAGAGCCGCGACTGATGTGGGGCTAGGGTGGTCGCCTGCGGAACATCAATGACGAACGCTCGCTGACCGTTGTCCAACGGAACTGGGAATACCGCGACGCCGTGTATAGCCGGTTCGATGTTGCTGGTCAGGATGTCGTTGATCCGCTCCGGCTTGAGGTCGGCGACAGAAATGCCGTCGTCAATCGCAGCAGCGACGCCTTTTGCCTCTCTCACACCGAAGTAGATGCGACCACCGGCGGCGTTCGCCAAGGCGGTGACATCCTTCACGAGTTCTCGGCGCCTTTCGTCAGCCTCTTTGCCCGTAAAAAGCAGAGCCTCGGACTGCTTGAACTCCACCGTCTGCCCCTCGGTCAGCCCGATCAGGGCCTCAAGGTCGGCTTGTTTCCATTCCGATAGCGGCTTCAAGTGTTGCTCCATCGAGGCCTGGCAAGGTGCCTACCCGAATTCATGTCCTGACATGGTCGTGGCGTTGATCGCGATTTTGGCGACTTCCAAGAATGAAGCACTCATGCGCTCGTACTCGTCGCGGAGGGACAGTTCACCTTGTTCGAGGCCACCCTTGATCCAGTCCCAGTACACATATGCCGCCTCTAGCGCTGGGCTGAAGTTGGGGAACCTGTCGCTCGACGGGGCAAGCGAACGGTGGGCCGCATTCTCGTCTCGATAGGCCTTGATGGCGGCATGGTACTTTCGCCATTCCTCCTGAGACATTCCGACCGCTTTCAGCAGCGCCTCTCGAAAGGCGTCGGCCTCAAACATGTTTTTCCAGTGCAGCTTCTGGTTCTGCTGGTGGTCAGAGCCGAAGAGGATGCACCAGTCGATCACGGCGGTGTCGTACATCCCACCGGAGATCACACCCCAAAACACCGCCGTCCGCTTTACGCCGATCTCGTTGATCGCTCGATTGAGCGCCACCGCCCGAACGATGGTGACGAGGGTGTCGCGCGCGAATTTCTTGTTGGTATCGGGGAAGAGCATACCCGCAGCTTAGCAATGGGCTCTGCCGCGTAAATAGAGGACACCCCGGCTCACAACCCTCCACGCCATCCCCCAGCCAGACGGCACGGGCAGCGTCATCGGCGACCGTCCCTGCCTGACCGCCCAGCCCATCGAGCCCCTCTCTGCTAGCCGCGATGCGCGCCCAGCCGGACAACGACTAAGACTAGGCCACTATCGTATCGCGATCGTCGAACGGACCGCGCATACGGCGGCTGATCCGGACCTGTTCCGTGGACATGTCGCAGGCGTAGACCAGTACCTCGACACCGACGGAATGCGCCACGTCCAGCCCGCGCGCGAAGGCCGGGTCCAGCTCGCGGCAGGCCTGGAAATCCTCGCAGTCCTCGCGCTGCACGACGAACAGCGCCACCGCCCGGTGGCCCTCGGCGACCTGGGCGGCCAGGTCCTCCAGGTGGCGGGTCGAGCGGGCGGCCTTGCAGTCGGGAAACTCGGCCAGGCCCGGCGAGCGCGACAGGTGGACGTTCTTGACCTCCAGCCAGCACGGCGGCCGGTCCGGATCGGTGAGCAGGAAGTCCACCCGGCTGGCGGCCGCGTACTTCACCTCCGGCCGCACGTTGGCGTAGCCCGTCAGTTCGGGGATCACGTCGTTCGCCAGCGCCTCGGCGACCAGCTTGTTGGGCAGCATGGTGTTGACGCCCACCAGCCCCATCCCGTCCGCCCCGGCCGCCTCGACCAGTTGCAGCGTCCAGGCCAGCTTGCGCTTGGGATCGTCGGAGAACGACACCCAAGCCCCCTGCCCCGGCAGGTTCACTCCCAGCATCGCCCCGGAGTTCGGACAGTGCGCGGTCACCTCCCGCCCGTCGTCCAGCACCAGATCGACGAAGAAGCGCTTGTAGCGCTGGACGATGCGGCCGTGGGTAAGCGGTTGCGGCAGGAGCATGCGAAGCCTAAGTCGAGTAGCTATCCAGGATAGCGTTTAGGGGACGGCGACCATGACGGCCAGCAAGGATCGGGTGACGGCGGCGGTGCTGATCATCGGCGACGAGATCCTGTCGGGCCGCACCCAGGACGTGAACCTGAACGCCATCGCCAAGTACCTGGCGACCTACGGCGTCGACCTGGCCGAGGCGCGCGTGGTGCCCGACGTCGAGCAGGAGATCGTCGAGGCGGTCAACGCCCTGCGCACCAAGTACGACTACGTCATCACCACCGGCGGCATCGGCCCCACGCACGACGACATCACCGCCGACTCGGTGGCCAAGGCGTTCGGCGTCACCGCCCCCGAGCATCCCGAGATCATGGCCCTGCTGCGCGAGCGCTGGGGCGAGCCCAACGCCGCCCGCCGCCACATGGCGCACGTGCCCGAGGGCGGAACCCTGGTGAAGAACCCCGTCCAGGGCCCGCCCGGCTTCCAGAAGGAAAACGTCTTCGTGCTGGCCGGGGTGCCGGCGATCATGCGCGGCATGCTCGACGACGTCGGCCCGCGCCTGCGCACCGGGGCCGTGGTGGTCGCCACCACCGTCCGCGTCACCGGCACGGGCGAAGGCACGATCGCAGCCCCGCTGGAAGCCGTCGCCAAAGCCCATCCGGACCTGTCGATCGGCAGCTATCCGTTCTTCGCCCTGCCAGACGTCTACGGCGCCAGCCTCGTCATCCGCGGGCGCGACCCCGCCGAGGTCGAGGCCGCCGCGGTCGAACTGGAAAAGGCCCTCGCCGACCTCGGCGTCACGGGCGTGGAGCGGCTGGAGGCCTAAAGCATTTTCGAGCGAAGTGGATTCCGGTTCGCGTGAAGAAAATGCGTTAAAACAAAGAATTAGTTCTGGCCTGATGCGATCAGGTCGGAAATCTAATCCTCCTCACCGGCCTCGATCATCGCCTGGGCCAGGCCCACCATCGCTCGCTGGGTCTTGGGACCGGCCTGGGCGTAGGCGCTCAGCAGGTCCAGCGCGCCGGGCAGGGTCAGGGCCGCCAGCATGCCGGCGCTCTCCTCGGCGGGGGCGTCCTCGCCCACCAGGGTGGCGACCGAAGTCTCCAGCCGGGCGGCGATGCGCACCAGCATCGAGGCCGACACGCGGTTCTCGCCGCGCTCGTACTTCTGGATCTGCTGGAAGGTCAGGCCCAGGGCCTCGGCCAGCTCGTCCTGGCTGATTTTCAGGTAGCGACGACGAATACGAATGCGCGTTCCGACGGCGAGGTCGATGGGATCCGGGCCGGCTGTCGTCATCTAGGCATGTCCGAAAATCAAAGAACTCGGCTATCTATCGGCGTGGCCGCCCCGCGCCGCAACGCACTTCATCCCTAGATCGAGTGGAGCCGATTCGCTCGCCCCCATGGACACGCCTTCCAATCCCGCCGCCGGCCTCGAACTTCTGACCAAACGCGAGCGCGAAGCCCTGCGCCTGGTCAGCGAACACAGGCTTTCCAAGGAGATCGGCCCGCTGATGGGGGTCTCCAAGTCGCGCGCCGACGCCCTGGTGGAAAGCGCCTGCCGCAAGCTGGGCGTCAACGGCCGCCGGGCCGCGGCCCGGGTGCTGAGCGAGCATGAACGGGGAATCGATCCCCCGGTCGGGCCGCCCGCCGACTATGGGACTCGATACCACCCCGACCCAATCGGACTGGCGGGCGCCCCGCCGGCCTCGCCACCGTCGTCCTTGCGTAAAACCGAGGCCTACGACGACCGTGACATCCGACCAGAACACCCCCGCCCCAGTCAGCCTGCAGGAGCATCGCCTGGGCATGCTGGTGTGGAAGGCCCGCCAGATCAGGCAGGCGGTGACCGCCTTCGAACAGGCCTGGCCGCCCCTGCCCCCCGAGCCGCCGGTCCCGCCCTTCGGCTGGTCGCAGCTGCAGCGCCAGCTGACCGACCTCGCCCCGCCGGAACTGGCCCCGTTGGTGACCGACCTGGTCTCGGCGATCCGCAAGGAAGCGGCCGCCAAGCCGCCCGAGATGGTGCTGAGGGAGATCCTGACCATCACCGCCACGGTGCTGGACGAGAGCTTCCGCGAGAAATGCGCGGAGGATTCGACCATGCTCTGACCCCCGCCTTCCGCCTGCTGGCCGTCCTGGCCATCGCGCTCGGCTTCGCCATGCTGATCGGCGGGCTGCTCAGCGCCCGCCAGGTGGTCGAGCTCTTCCAGAACCTGCGCCACGGCTGAGGCCGCCTTTCCCCAGAAGGCGCCCGCCGGCGCCTTCGCTCAACGTCCGGATCGCGGCCCGCCGAAGCCGCCGGACCTTTCGAGGGGAACTCCACATGAACCGCCGCATCGTCGCCGAGCATCTCGCCACCCGCCTGTTCACCGCCGAGGAGGCCGTCGACAACACCCTGGCCGCCATGGGCGAGCTGATCGCCGCCATGCCCCGCGCCCGCCTCCAGGCCCGGGTCGCCGCCGGGGTGGGCCAGCAGGCCGTCGACCACGTGATGGTGGCCGCCTCGGGCCTGGCGGACGTCCGCCGCTCCCTGATCGCCGCCCACGGCGCCCTGTCCGACGCCAAGGACCAGATCGGCCTGCGCCGCGTCACCCTGGTGGGCGGCGGCGACAAGGAAGAGCCCGACTCCACCCGGGGCCAGCTGGAAGTGGTGAAGTCGGCCTGAGGCCCCAGCGCCCCCTTCGCCCCTTTGCCGATCCCGCGATTCACCGCGACAATGGCCCCCGGACACGTTCGGGGGCCGCCTTGTTCTCAATCCTGCCGACCCAGCTGGGCGCCGGCGCCATGTTCGTCATCTGCGGCGTCGCCCTGTGGATCGGCGGCCGCATGGAGCGCGGCCTGGCCATCGCCACCATCCTGGCCTGGGTGGGCTCGGCCGCCCTGGAGATCGACGACCACCGCATCCCCCAGTGGGGCATCTTCGCGGTCGACCTCGTCTATCTCGGCGTGCTGGGCAGCCTGGCCCTCTTCGACCGCCGGATCTGGCTGCTGTTCATGGCCGCCTTCCAGCTGCTGATCGTCCTGACCCACGTCGCCTTCGCCCTCGACCGCTCGCTGATGCAGTGGGGCTTCTTCTCGGCCTACTACCTGTGGAGCTACGCCGAGCTCGTGGCCTTCGCCATCGGACTGGCGGCGCTGGCGTGGAGGCGGAGGAAACAGGCTCGCCGCTGAGCGAGGGTGGCCGGCCCGGGCTGGGACGCGCGAGCCGGCCGGCGTCCGACAGTGTGGAGTGGAAACGAACGCGCGCCCGACCTCGCGGGAGTCGCCGCGCTCATCTGTGCGCTGCCGCACAAGGCGCTCTAGATGGCTGAAAAGCTGGTGCGGGTAGCCGGGATCGAACCGGCAAGGCCCATCATGGCTTCGCTCCAACCTTGGCAAGGAGGCTAGCGAGGCCAAGTTCTGGAGCTCCATCATCCTTGACTATACCGTCGGCAGATGACCGGAAGATCGCCGGTAAGATCAGTGCTCGATCTTTTTCATCCGCACCTTTCTCAGATATTAGAGCTAAGTAGCACGTAACCAATACCGCACGCTCTTTCGCATCATGTTCGAGGTGATGCTCACTCAGATAAAGACGAGTTAGCAACCTCCCAATCCACAGCAAAACACCGGTCACAGTCGCCAACCCCGCACCGATTATGACGAGCGCGGTACTCGACGGCTTTGTACCTAAATGTTCCAAATACAACAGGCCGCCAGATGCCGTGAAAAACATCGTTGGCAAGCCAATCAAAGCACCGACAAAAAACCATCGCAACCGCTCCAAGCGATTTGGTTTCTCCGCTCCATGCTCTCTAGCTTTTGCCATCCAATAATCGACAGAAGCACGCAGAGACATATCTTCGCGATAAGCCGTTTTTAGAGCCTCAAGGTCCTCACCACCTTGTTTAACTTGATCTTTAAAGATAGAATTCTGCTGCTCAAATACGACCAAGGCACGATTTGTAACATCAATTCCTTTTTGATATTCCACCTGAATTTCAGCGACACCCTGTCGGTCTAGCAGACTATTTCGCAAATTTGGCTCCGCTGCCAAAAGCGCGCCACGCATCGCTTTCGCAGTGCGCGCTTCACCCAACGAAACAGCTCCTATTGTCGCGGCATACGCAAATGCCGCAGTCTCTGCATGCTCCCCCTCCAATAACTCAAGTAGAAAATCGCCCACCCGAGTTCCAGAGAGTATTAACTGCGGATCTTGAAGGGGCTCTTGGATTGCCCCCTCCAATGCAATGACAGGTCGTTCAGGTTCGACCTCCTGGGCGACCCAACGTAATTTTTGGTACGCGTGACGCGGTGCCTTACCAAATCCATAGCCTTCCTGAAGTTCCATCAAACGCGTCCAGGTCAAATCTTCTCTGGCCGCCCACGCCGTTACCTCGTCCCGATCGTAAAAAGTGAAGCTCGCATCTTGGAATATGAAATTGAGCGGGCCAGGCATTAGGGCTGCGTCCTCTTCTTGGCGCAAATGGAGCGCAAAAGTAGAGTTGAAACCATTCGACACCACAAGCTGCGAAGCCAAGGCGCCGTTCAAAGCATGATATCGGAGTTTGGTGCGGGCAGCCGGGGTCGAACCGGCAAGACCTTGCGGCCGGCGGATTTTAAGTCCGCTGCGTCTACCAGTTTCGCCATGCCCGCGCGCCTGGTGACCCTGGCCTAGCCTAGCTGCGGGAGGTCGTCGAGCCCCTCAATCTGCGGTCCAGCCGCCGTCGACGACGAGGGAGGAGCCGGTCATCAGGGCCGAGGCGTCGGAGGCGAGGAAGACGATGGCGCCCATCAGGTCCTCGACCTGGCCGAGGCGCCCGAGCTTGATCTTGGCGAGCACGCTCTGCAGGAACGCCGGATCCTCGAAGAACGGCTTGGTCAGCGGGGTCTCGATGAAGGTCGGGGCGATGGTGTTGACCCGGATGCCGTGCGGGGCCAGGTCCAGCGCCATGGCCTTGGAGAGGCCCTCCAGCGCCCACTTGCTGGCGCAGTAGAGGGTGCGGTTGGGGCCGCCGACATGGCCCATCTGCGAGGTCATGTGGATGATCGAGCCCTTGCTCCCCGCCTCCATCATCCGCCCGGCGACGGCCTGGGCGACGAAGAAGGCGGCCTTCAGATTGAGGTCGAGCACGGCGTCGTAGTCGTCGACGCTGACGTCGGTGAAGGGCTTGGGGCGGTTGGTCCCGGCGTTGTTGACCAGGATTTCGAAGGCCGGACGCTGGGCCAGGGCCGCGTGAACGGCCTCGACGTCGCCGACGTCCAGCACCAGCGCCTCGGCCGCTCCGCCCTGCTCGCGGATCGCCTGGGCCGCCGCCTCGATCTCGCCGGCAGAGCGGGCGACCAGGGTGACGGCCGCGCCGGCGTCGGCCAGGGCCGCGGCGGCGGCCAGGCCGATGCCTCGCCCCGCCCCGGTGACCAGGGCCCGGCGGCCGTCCAGCCGGAACGACGGCGTGCTTGGCAACACAAGAGGGGGCAGCTCCATCGCCCTACCCGCCCCTATTCCGCCGCCAGCACGGGCGAGGCCGCGCCGGCGTAGGGCACCTCGCGATGGCCGTAGCGGCGCACGCGGAT
>NZ_JBWKNI010000030.1:0-53046 GCF_059415485.1 Caulobacter sp. GW821-FHT10C03 | reverse complement strand
CTCCCCCAGAGGGGGAGGATCTACGCAACTGAACTCCTCCCCCGCTTGCGGGGGAGGGGGACCGCGAAGCGGTGGAGGGGGCGAGACTGGACGCAGTGCCGGCCGTCGCCCCCTCCGTCACGGCGCTGATAGCGCCGCGCCACCTCCCCCGTTTCACGGGGGAGGAGCTTGGGCTCCGGACCAACGAAAAAGGGGGCCGCTTTCGCGACCCCCTTCATCAGTCTCGAAAAGACCTGAACCCTTACAGGTCCAGCAGCAGGCGCTGCGGGTCTTCCAGGGCTTCCTTGACCTTCACGAGGAAGGTCACGGCGCCTTGGCCGTCGACCACGCGGTGGTCGTAGGACAGGGCCAGGTACATCATCGGACGGACTTCGATCTTGCCGTTGACGACCATGGCGCGTTCCTTGATCGCGTGCATGCCGAGGATGCCCGACTGCGGCGCGTTAAGGATCGGGGTCGACATCAGCGAGCCGTAGATGCCGCCGTTGGTGATCGTGAAGGTGCCGCCCTGCATGTCCTCGATGGCCAGGCCGCCCGAGCGGGCCTTCTTGCCGAGGTCGCCGATGGCCTTTTCGATCTCGGCCAGGTTCAGGGCGTCGGCGTCACGGACGACCGGAACCACCAGGCCCTTGTCGGTGCCGACGGCGACGCCGATGTCGTAGTGGTTCTTGTAGACGATGTCCGTGCCGTCGATCTCGGCGTTGACGTCCGGCACGGCCTTCAGGGCGGCGACGACGGCCTTGGTGAAGAAGGACATGAAGCCCAGCTTCACGCCGTGGCGCTTTTCGAAGACGTCCTTGTACTGGGCGCGCAGGGCCATCACCGCGCTCATGTCGACCTCGTTGAAGGTCGTCAGCATGGCGGCGTTGTTCTGGGCTTCCTTCAGGCGACGGGCGATCGTCTGACGCAGGCGCGTCATCTTCACGCGCTCTTCGCGCTCGTGGATCGGACGCGGGGCCGACGGCGCGGCGGCGGCCGGAGCCGGGGCGGCGGCGCGGGCTTCCAGGGCGGCCAGGGCGTCGCCCTTGGTCACGCGGCCGTCCTTGCCCGTGCCGGCGACCTTCGACAGGTCGAGGCCCGTCTCGGCGGCGATGCGGGCCGGGGCCGGGCTGACCGGAGCGGCGGCGGGAGCGGCCGGAGCCGCGGCGGCGACGGGCGCCGGAGCCGGGGCGGGGGCCGGAGCAGCGGCCGGGGCCGGGGCGGCGGCGGGAGCGGCCGAGGCGGTCGCGCCTTCGGTCACCACGCCCAGGACCGTGCCCGGAACCACGGTGGCGCCTTCCTCGGCGCTGATGGCGACCAGGACGCCGTCAGCCGGCGAGACGACTTCGAGGCTGACCTTGTCGGTTTCCAGCTCGACGAGCAGCTCGTCCTTCTTCACGGCCTCCCCGGCCTTCTTGGTCCAGCGGGCGACCGTCGCTTCGGTGACGGATTCGCCCAGGGCGGGGGTCATGATGTCGGCCATGGTTAGGTTCCGATGTCTCTTTTTGATCTGGCGGTCAGGGTCGGGTGCGAACTTAAACCGCCGCGCCTATCGAACAAGTCGAAGGGCGCGGCGGCTTGAAGGTTTGAACTCTTAGGCGAAGGCTTCGGTGAGGAAGGCTTCGAGTTCCTTGAGGTGGCGGCTCATCAGGCCGGCCGCGGTGGAGGCGCTGGCCGGGCGACCGACGTAGCGGGCGCGCTTGGCCTTGATGTCCATCTTGTCGAGGGTGAGCTCGATCCACGGATCGACGAAGGTCCAGCCGCCCATGTTCTTCGGCTCTTCCTGAACCCACAGCAGCTCGGCGTTCTTGAAGCGGTTCAGCACGCCCATGACCGACTTCAGCGGCCACGGATAGAACTGCTCCAGACGCAGGATGTAGACGTCGTCGCGGCCGGTCTTGGCGCGCTGATCGATCAGGTCGAAGTAGACCTTGCCCGAGCACATGATGACGCGCTTGATCTGATCGTCGCTCTTCAGCGTGATCCCGCCGACGTCGCAGCCGGCTTCGGCGCCGTCCACCATCACGCGGTGGAAGGCGGTGCCTTCGGCCAGGTCGGAGAGGTTCGAGACGGCGCGCTTGTGGCGCAGCAGGCTCTTGGGCGACATCACGATCAGCGGCTTGCGGTACTCACGGTGCATCTGGCGACGCAGGGCGTGGAAGTAGTTAGCCGGGGTGGTGCAGTTGACCACCTGCATGTTGTCTTCCGCGCACGACTGCAGGAAGCGCTCGAGGCGGGCCGAGCTGTGCTCGGGGCCCTGGCCTTCGTAGCCGTGCGGCAGCAGCATCACCAGACCGCTCATCCGCAGCCACTTGCGCTCGCCCGAGCTGATGAACTGGTCGATCACCACCTGGGCGCCGTTCACGAAGTCGCCGAACTGGCCTTCCCACAGGGTCAGGGTGTTCGGATCGGCCAGCGAGAAGCCGTACTCGAAGCCTAGCACGGCCTCTTCCGACAGGGCCGAGTCGATGACTTCGTAGTTGGCCTGGCCCGGGCGGATGTTGTTCAGCGGCGTGTAGTGCTCTTCGGTCTTCTGGTCGATGACGTCGGAGTGGCGCTGGGTGAAGGTGCCGCGGACCGAGTCCTGGCCCGACAGGCGCACCGGGAAGCCTTCGTCGAGCAGGGTGGCGAAGGCCATGTGCTCGGCGGCGCCCCAGTCGAGGCCTTCGCCCTTGGTGAAGGCGTCGCGACGGTTCTCGATGGCGCGGCGCACGGTCTTGTGGGCGTCGATGCGCTCGGGGATGGCCGTGATCTTGGCGGCCAGTTCCTGCAGCTTGGCGAGCGGCACGTCGGTCTTGCCGCGGCGCTCTTCGTCGCCGGGCTGGGCCAGGCCCTTCCACTTGCCGTCGAGCCAGTCGGCCTTGTTGGCCTTGTAGCTCTTGCCGCTCTCGAATTCGTTGTCGAGGAAGGTCTCGAACTCCGAGACCCAGCCGTCGGACTCGCCCTGGGTGATCAGGCCTTCGCCGATCAGGCGGTTGGCGTAGAGTTCGCGGGTCGGCGGGTGACCCTTGATCTTCGCGTACATCAGCGGCGACGTCATGGTGGGATCGTCGCCTTCGTTGTGACCGAAGCGACGGTAGCAGACCATGTCGATGACCACGTCCTTACCGAACTTCTGGCGGTATTCGGTGGCCACCTTCGAGGCGAACACGACCGCTTCCGGGTCGTCGCCGTTCACGTGGAAGATCGGGGCCTCGACCATCAGGGCCATGTCGCTCGGGTATGGCGAGCTGCGCGAGTAGCGCGGGCTGGTGGTGAAGCCGATCTGGTTGTTGACGATGAAGTGGATGGTGCCGCCCGTGCGGTAGCCCTTCAGGCCCGACAGGGTGAAGCACTCGGCCACCACGCCCTGGCCGGCGAAGGCCGCGTCGCCGTGCAGCAGCAGCGGCAGCACGTGGCCGCGGCCGGCGTCCGGGGTCTCGCGCAGCAGGAAGGCCTGCTTGGCGCGGGCCTTGCCGATGACGACCGGGTTGACGATTTCCAGGTGCGACGGGTTGGCGGTGAGCGACAGGTGGACCTTGTTGTCGTCGAACTCACGGTCCGACGAGGCGCCCATGTGGTACTTCACGTCGCCCGAGCCCTCGACGTCCGAGGGCACCGACGAGCCGCCTTGGAATTCGTGGAAGATCACGTGGTAGGGCTTGCCCATCACGGCGGCCAGCACGTTCAGGCGGCCGCGGTGCGGCATGCCCAGGACGATGTCCTTCACGCCCAGCGCGCCGCCGCGCTTGATGATCTGCTCCATGGCCGGGACCATGGCTTCGCCGCCGTCGAGGCCGAAGCGCTTGGTGCCGGGGAAACGCTTGTGCAGGAACTTCTCGAAGCCCTCGGCCTCGATCAGCTTCTTGAGGATGGCGACCTTGCCCTCCTTCGAGAACACGATCTCCTTGTCGCGGCCCTCGATGCGCTCCTGCAGCCAGGCCTTCTCGTCGGGGTTCGAGATGTGCATGTACTGCACGCCGACGTTGTCGCAGTAGGTGCGGCGGACGATCGACAGGATCTCGCGGATCGTGGCGGTCTCCAGACCCAGCACGAAGTCGAGGAAGATCGGGCGGTCGTAGTCGGCTTCGGTGAAGCCGTAGGTGGCCGGGTCGAGCTCGGGCGCGGCCTTCGGCGGCTCCAGACCCAGCGGGTCGAGGTTGGCGGCGAGGTGGCCGCGCATCCGGTAGGCCCGGATCATCATGATGGCGCGCAGGCTGTCCAGCGTGGCGGCGCGGACGGCTTCGGCGGAGACGCCGGGAGCCTTGGCCTCGACGGCCTTGGCGATCTTGGCTTCGACGGCGGGGGCGACGGTGGCCCACTGGCCGTCGAGGGCCGAAAGCCAGTCTGGACGGACGCTGGGGACCTTCTTGGGGGTCCAGGCCGGGTCCTGGGCGGCGCGCTTGACCTGGTCGGCCTGCTCGGCCAGCGAGGAGAAGAAGGCGTTCCAAGAGGGCTCGACCGACCCGGGGTTCTCCGCCCACTGGGCGTAGAGGTCCTCTACGAAGGCGGCGTTCGCGCCGTAGAGGAAGGAGGTCTCGGTCAAGACCTGATTGATGATGCCTGCGTCGTCCGCCATCGTCTTCGCCTCGATGCTCGCCCGCCGAGGCCATCCGGCGGGATCACGAGCTCGTTTGAAACATGAAGCGCGACGACCGGTTGGCCGCTATCCATTTTCGGCCGCCACGCTTCGGATCCGTTTACGGGACCGGTGGTTAGACCGGTCCCGTAAATATAGTCTGTCAATCTCCCGTCGCCCGCGCCGGATGGCGAGGCCCAGGTGATTTTTTCGGATCGTCGACTGGCGGTCGCAAAAAACCTGGGCCCCGCACGGGGCGGGGTTTCGGTGTAGTTCTTAGCCCTTGAGGACTTCGAGCAGGGTCTCGCCCAGCTTCGCCGGCGACGGCGAGACGCGGATGCCCGCTTCTTCCATCGCAGCGATCTTGTCCTCGGCGCCGCCCTTGCCGCCCGAGATGATGGCGCCGGCGTGACCCATGTGACGGCCCGGAGGAGCCGTGCGACCGGCGATGAAGCCGACCATGGGCTTCTTGCGGCCGCGCTTGGCTTCGTCCTTCAGGAACTGGGCCGCTTCTTCTTCGGCCGAGCCGCCGATTTCGCCGATCATGACGATCGACTTGGTGGCTTCGTCGGCCAGGAAGAGTTCGAGCACGTCGATGAACTCGGTGCCCTTGACCGGGTCGCCGCCGATGCCGACGGCGGTCGTCTGACCGAGACCGGCGTTGGTGGTCTGGAACACGGCTTCATAGGTCAGGGTGCCCGAACGCGACACGACGCCGACCGAGCCTTCCGAGAAGATGCCGCCCGGCATGATGCCGATCTTGCACTGGTTCGGGGTCAGGACGCCCGGGCAGTTCGGGCCGATCAGGCGCGAACGCGAACCCTTCAGGGCCTTCTTCACGCGCACCATGTCCAGCACCGGGATGCCTTCGGTGATGCAGATGATCAGCGGGATTTCGGCGTCGATGGCTTCCAGGATCGAGTCGGCCGCGAAGGGCGGCGGGACGTAGATCACCGAGGCGTCGGCGTTGGTGGCTTCCTTGGCTTCGCCGACCGTGTCGAACACCGGCAGGCCGATGTGGGTCTGGCCGCCTTTGCCCGGGGTGACGCCGCCGACCATCTTGGTGCCGTAGGCGATGGCCTGTTCCGAGTGGAACGTGCCCTGGGCGCCGGTGAAGCCCTGGGTGATGACCTTGGTTTCAGAACCGATGAGGATCGACATGATTAGCGAGCACCCTTCACGGCCGCGACGATCTTTTCGGCGCCGTCAGACAGATCGTTGGCGGCGATGACGTTCAGGCCGCTTTCCGAGATGATTTTCTTACCCAGCTCGACGTTGGTGCCTTCCAGGCGAACGACGAGCGGAACCTGCAGGCCGACTTCCTTCACGGCGGCGATGACGCCTTCCGCGATGATGTCGCAGCGCATGATGCCGCCGAAGATGTTGACCAGGATGCCCTTCACGGCCGGATCGGCGGTGATGATCTTGAAGGCCGCGGTGACCTTCTCCTTGTTGGCGCCGCCGCCGACATCAAGGAAGTTGGCCGGCTCGGCGCCGTACAGCTTGATGATGTCCATGGTGGCCATGGCCAGGCCAGCGCCGTTGACCATGCAGCCGATTTCGCCGTCGAGGGCGATGTAGGCCAGGTCGTACTTCGAGGCTTCGATTTCCTTGGGGTCTTCTTCGGTCTCGTCGCGCAGGGCGCGGATGTCCGGGTGACGGAACAGCGAGTTGCCGTCGAACGACAGCTTGGCGTCCAGGACGCGCAGGTGGTCGTCGGCCGTGACGATCAGCGGGTTGATCTCCAGCATGGCCATGTCCTTGGCCAGGAACGCCGTGTAGAGCTGCGTCAGCAGCACGGCGGCTTCCTTGGCCAGGCCGCCGGTCAGGCCCAGGGCCTTGGCCAGCGCGCGCTGGTGGGTCGGCCACACGCCGGTGGCGGGGTCGATCGAGAACGAGTGGATCTTTTCCGGGGTGGCGTGAGCCACGTCCTCGATGTCCATGCCGCCTTCGGTCGAGGCGACCACCGAAACCATCGAGGTTTCACGGTCGACCAGCAGCGACAGGTAGAATTCCTTGGCGATCGCAGCGCCTTCCTCGATGTAGAGGCGGTTCACTTGCTTGCCCTTGGGGCCGGTCTGGTGGGTCACCAGCACGCGGCCGAGCATTTCCTCGGCCGACGCCTTGACGTCTTCGACCGACTTGACGACGCGGACGCCGCCCTTGGCGTCGGGGCCGAGGCCCTCGAACTTGCCCTTGCCGCGGCCGCCGGCGTGGATCTGGCTCTTCACGACGAAGACCGGACCGCCCAGCTTCTCAGCGGCGGCGACGGCTTCGTCGGCAGTGAACGCCGCGAAGCCACGCGGGACGGGGGCGCCGAACTCCGCGAGGACGGCTTTGGCTTGATGCTCGTGAATGTTCATGAGGGGACCGGTCTTCCGCGACGGTTCTTGAATGTGGCGGCGTTATAGGAGCGTGATTTCGCAGGCGCAACCGCATGGGGGCGATAAGGCGCCCCCTTCTGCCGATCGATCGTCAGAAAGAACGCCCGCGCCCCATCGGAGAAGGCGAGAGGCAGGAAAAACCTGCACTTTTACGAAAGCGCCCACAGACTCCGGTTATCTGGAATGGCGGTTTTGGACGCGCGCCGACGGCGGTCGGTTTTTTGGGCGTGCGGCGCCTGCGAAATGGGCGGCGTGAGGCCCGGAGAGGGTCGGGCCGGGCGCGAGGCGCTTTTGTCGCAGAACCGCGATCTTCCACTCAAGCTTAGCCATTCGGCGCTGAAGCTTCTCGAAGAAACAACGGCTTAAATACGATGCTTTTCGTGCGCAATAGGCTGGCGGGAGTCGGGCTCTACTTGGGGTTTCGAGACGCTGCCGTAGTATAAATAATCTATTTACCGCATCGAAGCTCTTGCTAGCCCGACACGCGCCCGGCGACCCCCTTGTCCCGGCCTGCAATGGAAGACTTCCATGTTCAATCGCTCGCAAGTCCAGGCCGTCGAGACCCTGGCCGCGCTGGACCGGTCGCTGGCGACCATCGAGTTCGATCCCAAGGGCCGGATCCTCACCGCCAACGAGAACTTCTGCGCGGCGATGGGTTATGCGCTGTCGGAGATCGTCGGCCGCCACCACAGCCTGTTCGTCGAGCCGGACTACGCCGCCAGCGCCGACTACGCCGCCTTCTGGGCCAAGCTCGGGCGCGGCGAGTTCGACGCCCGCGAGTACCTGCGCGTGGGCAAGGGCGGCCGCGAGGTCTGGATCCAGGCCTCCTACAATCCGATCCGCGGCGCGCGCGGGGGCGTCACGCGCATCGTCAAGGTCGCCACCGACATCACCGAGCAAAAGCGCCGCGCCGCCGAGCAGCACGGCAAGATGGAGGCCGTCAGCCGCGCCCAGGCGATGATCGAGTTCACCCCGGCCGGCGAGATCGTCACCGCCAACCAGAACTTCCTCGACGCCCTGGGCTATACGCTCAGCGAGATCCAGGGGCGCCACCACCGGATGTTCGTCGACGGCGCCTACGCCAACTCGCCGGACTACGCCGCCTTCTGGGACCGCCTGAACAGCGGCGAGTTCGTCGCCGCCGAGTTCAAGCGCGTGGGCAAGGGCGGGCGCGAGGTGTGGATCCAGGCCTCGTACAACCCGATCTTCGACCACAAGCGCCGCATCGCCAAGGTCGTGAAGTTCGCCACCGTGGTCACCGGCCGCGTGCACGCGGTCAACGAGATCGCCCAGGGCCTCGACCACCTGGCCCGCAACGACCTGACCTATCGCATCAGCAAGCCGGTCGATCCGCAGTTCGACAAGGTGCGCAACGACTTCAACAGCGCCATGTCGGCCCTGGACGGGGCCATGGGCGTGGTGTCGTCGGCCACCCGCAGCGTCGGGGCCGGGGCGCAGGAGATCTCGATCGCCGCCGACGACCTGTCGCGCCGCACCGAGATCCAGGCCGCCAATCTCGAGGAGGCCGCCGCCGCCCTCGACCAGATCACCGCCACGGTCAACCGCAGCGCCGAGGGCGCGCGCGAGGTCTCGCAGGTCGCTTCGGCCGCCCGCGTCGACGCCACCCGCTCGGGCGAGATCGTCGGCGAGGCGGTCGCGGCCATGGGCGAGATCGAGGAAAGCTCGGGCAAGATCACCAGCATCATCGGGGTGATCGACGAGATCGCCTTCCAGACCAACCTGCTGGCCCTGAACGCGGGCGTCGAAGCCGCGCGGGCGGGCGACGCCGGCAAGGGCTTCGCGGTCGTGGCCTCGGAAGTGCGGGCCCTGGCCCAGCGCTCGGCCGAAGCGGCCAAGGAGATCAAGGCCCTGATCGCCAAGAGCACCTCCCAGGTCGGTCGCGGCGTGCGGCTGGTCGGTGAGACCGGCGAGGCCCTGTCGACCATCGTCGAGAAGGTCGGCCGCATCGACGGCCTGATCCTGGAGATCGCCGAGTCCTCGCGCGAGCAGGCCACCGGCCTCTCGGAGGTCAACACCGCCGTCAACCGCATGGACGAGGTGACCCAGCGCAACACGGCCATGGTCGAGGAGGCCACGGTGGCCTCGGCCAGCCTGAAGATGGAGGCCGCCGAACTGGCCCAGCTGATCTCGCGCTTTAGCACCAGCGGCGGCGGCCAGATCGCCCCGTCCGAGATCCGCCGCCAGCCGATCCGCCGTCCGGCGTAATTGAAACCTCTCCCATGGGGAGAGGGAGGGGCCCGCGCCGAAGGCGTGGGAGGGTGAGGGGGTACGCCGTCGGCGGTCCCACCTCCACGCCCCCTGCATTGGATTTCGGAACGACCTGAACCGTTCCTAACCCCTCACCCTCCCATGCTGCGCATGGGCCCCTCCCTCTCCCTATGGGAGAGGTGAAATTTGGAGTGGGGAGGGCTTAGCCGGTTCTACTTCACCGCCGCGGTCGCTCGCCGTTCCAGCTTGCCCCAGCCGACGCGGCCGCCGCGCACGGCGGTCAGCACCGACTTGACCACCACATAGTACATCAGCTGGCGATAGCCGAAGCGCTGCACCGGCAGGTAGGGCAGGTCGGCCCAGGGGGCGCGCTTCTCAAGCGCCATGCCCAGGGCCCCGGCCGACAGGTCGACCAGGATGAACACCGCCCAGTAGAGCAGGCCCCGGATGGTGTCGTCGGGACGCCATTCCACCGGGTGGGCCACCGCGCCGTAGAGGCCCGAGACCAGGCTCCAGACCACGGCCAGGTCGACCAGCGGCGCGGCCACGGCCAGCAGGATCTGGAACAGCCAGATCTGCGGCAGGGCCACGAAACCCAGCACCGGGGTCTTGGGGTTGAACATCGCCGAGCGATGCTTCCACACGCACTGCAGGGTGCCGAACGACCAGCGGAAGCGCTGCTTGAGCAGGCCGCCCACCGTGTCGGGCGCCTCGGTATAGGCGCGGGCGGCCGGGTCGAAGGCCACCTTCCAGCCGGCGCGCTGGCAGGCGATGGTCAGGTCCTGGTCCTCGGCCAGGGTGTCGGAGGGATAGCCGCCCAGGGCGTCGAGCACGCTCTTGCGCCAGGCCCCGACCGCCCCGGGCACCACGGTGACCGCGCCCAGCGCCGCCAGCGCCCGCCGCTCCAGGTTCTGGGCGGTGACGTATTCCAGGGCCTGCCAGCGGGTGACGATGTTGAGGCGATTGCCGACGATGGCGTTGCCGGCCACCGCGCCGATCTTCGGGTCGGCGAACCAGCGCACCAGCCGGCCGATCGTCGACTTCGGGAACAGGGTGTCGGCGTCCAGCGCCACCACGAACTCGCCCTTGGCCACGGCCAGGCCCCGGTTCACCGCTCGCGCCTTGCCGCCGTTCTCGAACGACAGCAGCGTCACGCGCGGGTCGCCGGCGAAGTGGTCGCGCACCTCCTCGGCCGTGCGGTCCTTGGAGCCGTCGTCGAGGACCAGCACCTCGATATTGGTCCAGTCCGACTCCAGGATCCGGGCGATCGAGGCGGCGATCACCTTCTCCTCGTTGAAGCAGGGGATCAGCACGCTGACCAGCGGGCCGGTAGCGGGATCCAGGTCGTCCGGCGTGTGCTCGGTCGCCTTGTGGACCAGGGCCAGGGCGGCCAGGAACACCAGCCGCGCGACACCCAGGGCGATGGCGGTGATGAACAGCCAGGTCAGCAGGGTGTTCAGCCCCCGGAAGAATCCGAAGCCCAGGCGGTCCAGCGCCAGGCCGACCGGATCGCGGGTGGTCGGCGGCATCACCTGGTCGGGCGTCATGCCGGCCAGCTCGCCGACGGTGACCAGGCGGTAGCCGCGGGCGCGGATGCCGTCGATCAGGCCGGGCAGGGCCTTGATGGTGTTCTCGCGGTTGCCGCCGGCGTCGTGCAGCAGCACCACCTGGCCGGGGTTGTTCCCCGGATGGTCGAGGCGGTCGAGGGCGCGGTCGATGATCGTCTGGGGCGGCGGCTTCTGCCAGTCGTCGGTGTCGATCCGCAGGCCGACGATCAGGTAGCCCAGGGTCTGGGCGATGACGAGCGGGTCCACCTCGCGCGGGGTCGAGGGCTCGGCGTCGCCGAAGAACGGCGGGCGGAACAGGCGCATCGAGCGGCCGGTTACCACCTCGAACAGCCGCTGGGTGGCGTTCAGCTCGACCTGGGTCTGGGGCAGCGGCGTCTCGCCGATGTTGGGGTGGGTCCAGGTGTGGCCGCCGACGTCGTGGCCCTCGCGCATCTCGCGCTCCACCAGGCCCGGATGCTTCTGCATGTTCTGGCCGATGACGAAGAAGGTCGCCGGGGCGTTCTTCTCCTTGAGGATGTCGAGGATCTTCGGCGTCCAGCGCGGATCGGGGCCGTCGTCGAAGGTCAGGGCCACCAGGCCGGGCCGCTGGCCGTAGCGCTCGATGACGTAGGAGCTGGGCAGGACGTCGTAGGTCTCGCCCGAGATCAGGCCGGTGTCGGGGTCGGTCTCGAGGCTGCGCTTGCCGGGCGTGGGCAGGGACGAGACGCGCAGCACCTCGCCGCCGCCGTCGAAGTCGACGCTCTGGCCCGACGGGATGCGGGTGAGAGCCGAAGCCGCGCCCTTGCCGTAGGGCTGGCCCAGCACGCTCCACACGCCCGGATCCTCGCCGCCCATGCGCCACAGGCCATAGCCGCGCGGCCGGAACGGGTCGCTGGCCTTGACCTGGTTGAACAGGGTGGGGGCGTCCAGGAACCAGACCACGTGCTTGTCGCCGTTGTCGGCCTGGTAGCCGTAGGTCGGGTTCAGGGCGTCGTCGTCCATGCGGATGTCGGCGCCGGCGTCCTGGGCGTTGCGGATGGCCTCGTGGAAGGTGGCCGCGTCGCCGCTGGCCGCCGTGCCGTCGGCCTTCAGCGTCCAGTCGTAGCCGTAGGCGCCGAGCGCCAGCACCGTGCGGGCCGGGTCGAGGGCGGAGAAGCGCTTGTCGAGCTCGCTCTCGTACCAGTCTTGCCCTGCGTTGGGGCCGGGGTCGCCGCCGCCGTAGTGCTGGTCGTAGGCCATCAGCACGATGGTGTCGGCCGACTGCTGCAGGCGCTTGAGCGGCCAGCCCTGCTCGTCGAACGGCGCGGTGACCCAGACCTCGCGGCCCGAGGCCTTGAAGGCCGCGCGGGCCTCGTCCAGCAGCAGCGGATAGTTGGCCAGGCCCTTGGGCGACAGGTTCTCGAGGTCGAAGATGTAGCCGCCGAAGCCGCGGCGCTGGGCCAGGGCGGTCAGGTTGTCGATCAGCGCCTTGCGGGCGGCGGGATTGGCCAGCAGGGCGTCGGCCATCGGGCCGTCGAACTTGGCGTCGGCCGAGTTGTGGACCAGCGGCAGGACGGTCGGGTGGTTGGGCGCGGCGGCGATGCGGGCGGTGCCGATCGGATCGTCGTCGGCCGTGATGTCGCCCGTCCGGCCCTTCAGCGCCACCCACTGCGGGGAGACGACGTCCAACTGGGCGACGTGACGGCGCAGGGACTCGCGGCTGTCCTCGTCCCAGGGCACGTAGAAGCCGACGCTGAGCGGCTTGGCCGCGCCGATGGCGGCCGGCGTCTTGGGGGCGGGCAGGCGGCGCCAGGCCGAGGGCTTGCCGGGCTTGAGGCGGTGCACGGTCTCCTCGTGCAGGGCCGACAGCACGTGCGGGTCCTTCAGCGTCACCGCTGGCAGGCGCGGGGCGAAGGCCAGGGTCGCCAGGAAGCCGGCCACGACGGCCGCCACCCCCGACAGGGCGATCCCCGCCGCCAGGGTGAACCTGCGCCGGCGCTTGCCGGTGGGGTCGTGGAAGATATGCCGATCGTCGCCGCTCATCGCGCCAAAACCTGTCCGTCCCGCCAATAACACGGTTTCGGCGGCGCAATGATCCTGGATCATGTCCGAACGGTGGCGCTAGGACCCTCGTTACGCGCCTGCGACCTTTTGGCTGGGGAAAGCCCCCCACCACCGTAAAATCCCCGCGAAAGCGGGAACCCAGGTGTTTTCTGAAACGCGTGGCGCTCGACGATAAAAAGCCTGGGTCCCCGCTTTCGCGGGGATTTTATCGGAAGAGGCCCTCAGTCCACCCAGTCCTTGTCCAGGCGCTTGCTGGCCAAGAAGAACAGCAGGGCGGCGACGAGGTAGAAGCCCATGCCGCTGTAGATCGACCAGCGCAGCGACTCCGCCCCGAAGGTCGGCTTCAGCAGGTCGGAGACCAGGCCGAAATAATAGATGCCGACGGCGATCCCGAGCAGGTTGTTGATCAGCAGGAACAGGGCCGAGGCGGTGGTGCGCATCGGGGCCGGGCCCAAGTGCTGGACGGCGGCGGTGATGGGGCCGAGCCACGCCAGGTTCAGGCCCGTGGGGATTAGGAAGATCACGAAGGCCACGGCCAGCGAGGCCTTGCCGCCGAGGCCGCCCATCAGGCTGCCGCTGTTCATGGCCAGCAGGAAGCACGGCACCGAGATCAGGAAGGCGATGGCCGGGGTGATCGGATAGCCGGCCTTGGACTTGGCCCCCAGCTTGTCAGCCACCGCCCCGCCCAGCCAGATGCCCAGCAGGCCGCCGAACAGGGCGATGCCCGAATAGTACCAGGCCGTCTGCGACAGGGTCAGGCCCAGGCTGCGCATGAAGAAGCTGGGCAGCCAGGCGGCGACGCCGTAGCCGCACACCGAAGACGAGGCCGCGCCGAAGGCGAGCAGCCAGAACGACGGCTTGGCGGCCAGCAGGCGGGCGGCCTGGCCCAGCGGCATGGCCGGGGCGGGCGGCGCCGGCGGCGCGCCTTCCACGCGGTCGGCGCCGCCGCGTACCGGATCGCGAACGACAGCGCGGAAGATCGGGGCCAGCACCACGCCGAGGCACCCGACGACGATGAAGGCCGTGCGCCAGCCGTAGGTCGCCGCCAGCAGGCCGCCGACCAGCGTGCCAAGGCCCGAGCCTAGCGGGATGCCGAAGGCGTAGGCCGCGAGCGCCCGGGCGCGCTGGCGCTTGGGGAAGTAGTCGGCGATCAGCGAATAGGCCGGGGCGACGCCGCCGGCCTCGCCGATGCCCACGCCCATGCGGGCCAGGAACAGTTGTCCGAACCCGCCGGCGAACCCGCACAGGGCGGTGAAGCCGCTCCACACGGTGAGGGCGGCGGTCATGATCCAGACCCGGCTGAAGCGGTCGGCCAGCCAGGCGATCGGGATCGCCAGGGTGGTGTAGAGCAGGGCGAAGGCCAGGCCGCCCATCAGGCCGAACTGGCCGTCGGTGAGGCCGAACTCGTCCTTGATCGGCTTGGCCAGGATCCCGAGGATCTGCCGGTCGAGGAAGTTCAGGGTGTAGACGAGGATCAGCGTCGCCAGCACCAGATAGCGGTAGCGGCTGCCGCCCGTCGCGGCGCCTTCGCCTTTCGCTTCGCTCATCGCCCGCCCCCTTGAACTGTACGCATGCGCCTTCCGGAAAAGGACGACGGGGCCCGTTGCAGCGGGCCCCGTCAGATCTCGACCGAGAAGCCTTTGGTTTAACGCATTTTCTTCACGCGAACCGGAGTCCGCTTCGCTCGAAAATGCTTCAGAAGTTGAACTCCAGGCTCACCGACACGCTGCGCGGCGGGCCGTAGAAGCCGATGACCGAGTTGTTATAGGTCGCGACGCCGAAGTTGTAGCCGCCGATGCGATAGGTTTCGTCGGTCAGGTTCTTGCCGACCAGCGAGACCTTGTAGCGGCCGCCCGGCGCGTTCCACACGGCGCTGAGGTCGACCAGGGTGAAGGCCTTCTGGTCGAGGGTCGGCAGCGGCTGCTCGAACTGCTGGTACTTGTCGCGGTAGCTGACCATCGGGGTGACGGCCAGGCGGCCGCCCAGAAGTTCGCCGGTCCAGGTTGCGCTGAGGTTGGCGGTCTTTTCCGGGGTGTTCTGGAAGCCGTAGAGGTTGGCGACATTGACGATCGTGCCGGTGACGGCGTCGTAGCGCTCGAACTCGTCGTACTTGGCCTTGATGTAGCCCAGCGCCAGGGTGCTCGACAGGTTGGGCGTGAAGCGCGCCGTGCCTTCGAACTCCAGGCCCCAGATGGTCGAGGCGCCGGCGTTGTCGACCGAGCTGGCGATGCCGCTGGGCACGGCCACCTGGGTGGTCACCTGCTGGTTCTTGTACTTGGAGCGGAAGGCCGCCGAGGCGAACGACAGGCGGCGGTCGAACAGATAGCCCTTCAGGCCGGCCTCGTAGGCGTCGACCGTCTCGGGATCGTAACCGGACGTCGTCTGCGGGGTCAGGAAGGCGTCGCCGCGCATGTCCCAGCCGCCGGACTTGAAGCCCTTGGAATAGGAGACGTAGCCGGTCAGGTCGTCGGAGAAGTCGTAGGAGGCGCTGACCCGCGGGGTGAACTCCTCGAAGGTCTTGGTGGCGGTGTAGTTGGTGCGGGTCTGCAGCACCGGCCGGGCCGTTCCGCCCTGCCACGGGGTCTTGGTGGCGCCCAGATAGAACAGGCGCACCACCGTGCCGGTCTTGTGGTCGCGGGTGGCGCGGCCGCCCAGCGAGACCTTGAAGCGGTCGGTGAAATTGGCCGAAACGTCGGTGAACACCGCGAAGCTGCGGGTGTTGACCTTGCCGGCGGCGGCGATGGCCACGCCCAGATTGCCGGCGATGGTGTCGAACTCGCCCGAGGCCTGGCTGTTCATGTAGTAGACGCCGAACACGCCCTGGAAGGTCTCGTCGGCGTAGACCGCCTGCAGTTCCTGCGAGAACTGGCGGTCGCCATAGGTGGCCGGCACGTCCAGCGTCGGCAGCGGCGTGCCGTCGAAGTCGATGTTGGTCTGGGTGCCGCCCTTGCGGTTGGCGGTGATCGACTTGAAGGTCAGGTGCTCGCTGGCCTTCCAGGTGGCCAGCGCCGAGACGCCCTCGGTCTCGACGTGGTTGGCGTCGCCCAGGCCGGCCTGGGTGTCGTAGGTGTCGAGCACCTGGTAGCCGCCGGTCAGGGTGGGCAGCTCGCGGTGGCCGTGGCGGGCGTTGCTGTCGTCGACCACCTTGTCGTAGGCGATGCGGAAGAACAGGTCGTCGTTGGGCGCGTACTCGACGGAGAGGCGGCCGGCCTGGACGTCCTTGTTGTACTGCTCGGCGCCGGTGGTCAGGTTCTTGCCGTAGCCGTCGCGCTTGTAGACGGCGAAGGCGCCGCCGACCGACAGGCCGCCGCCCAGCGGGGTCGAGGCGGCGATCAGGCCGTCACGCTGGTTGTACGAGCCGACCGTGCCCTTCAGCTTCAGCGCCGTCTCGTCGTCGTGCTTCTTGGTGACGTATTTGATGGCGCCGCCGATGGTGTTGCGGCCGTAGAGCGTGCCCTGCGGACCGCGCAGCACTTCGATGCGCTCGATGTCGAAGATGTCGAGCACCGCGCCCTGCGGGCGGGCCACGTAGACGTCGTCGATATAGAGGCCGACGCCCGGTTCGAAGCCCCACAGCGGGTCCTGCTGGCCGACGCCGCGGATGTAGCTAATCAGGGTCGAGTTCGAGCCCCGGGCCACCTGGACGGTGATGTTGGGGGTGGTCTGCTGCAGGGTGGTGATGTCCGACGCGCCCTGGCGTTCCAGCGCCGCGGCGCTGAAGGCCGAGACGGCCACCGGCACGTCCTTGAGGGTTTCCTCGCGCCGACGGGCGGTGACCACCACCTCTTCGACGCCTACGCTTTGCTCGGCGGCCGGCTTTTCCTGTGCCACCGCCAGGTTGCAGGTCGCACCCCACGCCGCGCCAGCCAGCAGCGCAGCTTTCCACATCGTTTTCATAGGCAAGCCCCTCTTCCCTAGATGCGTTTCATCCCTTTCGCCGGCCGAGCCATCTCACGCAGCCTCGTATCCGGCGTTTCCCGCATGATTTCACCGCCGCAGGAATTCGACGGCACTGTCACCTAGGTTGAGGGAATGCGCCAGCGTTTTTTCACCAGGTGATGAAAAGTGTAATCCGAGGGCGGATGGTCGTCATTGCAAAGCCCTCCCCCTCGATGGGGGAGGGTTGGGTGGAGGTGGTTGCGGAGGCGGCGGCTGAACCGCCGCTTCACCTCCATCCCCGGCCCTTCCCCCATCCGCCAACGGGAAGGGAGCTAGGCTTTGCGCTTGGCCACCACGGCCTCGAACCCAGCCGCGCAATAGGCGAACAGCCGCGCTCGCACGGCCTCCAGGTCGCTGGAGTGGCAGAGGCCTTCCGACAGCGAGTCGATGCGGCCGGTCTCCGACAGGGCCAGCATCATCGAGCCGGTCAGGAACTGGTAGCACCAGTAGAGGTCGCGATATTCCGCGTCGGGACGGACGACCTTCAGCGTGTCGACCAGCTGGTGGACGACGGGGTCGAAGAACCGGGCCATGGTTTCGCCGCCCCAGGCCGGGGTGTTGTTCACCTGGGCCACCAGGGCGAAGTAGCTCTTCCAGCCCTGGCCGCCGTCCTGCGAGATGCGCAGCAGCGGGTCGATGAAGGCCTCGATCACGCCTTCCACCGTCATGGCTTCGCCGTGGGTCTCGACATAGGCGTTCATCGAGACGCTGCGGGCCTGGTTGAGGATCTCGGCGCGGCGCACGAACACCGCGTCGAAAAGCTCGCGCTTGGCGCCGAAATAGTAGTGGATCAGGGCGGTGTCGACGCCGGCCTCGGCGGCCACCTGGCGGGTGGTCACCCCATGGAAGCCGTGGCGCGCGAACAGGCCCTCGGCGGAGTCGAGGATGGTCTCCTTCAGGTCCAGGCCCGTGGCCTTGGAAGGGCGGCCCCGCCCGCCGGAACGGGCGCGGGGCTTGGCGGCGGTCATGTCGGGGAGGCCTCTCCGAGAACTTCGCTGTCCCCGGATAGGCCTGCTTTCGCTACCCTGGCAAGAGCGCCGCCGTTCCGTGAACGTAGCGTCAGGCCGTGAAAATCCCGTGGAATCCCAGCGGCAAGGCCGTGTTCGCCCGCCAGGTGACCAGCGGACCGTCGGCGACGCGGCGGGCGTCGAAGGCGTGCAGCTCGGTCGCCTGGGCGTCGAGATTGAGGCTCGTGCCGACCAGCCAGCCGTCGAACTCCTCGGCCGATCCGGGGCGGGGGACGAACACCATCTCCTCGACCAGATGCCGGCGGCCGAAGTCGAAGGCGGTCTCGCGGCCGGTCTTCCAGTCGCGCACGGCCAGGCCGTGGAAGGCCGGCTTGCCGACCTCGCCGATCGCCGCGTGGACGCTGAAGCGGCGGCCCTGGCCGGCGAAGCGCTCGTCCGAGCGCGGGAACTCGGCCACGGTCTCGAACCGCTGCAGGTCGGCCTTGCCGTCGGCGTGCAGGGTGACGAAGCCGAGCTTGGGCGGGGCCACGCCCTTGAACGGCACGCCGCGCAGCAGTTGCTCGCCGGCCGCGGCCGTGCCGCGCGGATCGTCGTCGATGCAGGCGTCGAAGCGGATGGTTCCGTCCTTGTCCTCCCAGGCGTCGCCCAGGTGGAAGAAGAAGAACGGCGGCAGGTCGAACACCCGGCGCCGGGTCAGGTCGGCCTTGTCGAGCACCAGCACCTGGGTTCCCAGCTCGGGCTTCCAGGCCATGCCGGCGATGTAGGGCACGCCGCCCCGCTCCTGGATCCAGGGCTGCAGCACGATCACCAGGTGGCGCTCGGTGGCGGTGAAGTCGTGGATGTAGCTGGCGCGGGGCAGGGCGATCAGCTGGGCGTCCTCCAGGCTCCCGTCGGCGGCCAGGCGCCAGACGATGGCGCGATGGCCGGCCAGGCCCAGGTTCCAGGTCCGGCCGTTCGGCTCGCGGCGCGGATGGGCCAGGAACGGCATGGCCTTGAGGTCGGGCCGCAGGGTCTTGAAGCCCTTGGTCTCCAGGGTGACGGGATCGAGCACGCAGGGCGAGCCCGGTTCCCACAGCGCCCACAGCTCGCCGCCGGCCATCATCACCGAGGTGTTGGCGGCGTTGGCGTCGTCGGGACCGCCCACGGCAGCCCCGGGGCCAGGGGCGGTCCCGAAGCCGGGGGTGATCACCGCGTGGGCGGCCGTGTCGGCGCGGCGCTTGGGGGTGTCGACGAAGCGGGCGGCCAGGGTCGCCTCGCCGTCCTGGATCGAAAAGCGCCGCACCAGGCCGTCGCCGTCGAACCAGTGGCCGACCGACCCGCCCGGCCGGCGGAAGCGGGCCGGGCCGTTGCGGACCAGGGCGCCGGCCAGGTCGGCCGGGGCCTTGCCGCGCAGGCGGGTCAGGCCGGTGGGGGCGATGTCGGCCTCGACGTCGCGGAAGCCCAGGGTCCAGTCGGCGGCCCCGGCGGCGAACACGGTCTCGGGGGTCAGCAGGGCGGCGGCGCCGGTCAGGCCGGCGGCGCGGAGGAAGGTGCGGCGATCCATGGGTCTTCCGTCTGTCTTAATCTTTTAACGCAGGGCGATGGCCTGGGCGTTGTCGCCCGGCGTGACGGTGAAGGCGGCCGCGGCGAAGGCCGGCGGGCCCATGTTGGCCTTGGCGCCGCCCGAGAAGCCGTAGGGCTCCACCGGCAGGCCGAAGGGGTTCATGCTCAGGCGCTGGTCGCCGTCGAGGTCCTGGAACACCCGGGCCGCGTAGGTCCCGGCGGCCAGGTCGTGGATCTGCACCATCGGTTCGGCCGACGCGGCCTGGACGAAGGCGACCCGCACGGGCTTGCCGCCGGCCCAGGCCGCCTGGCTGTCGAACAGGGCGACCATCAGCACGCCGTCGTGCGACTTCAGGGCGGGGAAGACCAGGGCCAGGCTGGCGTCGCCGGCGGCGGGGGCCGGCGCGGGAATGGGAGCCGCGGCGGCGGCGTCCGGCACGGCGGTCTGGCACAGGCCGGCGACGGGAGCGGTCAGCAGGGCGGCGCAGGCCAGGAGCGGGAGAAGGCGCATCGGAAGGATCCTTGTGGTTGGAGCTGCGAGGAAAGGAGTTGGTCGGAGCGACAACGCTCAGCCGAAGAACACGCGCCACATCAGGCGGCCGGGCAGGAAGGCGAAGCCGCCGGCGACGATCAGTCCGCCGACGAACAGGCCGGTCATGAACCGGCGGTGCAGGCTGACCTTGTGGCGGCGGGCGGCGTAGACGGCGATCGGCAGGGCGATGATCGTCCAGCCCGACAGCAGGTGGATCCAGCTCATGGCGCCGTGGTTCATCTCGTGGATGAACAGCGAGCTGATCGCCGTGGTCGCCATGGCGATCACCCAGGCCCAGCCCAGCGTGCGGTGCAGGGCCGAGCCCTTGACCCCGATCATCAGCACCGTGCCGATGACCAGAGCGCTGATGGCCGCGGTCAGGTGGATCTGGATCTTGGTCGGGGCGGCCAGCACCAGCGACAGGTCGGGCAGGTGCGCCCCGCTCCGGCTCGCCAGCAGCACGGGGGCGGCGGCGAGCGCCGTTGCGACGAGCACCCCGGCCACGCCGCGGCGGCGGATGCGGCGGGCGTCGGCGTCATGCATTGACAGGGCGGTCTCGGACATCTTGATCTCCGTGGGCGGCGGGCTTGCGTCGCCGCTTTCGAAGACCGCTTTAGGAGCCCGCCGGGCCGTGCCTCAATCGACGTTACGCCAGCCGACGGCCCCGCTTCGCCAATCGCCGCCGGGCGCCGTTCACGCTTCGCGAACGGCGGCCCTGGTCGCCCGTCACGGGCGCGGCTTCCTGGTGGCGGGGATCGCCGGCGTGTTCCTGGCCCTGGTCGGCGCCTTCGGCACCGGCGACGCGCCGCTGGGAATCCGCATCGCCTACTGGCTGGTGCTGTGCTGGTCGGGCGCGGCGGCGGGGGCGGGCGTCAGCGCCCTCGTCCAGAACAGCGGCCTGACCGAGCGGCGGCCGTTCATTGGCGGCGTGGTCATCACCCTGGGCGTGGCCCTGCCGGGCACGGTCTATGTCTGGGCGGTGTCGAGCCTGCTGTTCGGCCAGGTCCCGCACGCGGCGACCCTGCCGCGCTTCTTCCTGCCGGTGCTGGTGATCACCGCGGCGATCACGGCGCTGAACTTCCTGACCACCCGCCAGCCGGTCGAGACCCACGCCGCCGCGCCCGAGGCTCCGCCGCCGCGCTTTCTGGAGCGCCTGCCGGCCAAGCTGCGCGGCGCGACCCTCTACGCCGTCGCCGCCGAGGACCATTATCTGCGCCTGCACACCTCCAAGGGCGAGGACCTGATCCTGATGCGCCTGTCCGACGCGGTGGCCGAGCTGGAAGGCATCGAGGGCGCCCAGACCCACCGCTCCTGGTGGGTGGCGCGCGAGGCGGTGGTCGAGGCCAAACGCGGCGACGGCCGCGCCACCCTGACCCTGGCCTCGGGCGCCGAGGTCCCGGTCAGCCGCGCCTATGCCAAGGCCCTGCGCGAGGCCGGCTGGTTCTAGCGTTGCTTGAGCCGCGCGGCCGTGAAGACGATCGACGAGATCAGCGCCAGCTCGCCGGCGTTGCCGAGCCAGAAGATCCCGCTGCCGGCGGCGGCGAACATCGCCAGGGCGCCCAGGCACAGCCATGGCAGCTTCTCGCGCCGCCAGAGGATCGCGCCGACGCCGATCAGCACGACCACCGTCACGATCGAGGGGATGGGCGGGCTGGCGTGGGCGTAGGCGTAGCGCAGGGTGCCGGCGTATTCGCGCAGCTCCAGGCTCATGTGCACGAGGTCGGTCCAGACGCCGACGGCGATCAGCGCGGCGGTCAGCACCCACACCCACAGCCGGCGGCGCAGTCCGGCGACGCCGAACACCACCAGGATCAGCATCGGCGTCAGCACCGCGTGGGCGACGTAGCGCGGGATCGACAGGTTGCGCAGCAGGTCGCCGGCGCCGATCGAGGATCCGGCGGCGATGATCAGGTTGTCCCAGCACAGCGTCGCGGCGATCAGGGCCAGCAGCCATATGCGCAGCGAGCCTGCGAAGGCGGCGGCGGCCAGCATGCCGGCGGCCAGCAGCCAGAACACGATTGGGATCACGAGACGCTCCGTCCGATTCGTCAGCTAGGACAGTAGAGCCCCATCGGGCGCCGGGGACGGCGGCAATGGGAGTCGTCGCTACACGGTCACGGGCGTCATGCCGACGGGGCGACGGCCTTGAGGCGTCCGGCGACGCGTGCGACCTCAGGGGCATGACGCGCTTTCCGCCCAATCCTCACGACATGCTGCGGTTCGACTGGGAGGCGGTCGAGGGCGTGCGGGTCTCGGCCGTGCTGGCTTACGAGACGCCGGCTGAACCGGGCGAGGACGCTGGCGCGCCGGGCCAGTGGGAAAAGATCGCCTTCGTGCTCGATGGAGAGGCGGTGGTCGTCTCCGTCGACTTCGACACCGACCAGCTGTTCGTCGAGCGCCTGCCGTTCGATCCAAAGACCCCGCTCTGGGTTCCGCCGCCGGCGCTGGCCTATGCTGTGGGCCAGCGGTTGGGTTGGGCCTGGGAGGTCCGCAACTATCGCGGCTATCTGGACGGCTTCATCCTGGCCTTCGAGGCGGACGAAGACTTGAGCGCGACCCTGGCGCCGCGTTGCCTGCTGCTGGGCGTCGCCTCGCGGATCGAGATCCTGGCGATCGGCTGATCAGGGCGTTTGGGGCGTCAGCTCCCGGAGATCGCCGCACGGCAGCTTGCGGGCGGGGCGGACGGTCCCGTGCGGCTTGCACAGGGCCTGCAAGCGGCACATCGCCGGCATATAGGCGCCGACCATCCTACTCTCGTTGAAGCGGACGCTTTCGTCAGCGCCGCCAAAATCGCGGATCTCGCTAGCCGGGGGCAGGGCGCTGATCAGCAGGTGGCGCATCTGCTCGATCTTCGACATCCCGGCCGTTCGTCCGCGTTCAGCCAGGATGTAGTAGCGGAAGTCGCGGCTGAACTCCTTTGGATCGGTCATCTGCGCCGCCGGCAGGGATAGGTAGAAGTCGAAGATCGCGCCGCCGGGAAGCTGCTCGGGGTCGTATTCGTACGGACCTCGAAGGCTTTCGCCGCTGGACCGGGCGAGGCGGATCTGGTCGCGGTTGTTCCACCGCGTCGCCGCGCCGAAGACCGCGCAGATCTGCTTCTCGGTCGAGCCCACCGGCATCCAGTCCGAGCTTTTGAAGCTTTCTTCGCGAAGGGGCGCCGTGCCCTCGCAGGAGGCCGCCACGAGGGTGGCCTCCACGGTCTTGGGCGCATCGGCCAGGTCTTCCGGCAGGCCGAACGCCTCGTAGGGGATGTGGCTCTTCTGGGTGTAGCCCTCGACCAGGCGGGCGACGCAGTCGCGCTCGCAGCGCCGGATCGCGTCGGCCTTCAGCGGATAACGCTTGCCGGCGACCTGCAGCACGATGGGTCCGCCGTCGGGGCCGCCGTTCAGAATCCAGTCCTCGCGCATGCAGACGGGCGTCTTGCTGGAGGCCTCGAACAGCAGCGAGATCACGCCGTGCTGGGGCTGGTCGACCACCGTATGGGGCAGGATTTCCGGGACCGGGCCGGATGAGGCGAGCGCGAAGGCGGAAAGCACCAGTCCGATCATCCGCAGTCGCATTCGACGTCCCCCGACACCATCCGGTCCGCTTTGGAGACCGGTGTTCGTGTCGTGGTTTAGATTGCCGCGTCACGCAACGAAAAAGGGCGGCCCTCGCGAGCCGCCCTTTCCGTCAGTGGCTGAACCGGTCGGCTCAGAACTCTTCCCACTCATCGACCTTGGTCGCGGCGGCGGTGGCCGCGCCGCCGGAGCGGCCCGGGCGGACGAAGGTCTGGGCGCGGGCCTGGGCGGCGTGCACCGGGCCGGGCGCGGAGGCGGGGGCGCGGATGGCGCTTTCTCCGCCGACCCGGAAGCGGCCGACCAGGGCGGCCAGCTCGCCGGTCTCGCCCTTCAGCGAGTGGGTGGCGGCGGTGGCTTCCTCGACCATGGCGGCGTTCTGCTGGACGACCTGGTCCATCTGGTTCACGGCGCTGTTGACCTGGTGCAGGCCGGTCGACTGCTCGGTGGCCGAGGCGGCGATCTCGTTGACCAGGCTGTCGATGGTGGCGACCTGGTCGACGATGCGCTGCAGGGCCTCGCCGGTCTGGCCGACCAGGGACACGCCCGAGCCGACCTGCTGGGTCGAGGTCGAGATCAGGGTCTTGATCTCCTTGGCGGCTTCGGCCGAGCGCTGGGCGAGCGCCCGCACTTCCTGCGCCACGACCGCGAAACCCTTGCCGGCGTCGCCGGCGCGGGCGGCTTCGACGCCCGCGTTCAGGGCCAGCAGGTTGGTCTGGAAGGCGATCTCGTCGATCACGCCGATGATGTTGCCGATCTGGCCCGAGGACTGCTCGATGCCGGCCATGGCGCTGACGGCCTGGCTGACGATCTGGCCCGAGCGCTCGGCGTCGGCGCGGGCGGCGGCGACCACGCTGGAGGCTTCCTTGGCGCCGGCGGCGGTCTTGCGGACGGTGGCGGTGATCTCGTCGAGGGCGGCGGCGGTCTCTTCCAGGCTGGCGGCCTGTTGTTCGGTGCGGCGCGACAGGTCGTCGGAGGCCTGGGCGATTTCTTCCGAACCGGCGCGGATGCCGCCGGTGGCGCCGTTGATGCCGCGCATGGCGTCCTGCAGGCGGCCGGCGGCGGCGTTGAAGTCGGACTTCAGCTGCTCGGCCTTGGGCGCGAAGTGGGCGTCGATGCGGTAGGTCAGGTCGCCGTCGGCCATGGCGCCTAGGGCCGAGCCCAGGGCCTGGATGGCGATGCGGTCGGTCTCGGCCTCGGCGGCCTTCTCGGCTTCGCGTTCGGCGCGCTCGCGCTCGGTGCGGGCGGCGGCGGCGGCGGCCTCTTCTTCCAGGCGCAGCTTGTGGATGGCGGCGTCCTTGAAGGTGGCGACGGCGCCGGCCATCTCGCCGATCTCGTCCTTGCGGCCGGCGGCGGGCACGGCGACGGTGTTGTCGCCGGCGGCCAGGCGGCGCATGGCGGTGGTCATGGCGGCGACCGGAGCGGCGATGCCGCCCGTCAGCATCAGTCCGCCGGCGACGGCGACGGCCAGGACGATGGCGATGCCGATGGCCAGCACCAGGGTGTTGCGCAGCGAGGCGGCGGCCTGGGCTTCGGCCTGGGCGGTGACGACGGCTTCGGCGTCGTCGGTGATGGCCTGGATGGCGTCTTCCACCGGCTCGACGGCCTTGTCGGCGACGCCGTCATGCTTGACCAGATCGACGGCCTGGGCGCGGGTCGCCGGATCGGCGCCCAGCTGCTCGGCCGGCTCGATGGCCATCTTGCGATAGTTGGCGTAGGCGGCCTCGACGGCGGCGATGCGGTTCAGGTCGGCTTCGTCGCCGCCGGCCAGCTTGCGCAGGTCGTCGAGCGCGCCGAGGAACTTCGGCTTGTGGGCCTCTTCCAGGCGCTTGACGTAGTAGTCGTCGCCCGAGAGCAGGAAGCCGCGCAGCGAGTTTTCCTGGCGGGTCAGTCGGAAGGCGGCCGTGTCGGCGGCGCGAAGACTCTGCTGGGCGAGCGTCGACTGCTTCACCGAGGCCTCGTAGACCTCCTGGTTGACGTAGAGGGTAACACCCATCGCCAGGATCGCGGCCAGCATCACGCCGAACACGACCATCAGCTTCTGGGGAATCTTCAAGTCACCAAACCGCACAGCCCGCCTCCAGAGTTCATTCCCGACATCTGTGCCCACGAGCACATGTCACGACGGAAGCTCTGGCGAGTTCGCGGTTTCCACGACATTAACCGTACTGTGGCGGAACGTCGCACCCTGGAGACTGAAAATGTCAGCCATTCGCAGCTGGCTCGACCTGCGGATACTCAGGATTGCGCTACGTATGGGGTTACCGCTGATAACACGACGCCCGCTCCACCTGGGGCGGAGCGGGCGTGCGACAAAGGCGCAGTGAAGTTTTTTGCCCGCGGCGTTGATTTAGTGGGCTTCGTCCCAGTTGCTGGCGGCTCTCGCCTCCACCGTGAGGGGAATGGACAGGGCCACGGCCGGCTCGGCCGCGCCCTCCATCACCCGGAGGGCGAGCGCGCAGACGGCCTCGGCCTCGGCTTCCGGGGCCTCGAACACCAGTTCGTCGTGAACTTGCAAAAGCATGCGCGCCTCGAGGCCCGCCTCTTCCAGCGCGCCCGGCATGCGCACCATGGCCCGGCGCATGACGTCGGCCGCCGCGCCCTGGATCGGGGCGTTGATGGCGGCGCGTTCGGAGAACTGCCGCTGGCCCACCGACTTGGCGTGGATGTCGGGGATGTTGATCTTGCGGCCGAAGATCGTGGTCACGTAGCCGTGCTCGCGCACGAAGGCCCGCGTGGCGTCCATATAGGCCTGGATGCCGGGGAAGCGCTCGAAATAGGTCTTGATATAGGCCCCGGCCTCGCCCTGGCCGATGCCCAGCTGGTTGGCCAGACCAAAGGCGCTGATGCCATAGACGATGCCGAAGTTGATGGCCTTGGCCCGGCGGCGGATCAACGGGTCCATGCCCTCGATCGGGGTGTCGAACATTTCCGACGCCGTCATGGCGTGGATGTCGAGGCCGTCGCGGAAGGCCTTTTGCAGCTGCGGGATGTTCCCGATGTGGGCGAGTAGCCGAAGCTCGATCTGGCTGTAGTCGGCGCTGATCAGCACCTTGCCCGGCGCGGCCACGAAGGCCTTGCGGATCTTGCGGCCTTCCTCGGTGCGGACCGGGATGTTCTGCAGGTTGGGGTCCGACGACGAGAGCCGGCCCGTGGTGGTCGCGGCCAGGGCGTAGGAGGTGTGCACCCGGCCCGTGCGCTCGCTCATCGCGGCGATCAGGTTCTCGGTATAGGTGCCCTTCAGCTTGCTCAGCTGGCGCCAGTCGAGCAGCACGCGCGGCAGCTCGTGTTCGTTGGCCAGGCTTTCCAGCACGTCGCTGTCGGTCGACCATTGGCCGGTGGCGGTCTTCTTGCCGCCCTTCATCGACATTTCGCCAAACAGCACGTCGCCGATCTGCTTGGGGCTGCCCAGGTTGAACGGGCGGCCGGCCAGCTTCTGGGCCTGCTCCTCGAAGTCGGCCATGCGCAGCGAGAACTCGTTGGAGAGGCGGCGCAGGGTCTCGGGATCGACGCGGATGCCGTCGTTCTCCATGGTCGCCAGCACGGCCGGCAGGGGGCGTTCCAGGGTCTCGTAGACGGTCAGCAGGCCCTCGGCCGCCAGGCGCGGGCGCAGCACGTTGTAGAGCCGCAGGGTGACGTCGGCGTCCTCGGCGGCGTAGGCCGTCGCCTTGTCGAGGGCCACGTGCTTGAAGCTGATCTGGCTCTTGCCCGTGCCCGCCACTTCCTTGAAGGAGATGGGCTTGTGGCCCAGCCACAGCTCCGACAGCTCGTCCATGCCGTGGCCGTGCAGGCCGGCTTCCAGCACGTAGCTGATCAGCATGGTGTCTTCGATCGGGGCGACCTTGATCCCCCGGCGCAGCATCACGGCGATGTCGTATTTGGCGTTCTGGGCGACCTTCAGCACCGAAGGGTCTTCGAGCAGCGGCTTGAGGGCGGCCAGGGCCTCTTCCTCGGAGATCTGCTCCAGCTTGGCGGGGGCTTCGAAGATCAGACCGCCGTCCTGGGCCTTCTCCTCGTGGCTGACGGGGATGTAGCAGGCCTCGCCCGGCGCGATGGCCAGCGACACGCCGCACAGGCCGGCGTTGGCCGACGACAGGGCGTCGGTCTCGGTGTCGAAGGCGACCACGCCCTTGGCGCGGGCCTTGTCGATCCAGACCTGAAGCGTCGCCAGGTCACGCACGCAGACATAAGCCGCGGTGTCGATGGCGACGGGCTCGGCCACCGGGCTGGCCGCGGCGCGGGCGGCGGCCGAGGCGTAGGAGACGGTGGTGACTGGCGCGGTCACGGGTTTGCCCAAAGGACGGGTGTCCGGACGGGCGTCGAGCGAGCGGGGCGCGGCCGCGGCGTTGCCGTCGCCGACCCGGCGGGCCAGCGTGCGGAACTCCATCTGCTCGAGGAAGTCGGCCAGCACGGCCTTGTCCGGCTCGCGCACCACCAGGTCGTCCAGCGGCTCTGGCAGGGGGGTGTTGCAGTCCAGGGTGACCAGGGCCCGCGACAGGCGGATCTGGTCGGCGAAGTTGATCAGGGTCTCGCGGCGCTTGGGCTGCTTGATCTCGCCGGCCCGGGCCAGCAGCGTGTCGAGGTCGCCGTATTCGGTGATCAGCTGGGCGGCGGTCTTGACGCCGATGCCGGGGGCGCCGGGAACGTTGTCGACGCTGTCGCCGCACAGCGACTGCACGTCCACGACATGCTCGGGATAGACGCCGAACTTCTCGAACACTTCGTTTCGGCCGATGCGCACGCCCTTCATGGGGTCGAACATCGAGACGCTGTCGCCGACCAACTGCATCAGGTCCTTGTCGGACGAGACGATGACGGCCTCGCCGCCGGCGTCGCGCGCGGCGCAGGCATAGGCGGCGATCAGGTCGTCGGCCTCGTAGCCGGGCAGTTCGATGGCCGGCACGCCAAAGGCCCGGGTGGCGTCGCGCACCAGGGGGAACTGCGGGATCAGGTCTTCCGGCGGCGGCGGACGGTGGGCCTTGTACTGGTCGTACAGCTTGTTGCGGAACGTCTTTTCCGAGTGGTCCCAGATCACCGCCAGGTGCGTGGGGGCGTCGCCCTGCATGTCGCGCATCAGCTTCCACAGCATGTTGCAGAAGCCCTGCACCGCGCCGACGGGCAGGCCGTCGCTCTTGCGGGTAAGGGGCGGCAGGGCGTGGTAGGCGCGGAACAGATAGGCCGAGCCGTCCACCAGGAAGAGGCGCAGGGCGGGACCGTCCTGGGTGAGGGGACGGGTCTGGGCGGAATCGGGCGCGGCGACGTCGGTCATGGCGGCGAACATAAGGGGCCGGGAGCCCATCGGAAACCGCCTTGGCGAGACCGGCACGGTAACGCTTTGCAACCATCGTTCGCCCAAATAAGGCGAGATCGCCCTTAAGGCGCCCCAGGCTGGACCTGTGGACGGTTTAGAGGCAAAAGCGCCTCCGCCTCACAGGCGGACCACGTGCCGCATGGCGCGCCCGGGAACCGACGGGCATGTCTGCGACTTGGTTTCAGTACGTAAAAGCGCCCTCCCCGACGCGGATACCTTTTTGACCATGACCTTGAAGAAGACCATCGCCCTGGGCCTTGGCCTGGGAACCTGCAGCCTTGTCGTCGCCGCCGTGCTGGCGACCGGGACCTTCAGCCCGCCGCCGGATTCGGACCATCCGACCAGCGAACCGGTCGAGCTCCGCGCGCCCCTGGCGCCGGCCGAGCAGGGCGCGCCCCTGCCCAAGCAGTACGTGGTCTGAGGCTCCGCCCTTTCCAAACGCCCGTCATTCCCGCCCTTGTGGCGGGAAGCCCTCTGTCAGCCGCAAGGGCAGATGGGGCGACGTGCCGAGCACGTCGCTGGCGCTTCACGTGCCGGCGGAACCAGGGGTTCCCGCCACAAGGGCGGGAATGACGGGCGGATAGAGTATGGAGGTCTAGCCTAGGGCTTCGACTTCGCCGCTTCCGTTTCCTCGGCCGGCGCAGGCTCAGGAACCCCCGCCAGCGTCAGGTCGAACACCGAGCCGCCGGGGCCCGTCTCCACCAGCGCCAGGTCGCCGCCGTGGCCCTGGGCCAGTTCGCGGGCGATGGCCAGGCCCAGGCCCGTGCCGCCGCGGCGCACCGATCCCACGAACGGCTGGAACAGGTTGGCCCGCGCCCGCTCGGGCACGCCGGGGCCGTCGTCCGACAGCCGCAGGTGGCTCATGCCGTCGACGCGGCGCAGCTCCACGAACACCCGGCCCTTGCCGCCGCGATCGGGCGCGCCCTCGATGGCCTCGCGGGCGTTGCGCAGCAGGTTGGTCAGGATGCGGTGCAGCTGGTCCGGATCGGCCTGCACCTGCTCGCGCGGGTCGATCACCGTCTCCAGGGCCACGCCCTTGGGCGACAGCCCCGAGTCCTCGGCCGCCATCTCCAGCGCCGCGCGCAGGGCCACGGTGCGCGACACCGGGGCCGGCTCCTTGGACTTGCCATAGGCCATGACGTCGCTGGCCAGGGTGATGGCGCGGTCCAGAGCCCGCTCCAGGCGCGGCAGGGCCTGGGCCACCTTGGGGTCGCCCAGGGCGGCCAGGCGGTCCGACGCCATCTGGGCGCTGGTCAGCATGTTGCGCAGGTCGTGATTGATCTTGGCCACCGCCTCGCCCAGGGCCGCCAGGCGGGCCTTGGCCTGGAGGGCGGTGCGCAGGTCGGTCTGCATGGCGTCGAGCTCGGCCTCGGCGCGGCCGATCTCGTCGCGACGGCGCGAGACGACGACGCGGGCCTCGGGATCCTCGGGATCGGCGCGGAACCGCTCCATGGCCTTGGTGATGCGCTGCATCGGCCGCACCAGCAGGAAGTTCAGCGACAGATAGATCAAGCCCCCGGCCAGGCCCGCGGCGAACAGTGTGACGCCCGCCAGGCGCCAGAAGTTGGCGATCAGATAGGCCTTCAGCGGGGCGTCGGGCAGCACGATCTCGACGAACTCGGCCTCCTGGCGGAAGCGCGGCTCGGCCATGACGCGCACCAGGCTGCCGGGTTTGCTCTTGAGGGTGAAGAACGGGGCGGCCAGCCACGAGCCGGAGTTCTGGCGGCGCAGGTCGACCAGATAGGGCTGCTCGATGCTGCGCGGCTCGGTGGGCAGGACGAGACGCCGGGCGCCGTCGACCTGCAGGGCCACGATGACGACGCCGGCCTGGTCGAGCAGGCGCTGGGAGACCTGGTCGGTGACCCGGCGCTCGGGATCGGCGTCGGCGATGGTCGAGGCCAGTTCGGCGGCCCGCACCCGGTCGAGCAGCCACTGCTTTTCCAGGTCGGCCAGGGCCGGCGGCAGGATGCAGGCGCCGGCCAGGAACACGAAGAGAGCGGTCAGCAGCAGCAGGCGCGCCGACAGGCCGCCGGGCCACGGAAGGCGTCTTCCGGGCGGCTTGTCGGGTGCGGCGGGCGGCGTGACCGGTTCGGCCATGTGTCTGGGTTACTTCACGTCGGGGGCCGGGGCAACGCGGCGCCTGCGCGCGGTCTTCCAGAGCGGCGGGATCAGCGCCAGCACGCCCAGGCCGACGATCGGCAGATAGATGCGCGGCGAGGCCAGGGTGGACAGGGTCACCGGCTCTCCCGTGGCGAACAGATGACCCAGGCCCGAACCGATCCCGGCATAGATGAACGAGCTCGGCGCCATGCCCAGCACCGAGGCCAGCAGATAGGTGCGGAAGGGGATGCGCATCAGGCCCGAGGCGACATTGACCAGCAGCAGCGGGAAGGCCGGGATCAGCCGCAGGGTCAGGAGGTAGGAGAAGGCGTCGGCCTTGAAGCCTTCCTCAATGCGGGTCAGCAGGGCGCCCGGCTTGCGGCGCAGGAAATCGCCGAAGGCGGTGCGGCAGGCCGCATAGACCACGGTCGAGCCGCCGGTCACGCCCGTCAGCGCCAGGGCGCCGCCGAGCGGGCCGAACAGAAAGCCGCTGCTCAGCGACAGGATCAGGGCCCCGGGCAGCGAGACCGAAACGGTGGCCACATAAACCAGCACGAAGATCACGGCGCAGCGCGCCGGATGCTGGTGAGCGAAGGCCTGCAGGGCCTGGCCCTGGGCCTGGAGGGTTTCCAGGGAAAGCTTGCCGGCCAGGCCCGACCCCAGAGCCACGGCGAGCAGGATCGCCAGAACCGCGAGCGGTCCGAAGCGTCTCAGCCAGGCCAGGCTCTGGTCGGGATTCATGCGGTCCCGATCGCCTCGGAAACGCTGGCGAAGCCCTCGGCGCGCAGGCGGGCGGCCAGGTCCTTCTTGATGCGGACCACCAGGCCCGGCCCGCCATAGACGAGGGCCGAATAGAGCTGCACCGCGCAGGCGCCGGCCTTGATCTTGGCCAAGGCGTCGGCCCCGCTGGCGATGCCGCCGGCCCCGATCAGCGCCAGGCGGCCCTTGGCGGCGGCGTGGAACTGGGCCAGCACCGCGGTCGAGGCGCCCAGCAGCGGCGCGCCGGACAGGCCTCCGCCCTCGCCCTTCTGCGCGGACTTGAGGCTGTCGGGGCGGGCGATGGTGGTGTTGGAGACGATGATCCCGTTCAGGCCCTGGGCCAGCACGGTCTCGACGATGGCCTCGACCTCGCCGTCCTCCAGGTCGGGCGCGACCTTCAGGAAGATCGGATAGTCGGCGCCGCCCTTGGCCAGGCCCGCGCGCGCTTGCGCGATCCGGCCCAGCAGTTCCTCGAGCGCCGCCTTGGTCTGCAAGGCGCGCAGGCCCGGCGTGTTGGGCGAGGAGATGTTGACCGTGAAGTAGTCCGACAGGCCCCACAGGCGGGTCAGGCCCGTGACGTAGTCGCCGATGCGATCCTCGGCGTCCTTGTTGGCCCCGATATTGGCGCCGAACACGCCCAGGCGGTCGGCATGGGCGTGCTTGCGGGCCGCAAGACGCGCGGCGAAGGGCTCCAGCCCCTCGTTGTTGAAGCCCATGCGGTTGATCACCGCATGGTCGTCGGTCAGGCGAAACAGGCGCGGGCGCGGATTGCCGGCCTGGGCCAGGGGCGTGACCGTGCCGGCCTCCACGAAGCCGAAGCCGGCGGCCAGCATGGCGTCGGGAACCTCGGCGTTCTTGTCGAAGCCGGCGGCCAGGCCCACGCAGTTGGACAGTTGCAGGCCCGCGACGCTGGTGGCCAGGATCGGATCATCGACGCCGCCGTCGCGCGGACCCAGGCCCCACTTCAGGCCGCGGATCGCCCAGCCGTGGGCGTCTTCGGGGTCCAGCGCGTGAAGGGCGCGGGAGGCGATGTCGTGCAGGCTCATGCGGAAAGGTCGCCCAGTTGCGGCACGCCGTCGGCGTCGAGGGGGATCGGCGTTTCCGAAACGGCTTCGGCCGGCGACAGGCTGCGGAAGAGGTGCGGGAACAGGGCCCCGCCGCGCGAGGCCTCCCACTTCAGGTCCGGACCCAGGGCGTCGGCGTCGAAACCGACCAGGAGCAGATCCTCCTGGCCGCGGAAATAGAGGGCGGCGGTTTCCTGGGCCTGGCCGGCGGCCGACAGGTGGATGAAGCCGTCGGCGTGATCGATGGGGGCGCCGTCAAAGCGGCCGGCCGCCTTGGCCTCGTCCCAGAGGGCCTTGGGCAGGATCTTGTAGACCAGGGTCATTCGCCGCCGTGCCCGCCGTGTTCGGATGCGTAGAAGACGCGCGCCAGCCGCGGGGCGCCGGACGCGTCGATGTCGAAGACCGCCGCCGTGGCGGTGGGGAAGCGGCCGCGCAGCTTGGAAAGCTCGCCCGCGTCGGCGGGGCCGCCCTCTGCCTGATTGCCCAGGGCCAGGCGCAGCGACAGGTCGTGCAGGCCCGGATTGTGGCCGACCACCATCACCGTGCCGGCGGGCGCGTCGGCCTGGCGCACGGCGGCCAGAACCTCCTGGGCCTCGGCGTGATAGAGGCTCTTGTCGATTTCGGCGGTCGCGCCGGGGAAGGCGCCGGCGGCGGCGTCCCAGGTCTCGCGGGTGCGGCGGGCGGCCGAGACCAGCACCAGATCGGGCGCGAGGCCTTCCGAAGCCAGGGCAGACGCGATCAGCGCCACGTCCTGGCGGCCGCGTTCGGCCAGAGCGCGCTCGAAGTCTCCGCCCTGGGCGGCGTGCCGCTCGGCCTTGCCGTGGCGCATCAGGATCAACCGGTCCATGCGGCTCTCCATAGAGCGGTTTCTTGACGGGGCAAATGGCGAGAAACGCCGTCTCGACGATCTCCTCATACGGGGCTGGAAGCCTGGCGCAAAGCGCATGGTTGACACCTTCGCCGACAGGCGGTCCAAGGCGACATGGCCGATCTCGACCTGGACGTTTCCGCGCCGCTCGGCGGCGGTGTCTGGCGCTTCCCCGCCGACCGTCCGCTGGTGCTCGATTCAGGGGCGAAGATCGCCGGCCTGGAGATCGCCTACCAGACCTATGGCGCGCTGAACGAGGACGGCTCCAACGCCATCCTGATCTGCCACGCCCTGACCGGCGACCAGTACGTGGCCGGGGCCAACCCCACGACCGGCAAGCCCGGCTGGTGGACGCGGCTGGTGGGGCCCGGCAAGCCGATCGACCCGGCCCGCCACTTCGTCATCTGCTCCAACGTCATCGGCGGCTGCATGGGCTCGACCGGCCCCGCCTCGATCAATCCGGCGACGGGCGAGCCCTGGGGCCTGTCGTTCCCGATCCTGACCATCGCCGACATGGTGCGGGCCCAGGCCATGCTGATCGACGCGCTCGGGGTCGACACCCTGCTGGCGGTGGTCGGCGGCTCGATGGGCGGCATGCAGGTGCAGCAGTGGGCGGCCGACTATCCGCAAAAGCTGTTCAGCGCCGTGATCGTGGCCTCGGCCTCGCGGCACTCGGCCCAGAACATCGCCTTCCACGAGGTGGGGCGCCAGGCGATCATGGCCGATCCCGAATGGCGCGGCGGGGCCTATGCCAGCCAGGGCGCGCGGCCCGAGAAGGGCCTGGCCGTGGCGCGGATGGCCGCCCACATCACCTACCTTTCCGAGCCCGCCCTGCAGCGCAAGTTCGGGCGCGAACTGCAACGCGACGGCCTGTCCTGGGGCTTCGACGCCGACTTCCAGGTCGAGAGCTACCTGCGCCACCAGGGCGCCAGTTTCGTCGACCGCTTCGACGCCAACTCCTACCTCTACATCACCCGGGCCATGGACTATTTCGACCTGGCCGCGCCGCACGGCGGGGTGCTGGCCAACGCCTTCAAGGCCGCGCGCGAGGTCAGGTTCTGCGTGCTCAGCTTCACCAGCGACTGGCTCTATCCGACCTCGGAGAGCCGCCACATCGTCCGCGCCCTGACCGCCGCCGGCTGCCGCGCGGCCTTCGCCGAGATCGACAGCGACAAGGGCCACGACGCCTTCCTGCTGGACGAGCCGGTGATGGACGCGGCGCTGACCGGGTTCATGGCGTCGGTGGAGCGGGAACGGGGGATCGGGCGATGATCGATTTCAAGGAACCTCCCCCTGTGGGGGAGGCGATCGCGCAGCGATCGGTGGGGGGAGTGTTGCAAGGACGATCCGCCGCCTCGGAAGCTGAAAACGGCCCCCCACCGGCCTTCGGCCGCCTCCCCCAGAGGGGGAGGTTCCTTTGACGTTCATCCGCGAGGACTTCCGCGAAATCCTCCGCCTCGTTCGCCCCGGCGCGCGGGTGCTCGACGTGGGGTGCGGCGAGGGCGCGCTCCTGGAGCTGCTGACCCGGGAGAAGGAGGTCGACGGCCGGGGGCTGGAGATCAGCGCCCATGGCGTGGCCGCCTGCATGGCGCGGGGGCTGTCGGTGGTGCAGGGCGACGCCGACCAGGACCTCGACCACTTCCCCGACAAGACCTTCGACTACGCCATCCTGTCCCAGACCCTGCAGGCCACGCGCAATCCGCGCCACGTGCTGGACGAGCTCTTGCGAATCGCCGACCGGGCCATCGTGTCGTTCCCCAATTTCGGCCACTGGAGCGTTCGCTGGTCGCTGCTCAGCCGGGGACGGATGCCCGAGACCAAGGCCCTGCCGACGCCCTGGTGGGCGACGCCGAACATTCACCTGTGCACCCTGGCCGACTTCATGGCCCTGACGGAGGATCTCGGCGTGCGCGTGGATTCCAGCGCCGCCTTCGCCGGAAGCGGTCCCGCGCGGCCCATCGACCCGACCAAGGCCCTGGAGAACTGGCGCTCGGAGAGCTGTCTTTTCCTGCTCAGCCGGGGGGCGCCCGCTCAGCGTGTGGAACCTAGCGCCGTTTCAGGCGATCTTCTGATCCCATGAAGCTGCGGCTGATGACCTACAACGTCCACCGTTGCGTGGGCGGCGACCGCAGGCTCGACGTGGAACGCGTGGCCGAGGTGATCTCGGCGCACGAGCCCGACGTCGTGGCCCTGCAGGAACTCGACGTCGGCCGGCTGCGCACCGGCAACGTCGATCAGGCCCACCGTCTGGCCGAATTGCTGAAGATGGGCTTCCACTTCCATCCGGCCATGACGGTGGAGGAGGAGCTCTACGGCGACGCCATCCTCACCCACCTGCCGGAAAAGCTGATCAAGTCCGGCCCGCTGCCGTTCTATCGCGCCGTGCCAGGGCTGGAGCCGCGCGGGGCGCTGTGGGTCGAGGTGATGGTCGGCGGCAAGCCGGTGCAGATCATCAACACCCATCTTGGCCTCGTGCCCCAGGAGCAGAAGCGCCAGGCCGCCGCCCTGGTCGGCGAGGCCTGGATGGCGTCCGACCGCTGGACCGCGCCGGGCGTGCTGCTGGGCGACTTCAACGCCACGCCCTATTCGGCCACCTACCGCCTGCTGAAGGCCGCCGCCCGCGACGCCCAGACCCTGGCCTCGGGCTGGGGCAAGGCCCCGACCGCGACTTTCCCCTCGAACTTCCCGTTCATGCGCATCGACCACGTGTTCCTGACCAAGGGCCTGCGCACGGTGAACGTCTTCTCGCCCTATGACGCCTTGGCGCGGGTGGCGTCGGATCACCTGCCGCTGGTGGTGGATCTGGAGATCGAGGCAGGGTGAAATCCCTCTCTCTTTGAGAGAGGGAGGGGCCCGCCGCGAAGCGGTGGGAGGGTGAGAGGTTTCACCGTCGGCCGGAGAAACCCTTACAGGTTCCGCTCCGCGCCCAACCGCGCTCAATTCTGTGAGGGTGTACCCTCTCACCCTCCCACGCCTACGGCGTGGGCCCCTCCCTCTCTCCATGAGAGAGGGGTCTACAATTGCAAATGCTCCGGCGGTTCCGGCGGCGGGGCGGTCAGGCGCGCCAGGTCGTGCCGCAGCCGCTTGCGGCGGCCCCAGGGGCGCCAGGCGTCGTCGGGGGCGATGGCGTCGCCCAGGCTCCAGTCGGCGACGAACTTCTTGAGGCCCTTCAAAGGCACCACGCCCACCGGCTCCAGCCGGCGCGGGCCGGTCTTGCCGTCCAGCGCCTCGATGGCGGGGCCAAGGCCGCCATATTCCAGGAAGGCTTCCAGCAGCACCTCGGTCTCGACCCCCAGGAAGTGGCCGACCAGCCGGCCCAGGAAGGCGGCGATGGCCAGGCGCTCGTCCTCGTCGCGGGCCTCGAAGCCGATGTCGCACTCGGTGTCGAGCCCGATCGAGCGGTTGTTGAGATTGGCTGAGCCCAGCCGCAGCACCCGGTCGTCGGCCACCGCCACCTTCGAATGGACGATGATCGGCGCGCCCTTGGGCGTGCGGGCGCTGAAGGCGTAGAAGCGGCCATGGACGTCGACCTCGCGCAGGCGGTTGATCGCCGCGGTGCGGGCGCTGTCCATGGTCACCTGGTCGAAATAGCTCGGGCTGCGGGCCGGGCCGATGGTCACCACCTCCGGACCGTCGGGCTCGGCCAGGCGCTCGGCCAGGGCTTCGACCACGATCGGCGAGGTCAGGTACTGGTTCTCCACATAGATCAGCCATTGGGCCGTGCGGATGGTCTGCAGGTGCAGCTGCAGGCACTCGGTGATCTCGGGGTCGTGGCGCCAGGCCGGCTGGGTGCGGGCGATGGCCACGGGCACGCGGCGCAGCAGCGGCGTCAGGCCGTGGGGCCAGGGCGTGATCGCCGGACGCTGCGGCGGATCGACGATTTCACCCGTCGCCTTGCGCCAGCGCTCGGTGAACAACTCGCCCAGGGCCTCGGCCGTGCGGCCGTCGACCAGGGCGGCGACCTCGTGGCGGGCCGGATAGTGATGCCCCGTGGGCAGGCGCCGGCGCGGGTCGTTGTCGAGATGGGCGGTGGTGTCCCAGCGGTCGACGCCGATGTCGCCGCCGCTGAGCAGGGCCGTGACCCCGTCGACCACCACCACCTTCTGGTGATGGCAGGCGCTGGCCGGCAGGGTGTTGTCCAGGCGGTACTTGACCTTGGAGCCGGCGAAGAAGGCCGCGCCGCGCTGGGGTCCGAACAGCTGCGAGGCGGCGATCGGGAACGGCATGTCCCAGGCCAGCACCCGCACGTCCAGCGCCGGGTTCAGCGCCGCCTGCCGGCGCAGCAGAAGGCCGATGCGGTCGGCGTGCTCGGGATCGCGGCTCTTCTTGACCCGGTCGGGATCCAGCCGGGTCAGCGGATCGAACACCCAGGCCAGGATCCAGATCGAGTGCTTGGCCGACAGCAGCAGGGCCTTCAGCGCATCGAAGGCCTCGTCGTTGTCGATGAACAGCGCAAGCCGGTCGGCGGTCTCGACCCGCCAACAGGTCGAGCCCGGACAGAAGACGGATTCGGATTCTGCCATGACGCCCCTACGCCGCTACTCCGCTCGAAAACGTGCGGCGGCGAATATGGCTCCGCTTGCCGGAAAGATCAGCCGGCGATGGCGGCGGCGTCGCGCTCGCCGGTGCGGATGCGCAGGGCCTGCTCCAGGTCCATGACGAAGACCTTGCCGTCGCCGATCTTGCCGGTGTTGGCGGTGCGCTGCAGGGCCTCGATCACCGCGTCGGCCACGTCGGTGGGCACGGCGATCTCGAGCTTGACCTTCGGCAGCAGCTTCACCTCGTACTCGGCGCCGCGATAGACCTCGGTCTTGCCCTTCTGGCGGCCGTAGCCACGTACTTCGGTCACCGTCAGGCCCGAAGCGCCGGCTTCTGTGACCGCTTCGAGCACGGCGTCCAGGCGGCTGGGCTTGATCACGGCGACGATCATCTTCATGGCGCGGCATCCCCTTCATACGCGGCCGGTTACGGCTGTGTCGGCGACTCCAGGCTAGGCCCTGCCGCCACAGCTTCCAATAGTATTCCGGTCCTTACGGTTCCCGGCGCCTTTCGAACAGGCGCCGCGCCCGCCGGAACAGGCGGCATGACCGGCGCGAACACCCGCGCCCGGGCCCGCGTGCCACGCGGCTTGACCGCGAAGGTCTGCTTGACCGCCTCCATCAGGATCAGGCCGGCGAAGCGCGGCCACAGGCGCGCGCCGACCTGCTCGAAGCCCTCGGCCCAGCCGGCGGTGAAGGCCATCGGCGGCGCGTAGAGCGCCCGCGTCCAGCCGGCGGGCTCCAGGTCGGCCTCGCGCAGCAGGCTTTCCAGCTGGCTGCGGCTGAACGGGCGGCCGTGCCCGAAAGGCGTGCTCTCGGCCCCGGCCCAGACCCCGTCGCGCGAGGCCACGGCGACGATCAGCCGGCCGGACGGGGCCATGACCCGCCAGATCTCGCGCAGCACGGCGGCCGGGTCGTCGGCCTCCTCCAGGGCGTGGACGGCCAGGATCCGGTCGAACATGGCGTTGGGAAAGGGCAGGGCGGTTTCTTCGACCAGGGCGGCCTGGTTGCGCTCGCCGCCGGGCCAGACTTCCACGCCTTGGGTGGCGGGCATGGCGGCCACGACGCGGCGGGCCTTGGCGCGGGCCTCGTCGAGGAAGGGGGTGGCGTAGCCCAGGCCCAGCACGTCCAGCCCGTTGGCGTCGCCCCAGGCCTCGGCCACCTTGCGGCCGAGCATCTCCCGCGCCACCCGGCCGAGCGGGGCGGCGTAGAAGGCCCTGAGGTCGAGCACGTCGCGGCGCATTGAATCTCCGTGGCCCAGGCGTCACTTATTTAGGCGGGCGAATCCTCCACGTCACGCCCGCCGACCCCCGTCCGTGACCGAGGCCGTTCGCATGTCGCTCGAAATCCACCAGTTTCCCTGCCTGTCCGACAATTACGGCTTTCTCGTGCGCGATGTCGCGACCGGCAAGACCGCCTGCATCGACACGCCGGACGCCGACGCCATTCTCGCACAGCTGGAAAAGCTGGGCTGGGGTCTCGACATGATCCTCAACACCCACTGGCACCCCGACCACGCCGGCGGCAACGAGAAGGTCAAGGCCGCCACCGGCGCGACCATCGCTGGCCCGCAGGAGGTGACCCGCATCGCGCCGCTGGACCGTGCGGTTGCCGGCGGCGATGTGGTCGAACTGGGCGAGACTAGGTTCTCGGTCATCGACAGCGGCGGCCACACCCTGGGCCATGTGGCCTATCATGACGCCGGCGACCACATCGCCTTCGTCGGCGACACCCTGTTCGCCCTGGGCTGTGGGCGGATGTTCGAGGGCGATCCCGAGCAGATGTGGGCCTCGCTGTCGCGGCTGGCCGACCTGCCCGACGACACCGCCGTCTACTGCGCCCACGAATACACCGCCTCCAACGCCCGCTTTGCTTTGTCGGTCGACGCCGACCCGGCCCTGAAGGCGCGGGCGGATGAGGTGTTCGCCGCCCGCGAGCGCGGCGAGGCCACCGTGCCCACCACCATCGGCCTGGAGAAGGCCACCAATCCGTTCCTGCGCGCGCCGCTGCTGCGGCCGGGCCTTGCGCCGGCCCAGGCCTTCGCCGAGATCCGCGCGGCCAAGGACAGTTTCAAGGGATGAGTTCGATGACTTTGGCTGGAATCTCCGGCGACCTGGGCGCCAATGAGATCGTGCGCCTGCTCGGCATGGCGCCGCATCCCGAGGGCGGCTGGTACGTGCGGGTGTTCGAGGACGCCCCCAACGCCGAGGGCCGTCCGGCCTCGACGGCGATCTACTACCTGCTGGAGGCCGAGCAGATGTCGGCCTGGCACCGCATCGACGCGGTCGAGGTTTGGCACTGGTACGCCGGCGCCCCGATCTCACTCACCCTGTCGCCCCCCGACGGCGTCGGCATGACGCCGCATACGCTGGGTCCGGACCTGCGGGCCGGCTGCCGGCCGCAGGTGGTGGTGCCGGTCGGCTGGTGGCAGACGGCGGTGTCGCTGGGGGCCTGGACCCTGGTCGGCTGCACCGTGGCGCCGGGGTTCAGGTTCGAGGGGTTCGAGCTGGCCCCGGACGGGTGGCGGCCTAAAGCGTAGGTCTGGAGTCTGATGGCGTCACTCAAGGAACCTCCCCCTGTGGGGGAGGCGATCGCGCAGCGATCGGAGGGGGGAGTGTCGACAAAGCCGGCCTTATCAGCGGCAGTTGAAAACGTCCCCCCACCGGCCTTCGGCCGCCTCCCCCACAGGGGGAGGTTTCTCTAGGATGGCCTTCGCCGACACCTCTCCCTTCAGGGAGAGGGTCTCTGGCTACCGGGCTCGCCACTCCGCCCGCGTCTGCCCCCAAACCTCGTTCGGAACCTCCGAATACGGCGCCGGCAACGGCTTGGGCCCTCGGTTCGTCGACCCCAACCGGATCGCCACCTGCTGCGAGGCCACGTTCTCCGGGTGGATGCAGTGGATCACCTCGTCCCAGCCCAGGTGGTCGAAGGCCCAGTCGATGGCGGCCGTGGCGGCCTCCACCGCATAGCCCTTGCCCCAGGCGCGGCGGATCAGGCTCCAGCCGACCTCCGTGCCCGGCCAGCCCTCCGGCCGCCAGGGGCCGATGCGGCCGACCCACTCGCCGGTCGTCTTCTCCAGCAGCGAGAACATGCCGAAGCCGTTTATCGCCCACGAGCCGGCCATCGAGGCCATGCCGCGCCAGGCGGTGTCGCGGTTCTGGTAGCCGCCGATATATTGGGCGGCCTGCGCGTCGCCCATCAATTCGGCCCAGCCGTCGAGGTCCTCGGCGGCGGTGGGGCGCAGGATCAGGCGGGCGGTCTCCAGCGTGGGACCGGGCGCTGTGGCCATCGAACTTCCTCCCTCTTTTTCTTTTTTCAGATCACGCAGGCTTCCAGGCCGTCGCGGCGCACCGTGCCAGAGGCCGCGCCGATCCGGCGCGAGCGCTTCTGGACGTAGCGGCCGGGCTTGACGGCCTTCCACTTCAGCGGGCTGGGCAGGATCGCCGCCAGCCGCGCCGATTGGGCCGGCGTGAGGTTGGCGGCGCTGGTCTTGAAGTAGCGCTGGGCGGCGGCCTCGGCGCCGTAGATGCCGGGGCCGAACTCGATGGAGTTCAGATAGACCTCCATGATCCGCTGCTTGCCCCAGCCCAGCTCGATCAGCACCGTGAACCAGGCCTCCAGCCCCTTGCGCAGGTAGGAGCGGTCCGGCCACAGGAAGACGTTCTTGGCGGTCTGCTGGCTGATGGTCGAGCCGCCGCGCACCTTCTTGCCCTTCTCGTTGTTCTCGTAGGCCTTCTGCAGGGCCTCGACGTCGAAGCCGTGGTGCTCGCAGAAGCGGGCGTCCTCGGCGGCGATCAGGGCGCGGGGCAGGCTGGGCGAGACCTTCGACAGCGGCCGCCAGCGGTGGTCCCAGCCCCTGCCCTCGACGGCGCGGATGACCATCAACGGCGTCGCCGGCACCGGCACGAAGCGATAGACCAGCACCGCCAGGATCGGACCGACGACCAGCACGATGAACAGCGCCAGGAAGATGTTGCGCAGCAGAACCTTCAAACTCGACGCCCCTTGCCTTGACCTTGCGGCCGGATGCTAGCCAACGATCGAGACGCTCGATAGGGCGCGTTGGTTAGGGAGGCCTTGATGCCTGATGGCATGAGCGTGTCGGAAGCGGTCGCCGCGCGGTTTTCGGCGCGGGCCTTCAAGGCCGATCCGGTGCCGGGCGAGACGGTGCGGGCCATCCTCGAGGCCGCCGCCCGCGCGCCCTCGGGTGGAAATCTCCAGCCGTGGAAGGTCCACGCCGTCGCCGGCGAGGCGCTGGCCGACTTCAAGGCCCAGGTCGCCGCGCGGCTGGGCTCGCCCGACGAGGCGCAATACGCCGTCTATCCGGCCAATCTCTGGGAGCCCTTCCGCAGTCGCCGCTTCCAGGTCGGCGAGGACCTCTACGGCGCGCTGGATATCCCCCGCGAGAACAAGATGGGCCGCCTGATGCAATTCGCCCGCAACGCCGAGTTCTTCGGCGCGCCGGTGGGGCTGTTCTTCTCAATCGACCGCAATCTGGGGCCGCCGCAGTGGTCGGACCTGGGCATGTACATGCAGACGGTGATGCTGCTGGCCACCGAGCGGGGCCTGGCCACCTGCGCCCAGGAGTTCTGGTCGGCCTACGGCAAGCTGTCGGCGGCGTTCCTGGGGCTGCCGGACGACCACATGGTGTTCTCGGGCATGGCGCTGGGCGTGGCCGACGAGGACGCGGCCGTGAACCAGTGGCGCTCGCGGCGGGAGCCGTTCGAGGTCTGGGGGGAGCTGCGGGGGTTCTAGGCAAGGAACCTCCCCCTGTGGGGGAGGCGATCGCGTAGCGATCGGTGGGGGGCGTGTCTGCGAAACCGGCCACCTCTCCGGCAGCTGAAAACGGCCTCCCTCCGGCCCTCTGGGCCACCTCCCCCAGAGGGGGAGGATCTTTGGCGCCAAAAGAAAAAGCCCCGGCCGTTGCCGGCCGGGGCTCTTCGTCAGTGCTGAACGCTCAGGCTCAGGCCGGTTGCTGGACGCCGGCTTCGGTCAGCCATTCCAGGATCTTGGCCTTGGGCATGGCGCCGACCTTCATCGAGGTCATCTGGCCGCCGCGGAACAGCATCATGGTCGGGATGCCGCGGACGCCGTAGCGCGACGGGGTGGTCGGGCTGTCCTCGATGTTGATCTTGGCGACGACCACGTGGTCGGCGAGCTCTTCGGAGATCTGCTCCAGGGCCGGGGCGATCTGCTTGCACGGGCCGCACCATTCGGCCCAGAAGTCGACGAGCACGGGGCCCTCGGCCTGCAGGACGTCTTGTTCGAAGGTGGCGTCGGTCACCGTCACGGTGCTCATGGGTCAGGCTCCTTGCAGGCGTCGCGGGTCGGGGGCGGCCGCGACGCGGAATTGAGAACAGTGGCGGTTCCAGCCGCCTCTTGTTCGAAGATGTAGGCGTGGGAAAGCCGCCCGGCAATAACTCAGAAGAGGCGTGAAAGCGCCGCCGCCCGCACGTTTTCTGGAACGGCCATCAGTTTGGGACCATCCGTCCACACGATGGCGGCGTCGATCTCGCGCCCGGGGAAGATCTCGGCCAGCACCGCCGCATAGACCGCCATCTGGGCCAGATAGGCCGGGTCGGCGTCCTCGATGCGGTCGGGCGAGGGGCGGTTGGTCTTGTAGTCGACGACCAGCACGCGGTCGGGCGAGACCACCAGCCGGTCGACCCGGCCCGAGATCGCCATGCCCTGCGGCAGCCTGGAAGCTGCTCCAGCCAGGGCGGCCTCGGCGCGCGAGCCGGGGCCGAAGACGGCGGCGAAGCGGTCGTCCTCCAGCACCCCGAAGGCGGCGGCGGTCATCTCGGCCCGTTGCGGATCGGTCAGGTCGCGCTCGGCCGCCAGCAAACGCGCGGCGGCGCTGCGGCGCTCGGCGGGCGCGATGTCGGGCAGGAGCTGCAAGAGCCGGTGGATCACCTCGCCCCGGCGATAGCGGCCCAGGCCCTCGATCCTGGCCAGCGGCGAGGGGGCGGAGCCGACCGCCTCCTCCTCGGCCTCCAGCGCCGAGGGCGCGGCCCAGCGGGCGCCGGCCGACACCGGATCGGCCGCCTTGCGCGCCCAGGCGGGCAGGGCGTGCGGGACGGCGTCGGCCACTTGCGCCGCCGGCGGGGCGGGCAGGGGATCGGGGCCGTAGCGCAGGATCCCGGTCTCCGAGTCACTTTCCGCGTCGATCGTCCGGGTGTCGCCCTCGATCAGCGGATGGGCGAAGGCGGCGCGGGCGGCGGCGTACCAGCCGCCGACGTTCTCGTCCTTGGTGCGGGCGTCGATGCGGCCGCACAGGATCAGGCGGTCGCGCGCCCGGGTCAGGCCCACATAGAGCAGGCGATAGGCCTCCTGCTGGGCCTTGTCCTCGCGCAGTTTCCGGGCGCTCGCCGAGGCCTCGCAGTCGTACTTGCCCGAGGCGCACCAGACATAACCCTTGTCCGCCGTGGCCAGCAGCGGCGAGCCGCGCGCCCCGCTCTTCATCGTCGTCTCGGGCAGGAAGACGATCGGCGCCTCCAGCCCCTTGGCGCCGTGGGCGGTCATCACCCGCACCTGCCGGCGCACGCCCTCCATCTCGCGCTTGACCACGATGTCCAGCGCCGCGAACTCGGCGATCAGGGTCTCCAGATCCCGCACGCCGCGCGCTTCGGCGTTGGTGATCTGGGCCAGGAACTCGTCCAGGGCGTCGGCGGCTTCCTCGCCCAGGCGGGTGAGGGCGCGGGCGCGGTTGCTGGTCCCGTTGATGTCCAGCTTGCCCAGGAACAGGGCGTAGAATTCGTAGGGCTGACGGCGGCGACGGGCGTTCAGGGCCCAGTCGAGCAGGGCGTGGGCCTCGCGCCATAGCGGCCGCTCGTCTGCCCGGGCGGCCAGCACGGTCCACAGCGTGCCGCGCCGCCCCTTGGCGAGGGCGTAGAGATCATCGTCCGCCAGGCCGCAGAACGGGCTCTTCAGCAGCGCCGCCAGGGTCAAATCATCGTCCGGGAACAGGCAGAAGCGGCCCAGGGCCAGCAGGTCGTCGAAGACGATGTGGGCCGACAGCGACAGCCGGTCGGCGCCGGCCACCGGCACGCCGCGCCGCTTCAGGGCCCGCAGCACCTCTTCGAACAGCGCCTTGCGCCGCCGCACCAGCACCAGCACGTCGCCGTAGTGGGCCGGGCGCCAGGTCCGGGAGTCCTTGTCGAACACCGCATCGCCGCGCTCGACCAGGGCCTTGATCTCGGACGCGATCTTCTCGGCCAGGCGGCGGTTGGCGCCCTGCTCGGTCTCGACGTCGAGCGGCGCGTCCCAGGCCTCGCGCTCGGCGGCGACCGGCTCGCGCTCCAGCGGCCACAGGTCCACGCACCCCGGGTGATCGCGGCGGAAGGCCTCGTGGCCGGGAATGTCCTCGCCGGTCGGAGCCAGGCCCATCCGCGCGTCCGGCGCCTCGAACAGGGCGTCGACGAAGCTCAGCACCTGCTGGGTCGAGCGGTAGGACATTGACAGCGGCACGGCCTTGCCGGTGCGGCCGACGGCCTCGATGCGGGCGATGTAGCCCTGCGTCTCGATCAGCAGCCGTTCGGGCTGGGCGCCCTGGAACGAATAGATCGACTGCTTCTCGTCGCCGACGATGAACAGGGTGCGGCCGTCGGCGGCCTTGCCGTCGCGGCCCGGCGCCCCGGCCCCGGCGAAGAAGTCCTCGGTCAGGGCCGACAGGATCTCCCACTGCTCGGGGGCGGTGTCCTGGGCCTCGTCGAGCAGGATGTGACTGACGCCGCCGTCCAGCTTGTAGAGCACCCAGGCCGCGTCGACCTTGCGGGTCAGCAGGTCGCGGGTCTTCTCGATCAGGTCGGAGAAGTCGAGCGCCCCGTGGGCCTGCTTTTCCTCGATGAACTTGGCCAGGTAGAGCGCCGCCAGCCGCAGGGCCGCGACGCTGTCCTCGGCCACCTTGGCGGCGCGGAGGTATTCGCGGGCCTCCTCCAGGCGCTCCTGCTCGGCCAGCAGCCGTTCGCGCAGGTCTTCCCGGCTCTTCAGGCCCGAGGTCTTGGCCGGCCAGGTGGCGGGCGTGCCGACGCCCTTCTCGGTGAAGAGCGCCGCCAGGGCGTCTTCCAGCGTCGCGCCGGGATCGACGGCGACGGCCCGCATCTGCTCGCCGCACTTGATGTCGGTCTTGCCGCCGCCGGCCAGCACGTCGGCGATCGAGCGCCACAGCACCCGGTCGAGATCGGCCATGGCCTCGGCCGCGACCTCATCGGCGGTGGTCGGTTCGGGAAAGCCGCAGACGGTCCAGAGATCGGCGATCACGCCCTCCAGGCCGCCGCAGCGGTCGAGATAGGCGGCGATGCCGGAGCGCTGGTGCTCGAAGGTCGCGAACATCGCCTCGAACGAGGCGAAGTCCAGGGCCACCGAGAAGCGGGCATAGGCGTCGGCGAACACGTCGTCGCTGTGGGTGACGTGGTCGGCCAGCTTGTGCAGGGCCGCCTGGGCCACGGCCGACGAGGCGCCGTCGTCCATCACCTGGAAGCCAGGCGACACCCCGGCCTCGATCGGGAAGCGCCGCAGCAGCTTCTCGCAGAAGGCGTGGATGGTCTGGATCTTCAGGCCGCCGGGAGTCTCCAGCGCCTTGGCGAACAGGCTGCGGGCCTTGGACAGGGCGGCCGCGTCGAATTCGTTGGCCGGGCGGTCCACGAGGTCGGCGATCTCGGCGCGCAGCGCGTCGTCGGGCGTGATGCACCACTTGCCCAGCCGGTCGAACAGGCGGTGCTGCATCTCGGCGGCGGCGGCCTTGGTGTAGGTCACGCACAGGATCGCCGCCGGCTCGGCGCCGCCCAGCAGCAGGCGCGCGACCCGGTCGATCAGGGTCTTGGTCTTGCCCGAACCGGCGTTGGCCGTGACGAAGGCGGAGATCGCCGGGTCGGCGGCGATGCGCTGGGGATCGAGGACGGTCAAAGGGAACCTCCCCCTCTGGGGGAGGCGATCGCGCAGCGATCGGTGGGGGGAGTTATTCGGAAGTCGGCCAGCGCGGCGGCGACTGAAAACGCCCCCCCACCGGCCTTCGGCCGCCTCCCCCAGAGGGGGAGGTTTCTTGAGAACAGCGCCGCCCTCATTCCCCGTCCCCCTCATCCCCGCTGGTGGACCACTCGAACACCCGCGCCAGGTGGCCATAGTCCCCCGCGTGGTCGTGCACGAACTGCGGGGCGGTGCGCGACAGATACGGCCTCGTCGGCTCGTCGTATTTGCGGATCAGCTCGACCAGACCGTCGAAGGCCTTGCGGGCGGCGTCCTCGCTCTCGCCGCCGGCCTTGGCGCGGGTCTGCTCCTCGCCGGCCGGGCGGCGGCCGGTGACGCGGACATAGGTGAGGTCTCCGGGCGCGCGCGGGCCGAGTTCGGGGAAGCCGCCGTTCTGCAGGATCGCCGCCGTCAGGGTCAGCTGCGGCGAGAAGCCGGTGTCGACCTGCTTCTGGCTGGGGGCGGCGCCGGTCTTGTAGTCGAGGATGTGGGCGGAAAGGCCGTCGCGGGTCGGCTCCAGACGGTCGGTCTTGGCCGTCAGGGTGAAGGGCCGGCCGTCGACCTGGAAGGTGATCTCGCCGGCGGCCTCGACCACGATCTTCTCGGCGTTCGCGCGGCGGCGAGCCTCCAGGTCCATGACCCACAGGGCGGCCTCGCGGGCCAGGGCGCGTTCGCGGGCCAGGGCCGAGGGCGGCATGCCGGCGGCGACCAGCTCGGCGATGTAGAGACCCTCGAAGATTTCGGCCCCGTTGGCCGGCAGCTCTTGCGGGTAGGTCTCGGCGAACACCTCGAAGGCGGCGTGGATGGCCGTGCCGCGCGCCCGGGCCTCCACCGGCTCGTCCGGACGGTCGAGGGGATAGAGCTTGAGGATGTCGCGCGCCCACACCGCGTAGGGATCGCGCGTCAGGGCCTCGACGCGGGTGACGGCCATCTTGCGGGGACGGTCGGCGACCGGCGGGCAGGGGGCGGGGCGCCGGACCGGGGCGTAGGGGCCGGGGGCGTCGAGCGCCCGGGCCCAGTCCAGCACGTCGGGGCGCTCGGTCAGGGTCAGGTTGGCGCCGCGCGCCAGGGTTTTCATTCGCCACAGCCAGCGGCTCTCGACGGCCGGCGCGCCGCCGCGGCGCTGGCTGTGCACCAGGATGACGTCGGGGGCGCTGGCGGCCTGGGCGAAGTCGTGGGCGGTGAGGCCGATCTTGCGCTCGGGCGGCGGCAGGCCGAGCTTCTCGCGCATCGGCCGCGACAGGAACGGATCGATCGGGGCCGCCTGCGGCCAGACGCCTTCCTCCAGCCCGGCCAGGATCAGCCGGTCGGCGCGCACCAGGCGGGCTTCGATGGCGCCCAGCATGCGCAGCTGAGGATGCGTGGCGCCGCCGACGCGCAGGGTCTCTTCGTCGACCAGCCGGCCCAGCAGGTCGAGGAAGCCCAGCGGATTGGTCGGCGGCAGGGCCTGGCCGTCGTCGATCAGGGCCGAGATCAGCGCCGCCAGGGCTTCGCCGCCGGAGCCGGCCCACAGCGCCTGGGGCTCGGCCAGGCTTTCCAGCGCTTTCGCCAGGGCTTCGGCGGCGAGGTGCGGCGGGGCGACGGGGCCGGCGGCGTAGGGCTCGGCGGCGATCTCGACGGCGGCGTGGATGCGGCGGGCCAGGTCCACGGCCTCGGGATAGGCGGCGATGCGGCGTTCGAGAGCGGCCGCGTCGGCCGGGGCCGAGCCGCGCAGGCCCCGCAGCTCTAGCGTCCGCGCGGCCTCGTCGGCCTTGAGCAGCGGGTGCTTGGCGACGGCCAGCAGACCGACCGGATCCAGCGGCGCCAAAACGAGGCCTGCCAGCTTGCGGGCCAGGACGGCGGGGGGCGAGGCGGCCAGGGGCGCGCCGGCCGAGCTGTCGGGCACGACGCCCCAGCGCGCCAGATAGAGCCCCGCCCGACGAGCAAGCTGCTGGTCGGGGGTCACGAGGGCGGCGGTCTTGCCCGGCGTCTCCAGAGCCTCGCGCAGCAGCAGGGCGCAGGCCAGGGCGGCCTCTTCCTCGCCGGACGCATTGACCAGCGACAGGCCCGACAGGCCCTCGGCGATAGGGTCGAGCGTGGCGGACTCCGCGCGCAGCTTGGCGATCTGGGCCAGCCAGTCGGCGGTGGCTTCGGCCGGACGCAGGGCCTCGTTGACCAGGCGACGGCGCCACCGGCCCCGGCTGTCGGCCTCGGCGCGCCAGCGGCGGACCGCGCCGCGATCGACCTCGGCGCGGTGGAGCAGCCGGCGCATGGCGCCTTGCGGGTGCTGCTCGCCGACCTTGTCCCAGGCGTCGTCGGCGAGATCCTCGTCGAGGCCCGGCAGCACGACGCAGCCCTGCGGGGCGCGGGAGACGGCGATCAGCAGGTCGGCGGTGGCCGGAGCGGTGCCGGTCGAACCGGCGGCGACCAGCACGCCGGGCGGCGGATTGGCCATCCACTGCTCGGCCAGGGCGCGCAGCAGCCGCACGCGGCGCTCGCTGACGTCCATCATCTGGAGGTCCTCCAGCCGCGCGGTCCAGCCCTCGACCATGGCCCGGATGAACCGCGCCGAGACCTGCCAGTGGGCGGCCAGATCCCCGTCGGCCAGGCCGTCGAGGCGCTCGATGATCGGGACCTCCTCGATCTGGCAGCTGTCGAGCAGGTCGGACACGGCCTTGGCCATCTCCAGGGCCTGGCCGGCGCTGGGCGGGCTGTCGAGCAGGCTGGCGTTGTCGTGGACCAGCCGCGCCAGTTCGAACCGGCGGCGGCGGCTGGAGACGGCGGGCGGCAGGTCGAGCGCCAGGTCGCCGGGCTCGAACGGCGGCTCGCCCTCGTCGAGGTCGCCCAGCGGGCGGATCTGCGGCAGCAGCACGGCCCGTCCGCCGCCGGCCGCCACGAAGGCGTCGGCCAGGGCGCGGGCGCCGCGGCGGGTCGGGGTCAGCAGGGTGGCGTGCGACAGGGCGTCGGGACCCAGGTGGGCCAGGCGCTCGAGGAGGCCGGCGGCCACGTCGTCGACGAACGGCCGGTGGGCCGGGATCGAGAACCAGCCGGAACCGGCCGGGCCGCTCATCCCGCCGGGACCTCGGCCAAGCGGGCCTCGGCCTCGTCGCGCGCGCCGGGATCGCCGACGTGCATCCAGAAGCCGTCCATGACCACGCCGTGCACGCGGCCCTGGGGCGCGAGCTTGCGCCAGATCGTCGCCAGCGAGAACGCGCCCTCGGGGCCGTCATCGACCAGGCCCGGCTTGCAGATGTGCACGCCCATATAGGCGAAAGGCGCGCTGGGGGCGTCGCCCCGGAAGGTCAGGGCCCCGTCCTCGGCCAGGAAGAAGTCGCCGGCCCCGTCGAAGCCCAGCGTGCGGTCCAGCCGCGCCAGCAGCAGGCAGACGTCCATCCGCTCCGGATCCCAGGCCTTGGCCAGGCTGTCGATCGCCGGCGCGCCGTCTTCGGTCCAGACGGAGTCGATATTGGCGACGAACACCGGCTCTTCGCCCAGCAGCGGCCGGGCCTTGCGCAGGCCGCCGCCGGTTTCCAGCAGCTCACCGCGTTCGTCGGAGATGACGATCGTGGGGGCGCCGGTGCGGGTCTTCAGATGAGTCTCCAGCCGGTCGGCGAAGGCGTGGACATTGACCACGGCGGTCTCGACCCCGGCCTCGGCCAGGCGATCGAGCATGTGGTCCACCAGCGTGCGGCCGGCGACCTCGACCAGGGCCTTGGGGCGGTCGTTGGTCAGGGGGCGCATGCGGGTGCCAAGGCCCGCTGCCAGCACCATCGCCTTCTTCGGGGCGGCGCTCACGAGCGGGCCTCCGCCGGGACGTGGGCGTCGAACCAGGCCTTCAGCCCCGCCAGCGCCGGATCGGCCAGGCAGCTGTCGAGATAGCGCCACAGGCGGGGCATGAAGCTCTCGTACTTCGGCTTGCCGTCGCGGGTGACCAGGCGGGCGAAGATGCCGAGGATGCGGGCGATGTTGAGCGCCCCCAGCGCATGGTAGTCGGCCAGGAACTGCGTGCGGTCGAGCTCGGGGCGGGCGGCGAGATAGCGGTCGAGGCCGCGTTGCTCGATCTCCGGCGACACATCCCGGCGGGCGTCGTGCAGCAGCATCGAGAAGTCCCAGGCCGGGTGGGCGACCACGGCGTCCTGGAAGTCGATCAGACCCACGCGCGCCGGACCCTCGCGGTCGGGCAGCCACAGCAGGTTCTCGGCGTGATAGTCGCGGTGGCAGAACACCGAAGCGCCGGCCTCGGCCCGGGCGCGGATCGGCGTCCACAGCGCTTGCCAGTCGGCCAGGGCGGCGGCGTCGAAGGTCACGGGCTTCAGCTTGGGCAGCCACTCGACGAACAGGTCCTGGGCCATCTGCAGGGCCAGGTCGTCATAGGTCAGCAGCGGCCAGGTCGAGCCGCCGGCTTCCAGCACGGCCGGGGGCGTGGCGGCATGCAGGGCGACCAGGGCGTCGACGGCGGCGTCGTAGAGCAGCGGCTCGTCGCCGCCCTCGGCGATCACCTTGGCGTAGAGGTCGTCGCCCAGGTCTTCCAGCACGGCCAGGCCAAGCGCCGGCTCGGCGGCCAGCACCTCGGGGGCGGAAAGGCCCTGGGCGCGCAGCCAGCCTGCCACGGCCACGAAGGCGTCCACCCGGCCGGCGGCCAGGCGATAGGCGGCGTTGAAGCCCAGCGCGCGGCGCTCGTCCGGCGTCGCGCCGGGCGGGCAGGGGGCGGTCTCCAGGGCCGGCGGCTGGTCCATGAAGATGAAGGTCTGCTCGCCGCGATGCAGGCGCTCGTAGGAGCGGGTCGAGGCGTCGCCGCCCAGCGGCTGGCGGCGCACGTCGCCATAGCCGTGGCGGGCCAGGAAGTCGGCCTTCAGGGTTTCGCGGTCAGAGCTCAAGCTTGCGTTCCTTGAAGGCGCCGTAGGACGTGATGCGGACGCGGCGCGCTTCGCCGGCCGTATCATCCAGAACCGGGGAAATCTCTACATCGAGTCGGTCGGGCGGCAGACGGCCCTCCAGGCGCTGGGGCCACTCGATCAGGGCCGCGCCGTCCTCCAGCGCCTCAACGAGGCCGATCTCGTAGGCCTCGTCCGGATCCTCCAGGCGATAGAGGTCGAAATGGGCCAGCGGGAAGCCTTCCGCCTCGTAGAACTGCACCAGGGTGAAGGTCGGGCTGGGCACCTCTTCGTCGGGCGAGGTCAGGGCGCGGACCAGGGCGCGGGCCAGGGTCGACTTGCCGGCGCCGAGCGGACCGTAGAGGCACAGGGCCGCGCCCGGAAACAGCACGGCGGCCAGCCGCTCGCCGAGCGTCTTGGTGGCGGCCTCGTCGGGCAGGTCGATTTCTAGGGGGGCGGCGGTCGCGGGCGCCTGTGACATGGACATCGCGCCAATCTAGAGTCCCCGACGCGGGCCTCAAGCGGCTTTCAGGAATTTTGCCGTCGCCGCGGCGCGCGCGGCGTCCTATCACCAGCTCAAGCAATCCCCAGAGGATCGGTAGAGATGAAGAAGTTCAAGCTGTGGGCGGGCCTGGTGGTCGTCGTGGCGGTGGTCGGGGCCGGCCTGTGGGCGTGGTGGAACTTCGACCTGCGCTGGCGGCCCAAGACCATCACCAAGAACCAGGCCGAGATCGCCAAGATCCTGGAAGGCTCGGGTTGGGTGTCGCCGGGCCTGAAGGGCGGCAAGCTCTATATGGTCAGCTTCCGCACCTGCCCCGACTGCATCCGCTTCAAGAAGGAAGAGTATCCCAAGCTGCACAAGGCCGGGATCGACACTCGCCTGATCGAGATCGCCCGCGCCGACCGCAACGGCGTGCCCAAGTCGACGCCGGTGGAGCGGGCGACGGTGGCCGAACTGTGGATCAACCGCTCGTGGGAACTGGCCGAGAAGTGGGACGCCACCCCGGTCGAGGCCTGGAAGGCCCCGGGCGTGAAGCCCGCCGATGGCGACATCGCCCGCACCGCCGTCATCGAGGCCGGTCGCAAGTCGGTCGAGGACCTGCGGCCGCTGCTCAAGGCCAACGGCGTGAACTTCGCCTATCCGCTGCTGGTCTGGTGGACGCCCGACGGCCAGATGAAGGCCTGCGCCTGCGAGAAGCGCGAGACCTATCGGTTCGTGCGGAAGGATCTGGGGGTTTAGATTGCTAAATCCTCCCCCTCTGGGGGAGGTGGCCCAGAGGGCCGGAGGGGGCGGCACCGCCTTCGGCGGCC